>JANOPZ010000095.1:0-55515 GCA_031422195.1 Limoniibacter sp. | reverse complement strand
CGGCAAAATCCAAATCAATCTGCGTGCAAAGGCCAAGTGCCACCGGGTCCATCGGGGTCAAATTGGCTGAGTTCCAATGGCCGCGCTCACGCACTTGCGCAATCGTCGCTTTGGTTGTGCCAAGTAATTTGCCGATCTGGCTGTCTTTGAGTTCAGGGTGGTTACGCACCATCCACAAAATCGCATTCGGCCGATCATGGCGCTTGGTGACAGGCGTATAACGCGGCGCTTTGCGTTTGGATGAAACTGGTATGCGCACTTTGGGTTCAGCAAGCCGCAAACTATTGGCAGGGTTGCCCTCGCAGCGGGTAATCTCTTCGCGGGTCAACTGGTTGTTGCCGGTTGGGTCCATCCCGCGAATGCCCTGCGCGGCATCGCCATCGGCTATTGCGCCAATTTCAAGCGGGTGAAGACCAACAAAATCCCCGATCTGCTCAAAGGTCAGCGCGGTATTATCGACAAGCCATACGGCTGTGGCTTTTGGCATTAAAGGCAGGGTCATCGTTCAGGCTCCTCAAAAGGCATCTTGAAAGTGCCTCCAGACAATAGTTCTCACTCGCCCGCTTCCCGAAGCGGGCGGTGGCAAGCCACCGTAATGAAGGGATATAGCGCTGCCTTAGCGCGAAACGGGTGAGGCGGCAAGGGCGCGGTTCAATTTGGCTGCTTATGGCAGATGCAAATCCATTGACCCTTTTGCAAGACCGCATGGAGACCGAGCCCAACTAAAAACGCGCCACCTTGGCGCTGCGTTAGAAGCTGCATGCGGCTTGATTTTCGGAGGCGTTTCGTCAAAATCCCGGCAAATGCCATATAAATCAGGTCGGCAACCGAGAACATCGTAGTCTCGATAGTTTCTCGTATCAGGAACTGCAGCCAAAGCGGCCCTTTGACCAGATGCCATAGTTCCAGCCAGCGTCTATAAAACGGCTGGACCCGGCATGAAGGCAAATAGGCCGGCCGTAATAAAAAAAGTTAACAGCAAGTCGATGGATGGCATTCAAACTCTGCTGACCCGTGACCTACCGCACCACGACCCGCATCGGCAAACCGCCTTGAGGCTGTGTTGTTAGCTTTTGCACCGGCCACGGCTTGCAATTATCAGTGCATTCAAACCTGAATTGTTTGAGCAGGGTTGCCAGCGCAATCACTGCTTCTTGCAGCGCAAATGTCGCGCCAATGCAAATGCGCGGGCCGGCGCCGAACGGCAAATATTGAAAGCGGTCGAGTTTGCCACGGTTTTCTGGCCAGAAGCGCGATGGCATAAACGCGCGCGGCTGATCCCATAAAAGTTTATGCCGGTGCAATGTCCATGGCATAATCAGCACCGCGGTGCCGGGCTCAATCACCAAGGTCTGATACCGATCCTCGGCAATCGCCTCACGGTTGATCGACGGCGCTGGCGGGTAAAGCCGCATCGCCTCTTCAAACGCAGCTCTGGTTTTGGGCAATGCGTCTAGCCACTCATGGGCTGGCGTTTCGGGGCCAGCCATGAAGGCATCAATTTCTGCTTCCACTTGCGCCAACTCAACAGGCGCATTGGCTAAAAGATAGAGCGTCCAGCCTAATGCCCGCGCTGTGGTTTCATGGCCGGCGCCAATAAAGGTTATGATATTGTCTTCGATTTCGCCGCGCGTCAGGCCATCCGGCCCTTCTTGTTTGAGCAGCAGAGTCAAAAAATCATCAGGCGCGGCTTTGTCTGTGGCCGCTTTACGTTGATCAACCGTATCGGTGACAATCTTGCGAAAGTAGGCCAGTGACTTTCTGCCCTTGATCCGTGTCCAGCGCGGCAGGAATTGAGGCGCATTAAACAGATCGAGAGGGTCAACGCGGCCCATGGTTTCAAAGAGAGTTTCGATCTCTCTGGCGAAAGAGCCGGGTGAGCTTGCTATTTGTCCGGAAAATAATGTCTCTGCTAAAATATCATACGTCAGCAGTGTCATATCATGGGCGATATCTGTGACTTGGCCTGCCACATAACGTTTGGCAAATTCTTCCGTGCGGGCTTTCATGACTGGCGCAAATGCTTGAATGGCGCGCGGTGGAAACACAGGCGCCATGGCTTTGCGTGTGCGCTTCCAAATATCGCCTTCGGCGGTAAGCAAACCATCGCGCAAAATGGGCCGCAAAACAGCTTGGCGAATTCTTGCCATTTTATAATTTGCAACATTTTCCACCAACACGTGGCGGATCAATCCGGGATCGTTAATGATGACGGTTTTCATGCCGAGAAACGATGTTGAAATCCATTTATCTTCATAGGAGGGCTCGCCCCAAAGTTCGAGCGCGTTGCGTTGAATGGTGCGCACCACTTCAAACATCGACGGGATCACTTGCCGTCCGCGCGGGATTGGCGCTGGAGGTGTGAAGGGCAAAGCTGCAGAAACCGGTTTCATGCCATTAATCTAAGCCGATTGGTGCGCCTGTCGAGGGGCTATTGCGTCACAGCTTTCAAACCGTGGTTGCTCAGACAGATTTGGGAAACAATGCCAGCAATTCATCGCTTAAGTGAGGCGGCGTGCCAGTGTAATTGGCGGCGGCAGCAATATCAGCACTGGCAACACGAACACCCTTGCGCAGAAATGTGGCTTTGACATAGCCACGCACCGCCACATCACCGTTTTGGCGAATAAACGTTTGTTCCATATACACCCATTTTTCATCCCAGCCGATGAGATGGGTTTCGAGGCGGTATTTCTCAAATGGCGATAAGCTGCGGCGGTAAATCATGGAAACACCCGCAATTACCGGCATCCATTTTTCACTGATCACCTTTTTGACAAGGCCGCTGCGCAGCAAAGCGTCGGTTCGGCCCAAATCCATGATCGTCAAATAACGCCCGTTATTCATGTGCAAATTGGTATCAAGATCATTGGGCAACACGCGAAACCAAAGGGCATGCACATCCATTATTGACGTGCGAGTTCTAGAAAGCAGGCCGGACATCAAGACTATGATGAGGCGGAAATAAAGGTTCATCAAGCAGACTCAAACATTTACGTGAACGTAAGGGTAAAACAATTTGCACAAACGTCAATGAGCAACGCAGAACGCATTTTCAGCGTAACGCCTTCAATAAATCAGCGCTGGGAAAACAGGTTTCGCCCAAACTATTTTTAACCTGCCAATCACCAATGGAACGCCGTGTTTTATACCCCGGCAATCCATCTGCTCCGCCAACATCATAGCCATTTTTTTCAAGCGCTTTTTGCATCTGCGCAACATCAGATCGCAGCAATTGATCCACCGGCTTCCAACCCGTTACAAAACCACCGTCTGCCCCGCCAATACGGTCGGCAACATGGCCAACAAACAAGGCGTAAAGGTCGCTCTCATTATAGGATTTAATGGCGTAAAAATTAGGTGTTACCAAAAACTCCGGGCCGTTGCGCCCTGCGGGCAAAACAAGGTTGGCAGCTTGACCGTTCTCAATGGCAGAAAACGGCTTGCCGGTAACGCGGATCACGCCTTGGCTCTCCCATTGGCCGATGGTTTGCTGTTTGTCCGGCCCCTCATTGGCACAGGATAAACTACCGGCCATCACAATCTCACTGCCCCAATTGCGGCCTGCCTGCCAGCCAAACGCTTTTAGGTAATTGGCAATGGAGGCCAACGTATCGGGCACTGAATTCCACAAATCCTTGGTGCCGTCCCCATCAAAATCCACCGCATATTTCAAATAGCTTGACGGTAAAAATTGTGGTTGACCCATTGCGCCTGCCCAGGATGAGCGCATTGTTTTAAGCGGCACCTGCCCGCTTTGCACAATTTGCAAGGCCGCAATCAATTCGGCTTGAAACAAATCGGGCCGTGTCGACATAAAGCCTTTGGTTGCTAAAACGCGAAATACATTATGCGGAATTTTAGCCGCGCCAAAACCGCTTTCACGGCCCCATATTGCCACGATAATTCTGCCCGGCACGCCGTATTTTTTTTCAATCGCTGTGAGTGTGGCGGCATGGGTGCCAGCCCGCGCGCGCCCGCCTCTGACCAAAGCGTCAATAGATTTGGCATTGAAATAATTGGCGGGTGAGCGAAACTCGGCCTGCTGCTGCGCCTTGGGTGTGCCGCCTTTTGAGCCGGGCGTAACAAGGCCCGGAATATCCCAATCGAGTTCAACGCCCTTCATGGCAGCAGTAAAAGTTGTGTCAGACACACCGGCTTGAGAAGCCAAGGGAGCAATGGTTTGGGCAAGCCAATTTTGAAATTTAGCCTCCGTTGCTGATCGGGATTGGGCAAAGACGGGCAGAGCGATAATGATCAGAAACGCAGCAACGATTAACCTTGCCATGACCGCACCGCCTCTGCCTCAATTTCCGTTAACAACTGTGTTGAGGCCAAACCGGCGACAATGACATAGGTTGCAGCCACCAGATGGCCGTTCAAAACCCTATCGCGGATTGTGCGATAAGCTGCGACATTTCCGGGCGCCACATCATATACGCGGATTGAAACAAGATGACTGACAGTCATATTGGCGGCGTCAAGCAGTGCTGTGATATTGGCCCAAACCTGTTCGGCTTGGCGCTCATAACCCTCTAGAATTGCGCCCTCAGGTGTTATGCCGACTTGACCGGATATGATCAAACGGCGCGTATCATTTGGCACCTCTATCGCTTGAGCATAGTTGGAAGCAGGCTTTGCAACGGTGTCTGGGTTCAGTGCGCGCATTAAAACTTATCCTCAAAAATTGGTTCTGGCCCGCATGGCGGCAGACAACGTGCCGTCGTCAAGATAATCAAGTTCGCCGCCCACCGGCACACCATGCGCAAGCCGCGTGACCTTGATTTTGAAGCCAACCAACTGGTCAATCACATAATGCGCGGTTGATTGACCTTCGATGGTGGCGTTCAGCGCAACAATGACTTCTTTAACATCACCTTTGGCAACGCGGTTCACCAAAGGGGCAATGTTCAAATCATCTGGCCCGACACCATCAAGCGGCGATAAGATGCCGCCCAACACATGGTAAAGCGCATTCAGCGTTCCGGCGCGCTCGAGCGCCCAGAGATCTGCTACATCTGACACCAGAACAATTGTTGATTGGTCGCGAGAATGGTCGGTGCAAACCGAACACGGATCAGCACTGTCGATGTTGCCGCACGTTGAGCAGATACCAACTTTGTCGGCAGCATCTGCCATAGCGCCTGCCAAGGGCTGCAGCAGCTGGCCTTTCTTTTTGATCAAATGCAAAGCAGCCCGCCGCGCCGAACGTGGTCCGAGCCCCGGCACTTTTGCCAGCAACTGGATCAGCCGTTCGATTTCAGGCCCCGCTACGGATTTTGCCATCAATAGTCACTCTCAAAACGGCAATTTGAAGCCGGGCGGCAATGGCATACCGGCTGTCATATCGCGGGTTTTTTCTGCAATCATCGCTTCAATCCGGGCGCGGGCATCGTTATGGGCTGCCAGCACCAGATCCTCGATGATTTCAGAATCGCCTTCCTTGATCAGGCTCGGGTCGATTGTCATTGACTGCATTTCAAACTTGCCGGTCAAAGCGACCGTCACCATACCGCCGCCCGCTTCACCGCGCACAACCATTTGTGTCAGCGATTCTTGCATTTCAGCCATTTTGGCCTGCATTTCACGGGCTTTGCCCATAATATTCATCAAATCTTTCATCGCAATTGATCCACTGGTTTAATCATCATTTTCAGCCTCATCGGGCGTGGTTTCCGGCACGTCTTCTGCCACAGGCACTTCATTGCCGCGCAACGTAATGCCGATAATTTTTGTGCCTGGAAAGCGCTTCATAATGGCCGCAATGGCAGGGTCTTCCATCGCCTCATTTTCGTTGGCGCGTTTTGTACCCGCTTCAGTTTCAGAAAGTGTGGCTTGGCCCTCCTCATTGGAGGGAATAATCAACCAGCGTTGGCCTGTCCACATTTCAAGGCGGCGACTGATATCATTGTAAAGTGTTTTCGGCGCTCCTGCGCCAAGAGCCACCTCAATGCGGCCCTCGCCAAATGACACGGGCCGCACATATTGTTTGATCAAAACCTTAAACTGAATATCGCGGTTCTGATCAGCCAGTTTAATGATATCGGTCAGGGAATTGAGCTGAATGGCAGGCTTAGCCGGTTCAATTCGCGGGGCCAGTTGTTGTTCTGGTAAAGGCGCGGCAGATGTAGAACTGACCATTCGTGGTGCTGCCATAACTGGTGCTGCCATAGCTGGTGCTAGCATAACTGGTGCTGGCGTGGCTGTTGCTGACGCTGGTGACAATTGCGGCGTGGCTTTGGTTTGCAGTGTTCTTGGAAGACCGGCATCGGCACTGCCATCAGACACCGCTTTCAATGCGTCTTCAAATGACGGCAGATGCGCGGCATGGGCAATACGGATCAGCACCATTTCAGCAGCTTCAAATGGGCGCGACGCGGCATCAACTTCGGCAATGCCCTTTAGAAGCATTTGCCAGATGCGCGATAACACCGGCACGGCCAATTTCGCTGCAAAACTGCGGCCCCGCATCCGCTCTTCTTCACCCAAAGACGTGTCATCGGCAGCGTTTTGCGCCACGCGAATTCGGGTTACGATATGCGTAAACGACGCCAGATCAGCCAACATTGCGGACGGCGTAGCACCGGATTTATACTGCTCGCCAAACTCATCCAGTGCACCCGCAATATCGCCGGAAACCAAGTGTTCAAATAAATCAATAATCCGTGCACGGTCAGCCAACCCGAGCATATCGCGCACCGCATGGGCGTCCACCGTGCCTGAACCATGGGCAATGGCCTGATCTAAAATCGATAGCGAATCGCGCACCGAACCATCACCGGCCCGCGCAATCATTGACAGCGCTTCGGGTGTCGCGGTGACGTTTTCTGCCCTGCAAATCATTGCCAAATGTTTGGCCAAAACCGCGCTATCAACGCGGCGCAAATCAAAGCGCTGGCAGCGCGACAAGATTGTGACTGGCACTTTGCGGATTTCGGTTGTCGCAAAAATAAACTTGGCGTGCGGCGGCGGCTCTTCCAATGTTTTCAAAAGCGCATTGAAGGCCTTTTCAGAAATCATGTGCACTTCGTCGATGATGTAAACCTTATAACGCGCGGTTAGCGGCGCATATCGAACGCCATCAATAATTTGTTTGATATCTTCAATACCGGTGTTTGAGGCCGCGTCCATTTCAACCACATCGACATGGCGGCCTTCGATGATCGCGCGGCACTCCTCACCTTCGATTGCAAGATCAATCGTTGGCGTATTAATGGTCACAGAACGGTAATTCAGCGCCCGCGCTAAAATACGCGCTGTCGTGGTTTTGCCGACACCGCGCACACCTGTGAGCATCCAAGCCTGCGGAATGCGTCCGCTTTCGAACGCATTTGCAAGCGTGCGCACCATGGCTTCTTGGCCAATCAACGCAGAAAAATCCACCGGCCGGTATTTACGGGCCAGCACGCGGTAAGGTTCATTTGGCTTCAGCGTTTCAGACATGAAACTTCAATGCCGCATTTATTGCCAAAAAGCGATTGCACTCTTTGGCTCCACAAACATAAAATTATTGGCAATGAGGATAATCAAAAGGTGGGAGACTGAACGGCGACCCGCTCCGGTCTCGTTGTGGCTGCTTCCTTCCGGATCTGACCAAATTGGCGAGCGGCAACGTCCACTGCCAGCCTCCCGCAATCGATATGGTGAAATCTGCGTGCGAAAGCAAGGGCGTTAAATTTCCAAATCGGTTGCCACGCTTACAAAATTACAAAGCAGCGCTATCGTAACGTCATTTTCATGGTTACGTTATGCTTGTAAACGGGAGAATTTTCATGCGATCAATTTCAATTGGTTCACTGGCTCTTTCTGTCATTTTTTCTGCAACGTCTGCCCAAGCCATAGACCCTGTTTCATTCCACACACCCTCCAAAAACATTTACTGTTATGGCTATGTCGAAGGTTCTGAAACCACGGTCGATTGCGAATTGCTGACTAAAACCAATGGCCAGCCACTTCGGCCAGCCCCCGCCGATTGCGAGCAAGATTGGGGCAACAGGTTTGCCGTCAATGATACGGGTAAGGCCTATATGGTTTGCGCAGGGGACACTTTGCGCGGCAGTGATTCTATGCTTTTGCCCTACGACAAGCCGTTCAATTATTATGGTGTTTTTTGTACCGCCACCGAACAGGGTCTTGAATGCATCAATGATGATGTTCACGGCTTCAAAATTTCAAAGGGCAAGCAAGAGATGTATTGAAGGTGGTTGGACCCTAGTGGGTATTCTTTGCCCGGTGCAAAGGGAGAGGCAAAATGGCATTTGAACTTGATAAGCGCTTGGCAGCTGACACCTTGCCGGTGTTATCGCTTGGCCTTTGTTCCCTGCTTTTGATGAATGACAGCCGGTGGCCTTGGTTGCTTTTGGTGCCCAAACGCCCGGATGTTCGCGAGTGGTTTGAACTAACCCCGCTCGATCAAGCCGCGCTATCGTTTGAAACATCTTTGGTATCAGAGACTTTGGCTAAGCTCACAGGTTGCTATAAATTAAACATCGGTGCGCTCGGCAATGTGGTGCCGCAATTTCATATGCATATTGTGGCGCGCAATGAAGGAGATGCCAATTGGCCGCGCCCTATCTGGGGCTTTGGCGGCAAAACGCCTTATGCCGATGGTATGGCTGATCAATTCATTGACCGCTTGCGCGCGGCATTCTAATCCCGCGGCATGTCAAATATCGCTGCCTCTGAAAATTTAGCCTTTGCGGGTGGTACTCTTAACCGCCTGAGTGAAAACCGCAACGAATCCAGCGTTGCTCATGCCTTGGCACATCAACAGGCTAAGATTATCGCATTTGCCGGGCCAAAGCCGTTGCTGCGATTTGAGGCTGAAAACGCAACGTGCTGGCACGAAAAGCCAAGCGCACTTCAGTTGGATGATAGCAAAGCAATTTTGCTGGGTTTTGACGAAAAAAATGCGCCGTGGCTGGCCATCCCTTCTATGGTTGATCTTGCGGATTTGCCGGAAGGCATAAAAGCAATCGACTTGCGCTCAATCGTGGCACAGGGACTGATTAAAGGTGCTGACCTTGGAAATCTCGCCTATGGTGCAGCGCTGAACGCTTGGCATAACAACAACCCGTTTTGCAGCAAATGCGGAACGGCTTCGGTCATGGCTTCGGGCGGCGCAAAACGATCCTGCCCCAATTGTGGCGGCGAACATTTTCCGCGCACTGATCCCGTTGCCATCATGATGGTGACTTATCAGGACATGTGCCTCCTCGGCCGCAGCCCGCATTTTCCGCCGGGCATGTATTCGTGTCTGGCAGGTTTTATTGAAGCCGGCGAAACCATAGAAGATGCTGTTCGCCGCGAAACGTTTGAAGAGTCGGGCGTTAGTCTTGGCAATGTCACTTATATTGCCAGCCAGCCATGGCCGATGCCGCATTCATTAATGATTGGCTGCACTGCAGAAGCGGTCACAGACATTATTGATTTTGATTCCGCTGAACTCGAAGATTGCCGTTGGTTTGCCAAGGATGAACTTCGAACAATGATTGAAGGCACACACCCCGATGGCCTAACATCACCGCTGAGCGGCGCAATCGCCGGTTATCTGATGGCCAAATGGGTTGGTGAATAATCAGCCGTTTTTCGCGTTGATCGCCAATCGTGTTTCATGGGCTTGATAAACGCCCATGATACGCAGCTCATCTGAGAAATATTTGAGTTCATCCAGTGCGCGTTTGACATGTGCGTCATCTGGGTGGCCCTCAATATCGGCATAAAACAGTGTCGCCGTGAATGCGCCGCCGAGTTGATAGCTTTCGAGTTTTGTCATATTGACGCCGTTGGTGGCAAAGCCGCCCATGGCTTTATAAAGCGCAGCAGGAATATTGCGCACTTGAAAAATGAAGGTTGTTACAATCAACCCATCATCAACGCGGGGTGCGCGGCTGTCATCGCGGGACAAAACCACAAAACGGGTTACATTATTGGCAGCATCTTCGACATTTTCTTCAATAATATCCAGATTATAGAGCGAGGCGGCCAATCTTGGAGCCAACGCAGCCTGGCTCTCGTCTTTCATATCAGCAATGAGCCGGGCCGCGCCTGCGGTATCAGAAGCAATTACGCCCTTCCAATGATTTGACCGGATATAGTTGCGGCACTGGCCAAGCGCATGAATGTGGCTGTGGACGGTTTTAATCGCGCTGCGCTGCGTGCCCGGCAGCACCATCAAATGAAAATGTATCGGTAGGAAAAACTCGCCCACAATGAACAATTTCGAATTTGGGAGCAAATGATGAATATCGGCCACGCGGCCCGCAATCGTATTCTCGATCGGGATCATTGCCAGATCAGCTTCGCCGCTGGACAGCGCATTGAACGCATCTTCAAACGTAGGGCACGGTAACGGCTCCATGTCCGGATAAACCATCCGGCAAGCGGTATCTGAGTTGGCACCATTCTCGCCCTGAAACGCTATTTTTTTGGACATCGTCAAACTCTCATTTCACGCGCGAGCATTTGTCTTGCCCGTTCTAACTGTTCGGCTGTGTCCACACCCAAAGGCACGGTGTCAACCAGTGCAATATCAATCCGCATACCATTTTCCAGCGCGCGCAGCTGCTCCAGCCTTTCGCGTTTTTCAAGCGTTGCAGGCGGCAAACTGACAAAGCGCTCCAACGCCGCGCGCTTAAACCCATACAGCCCGATATGGTGGTACAACGGGCCAGCCCCAGACGGTGATGTTGCACGGGTGAAATACAATGCGCGCAACCGGTTTTTGCCAATGGGCGTGCCAATGGCCTTGACCACATTTTCATCGGTGCGCTCGTGCATCTCTGTAATTTCACAAGCCAAAGTGGCAATATCCACCGCATTATCTTCCAATGGCGCAGCTACTGCGCGGATGATGGCGGGGTCAATTGTGGGCAAGTCACCTTGCACATTAATGACGCAATCAAAATTGCGGTGCGGGTCAAAAATTGTAAGCGCTTCAGCAATTCGGTCAGAACCGGTTGTGTGGTCAGCACGGGTCATCACGACTGTGCCACCGGCACTTTCGACTGCATCGCGCACTGCTGTACTGTCGGTTGCAACAACCACTGGTCCAAGGCCGGATGCAACGGCGCGAAGCCATACCTGCAAAATCATCGGCTTGCCGCAAATGTCGGCGAGGGGCTTGCCTGGAAGGCGCGTTGATTCCATGCGCGCCGGAATAAGAATAACTGCCTTTACCATTTAGCCTTGGTCTAACCTCTGAAAACATCGCCCGATCAGCGTTAAGTGGCAAAAAGTCTCAATCTTGCACCCCTTATATGAGTTGCGCGAAAATGCCAAAAGACATAACACACCTGAAAGATCATCCATGCAGAAACGGTGATCATGAGATTACGCAATAAGACGGGGCATTCATGGATTCCTTTGAATTTAATAAATTGGCTGGCGCATTTCTCGGGGTGGTTTTTTTCGTCATGACCTTAGGGCTCGTGACTGACGCACTGTTCCACCAAGAGAAAGTTGAAACGCCCGGGTTTGCTATTGTTGCCGCCGAAGGTGATGCCCCTGCAGAGGGCGGTGCTGAGGCCCCGGCTGAGCTGGCGCCAATTGGCCCTTTATTAGCCTCAGCTGATGTGGCTGCCGGTGAGATTGTTTTCAAAAAATGCGCTGCCTGTCACTCATGGGAAGAAGGCGGGGCCAATAAAACTGGCCCTAATCTTTGGAATATTGTAAACCGTCCGATGGCCTCACACGAAGGTTTTGGGTATTCGGCCGCATTGCGCGAACATGCCTCAGTTGACCCGGTATGGACTTATGAGGCGCTTAACGGCTTCCTGCACGCTCCCAAAAAATACGTCGCCGGTACTGCCATGGGATTTGCCGGGCTGAAAAAAGACCAAGACGTAGCCAATTTGATTGCATGGATGCGCACACATTCACCAAGCCCGGCACCGCTGCCTTAAGCGCAGACGCAAAATTATTGACTTTAGCCCGGATATCGTCCGGGCTTTTTGTTTTTTGCACAGAACTAACCATAGACGTTGCCTGTTTGCGTCCCTAGTTTCCTACCCATCTGATTTGAAAACCGGATTGTTTCAGGAGGCGTTTTATGGTGCGTATACTAAGTTGGCTCGCTTCAATTGGCGTTGGTTTGGCCCTGTCTTTGAACACCGTCGCAGCTGCTGATTGGAGCCATGCCACAGCACTGAATGGCACGCCAAAATATCCCGCGGGTTTTGCACATTTTGATTACGTTAACCCTGAAGCGCCCAAAGGTGGGCAAGCAAGGCTTGCCGTGATCGGTTCATTCGATACCTTCAATGCTTTGCCTGAAAAGGGCGAGGTGGCCAGCGGGCTGACGTTGACCTATGAAACACTGATGACAGGTTCCCTCGACGAGGTGGCAATCAGCGCTGAATATGGTTTGCTGGCACTGGAAATGAAATATCCCGATGACTATTCATCGGTTACCTTTCGGCTGAACCCCGGCGCCAAATGGCACGATGGCGTGCAGCTAACACCAGAAGACGTGGTTTGGTCGTTTGAAAAAAGTATTGAACTCGATCCCCAGCTCAAAGCCTATTATGCCAATGTAAAAACTGCTGTTAAAACCGCTGACAATGAAGTGACATTCACATTTAGTGAAGCAGGCAATCGCGAACTGCCGCATATTATGGGCCAGCTGCAAATTTTGCCCAAGCATTGGTGGGATGGAATAGACGCCAAAGGCCAAAAGCGTGATATTGCCAAAGGTTCGCTGGAACCTCCGCTTGGCTCTGGGCCCTACAAATTGGCTGCGTTTTCTCCCGGCCGTTCTATCAGCTATGAGCGGGTGCTGGATTATTGGGGCAAAGACCTCAATGTGAATATCGGCCAGCATAATTTTGATGCCATTCGTTTTGAATATTTCCGCGATGCCACGGTTATTTTGGAAGCTTTTAAAGGCGACCAATTTGATTTCAGAACTGAAAATTCAGCCAAACGTTGGGTCACCGGCTATGAAAGTTTTCCCGCCCGCGACAAAGGTTTTGCAAAACTCGAAACATTTCCTGACGAATCGCGTGGCTCCATGCAGGCCTATGTGGTGAATTTGCGCAGAGATAAATTCAAAGACCAGCGCGTACGCCGCGCTTTGAATCTGGCCTATGATTTTGAAGGTGCCAATAAAACCACCTATTATAACCTTTATTTGCGCAATAATTCTTATTTCGCCGGTACTGAGTTGGCGGCAACCGGCCTGCCAACGGGTAAAGAACTGGAGATTTTGAAGGCCGTGCAAGCCGAATTTCCAGCAAACGTGCCTGAGGCGGTTTTCACCAAAGAGCATGTCAATCCAATCAACGGCACAGATGAAAACATCAGGGCTAATTTGAAAGAAGCCGTGGGCCTGTTTAAGGAAGCAGGTTATGAAATCCGCGATGGCAAAATGGTTGATGCCAAAACCGGCGAACAATTTAACATTGAATTTCTCTATTATGATGCTGATGCCGACCGGCAAGTGCAATTTTGGCGCACCAGCCTTGAAAAAATTGGTGTCGGATTTTCTATTCGGGTGGTTGATACTTCGGCCTACACTGAACGGGTTCGCGCATTTGATTATGATGCCATCATTGGCGCGTGGGGCCAATCCTTGTCACCCGGGAATGAACAACGCGGGTATTGGGGTTCAAAATCAAAAGACGAGGCCGGTTCGCGCAACTATGCCGGTATCGCAGACCCGGCGATTGACGCGTTCATTGACAAGGTCATTTTTGCGGCCGACCGCGACACATTGGTGGCTGCCACTAAAGCATTAGACCGTGTGTTGATTGCCAATGAATTTATGGTGCCGCAGCTTTATTACCCGTTTACCCGTATCGCCCATTGGGACCGGTTTGGTCATCCTGATCCGCTGCCAAAATATTCGGTGGGCTTTCCAAACATCTGGTGGTTTGATGAAGCAAAAGCTGCGCGCATCGTGAAGTGATGTCAAAGCTTGCACATCTTTGCCAAATGGATTCGATAGTGACCAAGCGAATCACGCGAGTATAGCGGGCTTTATGCGCATATTATTGAAACTGGCGAATTGATGGGCGTGTATATCCTGCGCCGTATCTTATTGATGATCCCGACTTTAATCGGGATCATGGCTGTTTCATTTGCCATTATTCAGTTTGCACCGGGCGGGCCGGTTGAACGCGTCATTGCGCAGCTCACGGGTGAGGGCGGTGACGCAATGGACCGCATTTCCGGCGGTGGTGGCAATGATATGGTGGCCCAAGGCGGCGGCGTTGACACCATAGACGGCAGCTCCGGCGGCTCATCCAAATACCGTGGCGCACAGGGCCTTGACCCTGAATTTATTGCCCAACTTGAGAAACAGTTTGGCTTTGATAAGCCACCCTTCGAACGCTTCCTCCTCATGATGTGGAACTATATCCGCTTTGATTTTGGTGATTCGTATTTTCGCGATGTGTCGGTGGTGGATTTAATCATCGAAAAAATGCCGGTCTCGATTTCGCTTGGGCTTTGGCTCACGCTCATTTCTTATGTGATTTCCATTCCTCTCGGCATCCGCAAAGCCATCAAAGACGGCAGTCGTTTTGATGTTTGGACCTCCGGCGTCGTTATTGTCGGCTATGCTATCCCTGGGTTTTTATTTGCGATTTTGCTGATCGTTCTGTTTGCCGGCGGTTCATTTTTCAATTGGTTTCCGCTGCGCGGGCTAACCTCAGAAAACTGGGGAACGCTGTCGCTGTTTGGCAAAATCACCGATTATTTCTGGCACTTAGCTTTGCCGTTAACCGCTATGGTTTTGTCGGCTTTTGCCACCACCACTTTGCTGACCAAAAATTCGTTTCTTGACGAAATCCGCAAGCAATATGTCACCACGGCCCGCGCCAAGGGATTGAGTGAAAATCAGGTCCTTTACGGGCATGTGTTCAGAAATGCGATGCTCATTATCATTGCGGGTTTTCCGGGCGCATTTATCTCGGCGTTTTTTACGGGCTCACTTTTGATAGAAACTATTTTCTCATTGGATGGCCTTGGCCTTTTGGGTTTTGAATCCATCATCAACCGCGATTATCCCGTGGTATTTGCCACATTGTTCATCTTCTCATTGATGGGGCTTTTTGTCGGGCTTCTATCTGATTTGACCTATACTTGGATTGATCCGCGTATAGATTTTGACCGGCGGGATGTCGGATGAGCACAGTCATTTCCACTCAAAGAATTGCCATTAAACGACCGCTTTTGTCGCCGATAAGTCAGCGGCGTTGGTCCAATTTCAAAGCCAATCGCCGTGGTGTCTGGTCGCTTTGGATTTTCGGGTTTTTATTCTTTTTCACGTTGGGCGCTGAGTTTATCGCCAATGATAAGCCGCTGCTGATGTTCTATAAGGGGGAGCTGCTTTCGCCGGTTTTGGTGGCTTATCCTGAAGAAAAATTTGGCGGGTTTCTGGCCGTCACTGATTACCGTGATCCAGTGATCCAAGACGAGATTTTGGCGAATGGCTGGATGATCTGGCCAATGATCCGCTATTCCTATCGCACTGTGAATTCTGAAATCCCAACCTCAGCGCCGACTAAGCCATCATGGATGTATTCGATTGAAGAACGATGCGCAGCCTATCCTGAAGGGGCTAATGACCGCAATTGCACCATTGGAAACTGGAATTGGATTGGAACCGATGATCAAGCGCGCGATGTGATGGCGCGCGTGATTTACGGCTTTCGAATTTCGGTTTTGTTTGGCCTTATTCTCACCGCAGCGTCTGCCGTTATTGGCGTTGCTGCTGGCGCAGTGCAAGGCTATTTCGGTGGCTGGACAGACTTACTGATGCAGCGCTTTATTGAAATTTGGTCGTCGGTACCGGTGCTTTATCTATTGCTGATTATCGCTGCCATACTGCCCCCCGGGTTTTGGATTCTGCTTGGCATTATGCTGCTGTTTTCATGGGTCGGGTTTGTTGGCATTGTGCGTGCTGAATTTTTGCGTGCGCGAAACTTTGAATACGTCAACGCTGCCCGCGCATTGGGGGTTTCCAACCCAGTGATCATGTTCCGTCATTTGTTACCCAATGCGATGGTGGCAACACTCACGTTTTTGCCGTTCATCTTGAACGGTTCAATTTCAACACTGACATCGCTTGATTTTCTGGGCTTCGGCTTGCCGCCCGGTTCGCCCTCACTTGGTGAACTTTTGGCGCAAGGCAAGAATAATCTGCAGGCGCCTTGGCTTGGCCTTTCAGGGTTTATTGTAATTTCGCTGATGCTGTCGCTTTTGATTTTTATTGGCGAAGCGGCGCGCGATGCGTTCGACCCGAGAAAGACATTTGCGTGACCACTCCCCTTTTGTCCATCCGTGATCTTTCGGTTTCCTTTAGCCAAGGCGGCAAAGTGACAACGGCTGTCAACCGCATCTCATTTGATATTGGCAAGGGCGAGACAATTGCGCTGGTGGGCGAATCTGGCTCTGGCAAATCAGTAACCGCCTTGTCTGTGTTAAAGCTGTTGCAGTATCCGGCGGCAAGCCATCCGTCGGGGCAAATTCTGTTCAAAGGCCAAGACCTTTTGGCTGCATCAGAACCGGTTCTGCGCAAAGTGCGCGGCAATGATGTTACGATGATTTTTCAAGAGCCGATGACCTCGCTTAACCCGCTTCACCCGATTGGCCAACAAATCGTCGAGATTTTGAGCCTGCATCAAGGCATGGGCGAAGCGGATGGCAAAAAACAAGCAATTGCACTCTTAACCCAGGTCGGTATCCGCGATCCTGAAAGCCGCATTGATGCCTACCCGCACCAAATGTCGGGCGGGCAGCGCCAACGTGTGATGATTGCCATGGCGCTCGCCAACCGGCCTGAACTATTGATAGCTGATGAACCGACAACCGCGCTGGATGTCACGGTTCAAGCCCAAATCTTGGAATTACTGGCTGAGTTAAAAGCCAAGCACGGTATGTCAATTTTGTTTATCACCCATGATCTCGGTATTGTGCGGCGTTTTGCAGACCGTGTTTGCGTCATGACCAAAGGCGAGATTGTTGAACAGGGAAAAACCGCCGATGTTTTCAGCAATCCTCAGCACGCTTACACCAAGCATTTGCTCGACGCCGAACCCAAAGGCCGTGCAGCGCCAGTTGCTTTGGATGCCAAAACAATTATGCAAACAGTTGATTTGAAGGTTTGGTTTCCGATCAAAACGGGTTTCTTCAGAAAAACCGTCGGGTATATCAAAGCGGTTGATGGTGTTTCGGTTGCCGTTCGCGAGGGCGAAACACTTGGTATTGTTGGCGAAAGCGGTTCGGGAAAAACCACGCTTGGCCAAGCCTTAACCCGCTTGATCCGGTCAGAAGGCCCAATTAAATTTGATGGTGAAACCATTGATGGGCTCAGCTTCAAAGACATGCGCGCCCGCCGTGCCGCCATGCAAATCGTGTTTCAAGATCCGTTTGGCTCGCTCTCACCGCGCATGTCGGTTTCCAATATTATTGAAGAGGGTCTGGCCGTTCACGAACGGCAATTGACGGCCGATGAGCGCGATGCCCGTGTTGTTGGCGTCCTTGAAGAGGTTGGCCTCAACCCTGAAACACGCCACCGCTTTCCGCATGAGTTTTCCGGCGGCCAGCGCCAGCGCATCGCTATTGCCCGCGCTATGATTTTAAAGCCGCGCTTTGTTGTCCTTGATGAACCGACATCAGCGTTGGATATGAGCGTTCAAGCGCAAGTTGTCGAACTGCTGCGCAACTTGCAAAAGAAATACAAATTGGCGTATTTATTCATCAGCCATGATCTTAAAGTGGTGCGCGCGCTGGCCCATAAGGTGGTCGTGATGAGGAATGGTGTTGTGGTCGAAACCGGCACAACAGAAGAAATTTTTGAAGCGCCCAAAACCGATTACACCAAGGCTTTGATGGCGGCTGCATTTGATCTTTCCACGATTCATTCTAACGCGGTGAGCCAATAAAACATGGCAGTGCTGGTTTCTGTTAAGGGCGATAAAGCAGAAGAGTGGTTGCCCTATTTTGAGACCGCGTTGCCGGGTGAGGACCATGTTTGGGATAGCCATGATGGCGATGAAACCATTTTTGCCGATGTGGATTACGCCATGGTGTGGGGCCCGCAAGCCTCGTTGTTCAAGCGCATTCCCAATGTCAAAGCTATCTTTTCATTAGGTGCAGGCGTTGACCATATTTTGAACGCTGGAACTGTGCCTGCGCATTTGCCGGTGGTGCGCTATGTCGGCGAAGATCTGACCGCGCGTATGGGCGAATACGTGGCGATGCAGTGCCTGATGCACTTGCGACAGCACGCGTTGATGGACGCTCAGCAAACGGCAGGTATTTGGCAGCCGCAACCTCAACCCGCCGCCAAAGACGTGTGTGTCGGCATTATGGGGTTGGGCATAATGGGCGCACATAGTGCGGGCGTTTTGAAAGCAATTGGCTTTCAGGTTATGGGTTGGAGCCGCTCGCCCAAACAGCCCGACGGCATTAAAACGTTTTCGGGGATGGAAAACCTCGACATGTTTTTAAGCGAAACAGATATTTTAGTGTGCCTCTTGCCGCACACGCCTGACACACATCATTTAATCACAACGGCATTTTTGAAAAAACTTGCGCGCACCAGCGTTCTCGGCGGGCCGATCTTGATCAATGCTGGCCGCGGCAAATGTCAGGTTGACGCCGATGTGTTTTCCGCGTTGCAGGACGGCACGTTGAAAGCGGCTTCGCTGGATGTGTTTGAAACTGAGCCATTGCCATCAGCTTCTCTTTTCTGGTCTTTGCCCAATTGCTTTATCACCCCTCATGCCGCCGCGTGGTCTGACCGCAGTGCTGTGGTTGCCTATGCTGCCAATCAAATCAAAAATCATCGGGCAGGTTTACCACTCCAAAACGTTGTTGACAGACAGCGGGGCTATTAAAATGCCATTTCACGCGAACTGCGTTTTAAGCAACGTCATTCCTCGCCCATTGGCTTGCGCTTGGTAAAGACCCTGCGACAAACCAATGCTTGACGCTGCTGGTTGAAAACGGCATCGCAAGACCAAATTTCGGGGATTTTTTATGGCCGGCGCATTTCATGAAGTCAAAGTGACTGCGGTCCAGCATTGGACAGACCAATTGTTCTCATTTGACACGACGCGGCCAACCGAATTGCGCTTCCGTAATGGCGAGTTTATTATGGTCGGGCTTGAAACCGAAGACGGCAAGGCGTTGACCCGCGCCTATTCCATCGCAAGCCCCAATCATGATGAAAAACTTGGGTTTTATTCAATTAAAGTGCAAAACGGGCCGCTGACCTCGCGTTTACAACACATTAAAACCGGTGACACTCTCTTGGTGGGTAAAAAACCGGTTGGAACGCTGGTGCAAGATAATCTCACATCGGGCAAAAACCTTTATCTATTTTCAACCGGCACTGGCTTAGCCCCATTTATCTCAGTTGCCGCCGATCCTGAAGCCTATGAACGCTTTGAGAAGATCATTGTCGTTCATGGATGCCGCCATACCGCTGAATTGCAATACGGCTTTGAAACATTTGAGCGCTACCGCAATGATGAGTGGATTGGCGAGATGGTGCGTGAAAAGCTCATTCATGTTCCCATTGTCACGCGCGAAAATTTCACGTTAATGGGCCGCATTCCAGAATTGATCACATCAGGGAAACTGGCCGAAGTCACAGACCTTCCCCAATTAAACCCTGAATTTGACCGTGCCATGCTGTGCGGTTCACCTGCCATGCTTGCAGATTGCAAAAAGCTGCTAGAGGATTTGGGTTTCAACGAAGGCAGCGCATCTAAGCCTGCAGAGTTTGTCATTGAACGGGCGTTTGTTGAAAAATAGTTTGCCGCTCTTTACGGCTTATGCCGTCAAAACAATGCGTTAACCATAAAGCTTGGCACTATATTAACGTTAAGACCTGATACCTACGTTCGGACAAACCCCAAGTTGCGTCCGGTGTTTGTGTAGGGGCCTTTATGAGTAAGAAAATGACGTCGGTGACGTGGAGCATCGTTGCGGTCTTGATCGCCATTGCGATTATGCAACCTGTCGGGCTTCAAGCTCAATTCTTCGCAGCCTTGGGCGGCGTGGCCATTATGGGGCTTATTCGGCTGTTTGGCCTCAAGGGCGTTTGGCGGCAGATGTTTCTGGTCATTGGCACCGTGATCGTGTTTCGCTATTTGTATTGGCGCATTACTTCCACCTTGCCTCCGGTCTCAGAGCCATGGAATTTCATTCCCGGCATCATGCTGTTTATGGCCGAATTATATTCCATTTCGATGCTCGCCATTAACATGGTTGTGGTTGCCGACCCGATCCACCGGGTAAAAACCCCGATTAGCGGCGACCAAAAAGACTGGCCGACGGTTGATATTTTCGTGCCAACTTACAATGAAGATTTGATGATCCTTGGCGTGACTTTGGCTGCAGCACGCAACATCGATTACCCAACCGACAAACTAAATGTATTCTTGCTGGATGATGGCGGGACGGATTTTCGGTGCTTTCATCACGCGTCTGAAAAAGTGCGTGAGGGGGCCAAAGCGCGCCGTGCTGAATTTTCTGCGTTCGCCAAAGAGCTGGGCGTTACCTATTTGACCCGTGCCCGCAACGAGCATGCCAAAGCTGGCAACATGAATGAAGCGCTGAAAACCACCAAAGGCGATATCGTCGTGGTGTTTGATGCGGACCATGCGCCAAGCCGGGATTTTTTAAAGAAAACCATTGGTTATTTTCAGGCCGATCCAAAATTGTTTTTGGTGCAAACTCCGCATCAGTTCTTGAACCCTGACCCGGTGGAAAAAAACATCGGTTCATTTGAAATCATGCCATCAGAAAACGAGATGTTTTATTCGATCATCCAGCGCGGGCTGGATAAATGGAATGGTTCATTCTTTTGCGGTTCAGCTGCCGTCTTGCGCCGCGTTGCTCTCAACGAAGTGGGTGGCTTTGCTGGTATTACCATCACCGAGGATTGCGAAACCGCCGTTGAACTCCACTCACGCGGTTGGAATTCCGCTTACGTTCAAGAGCCGATGATTGCCGGTTTCCAGCCGGAAACGTTCACATCGTTTATCGGCCAGCGCTCGCGCTGGTGTCAGGGCATGCTGCAAATCTTGATTTTGAAGCGCCCGGCCTTCAAGCGCGGTTTGTCGATGCCGCAGCGTCTGGCTTATCTTTCAATCATGCTGAACTGGCTGTTCCCGCTGTCGCGCTTCATGTTCATGATTGCGCCGGCGTTCTTTATTCTGTTCGATTTGCACATTTACAACGCATCGTTTGACGAGTTTTTGGCCTTTACGGTTTTCTCGCTGGTCGCTTCAACGATGATGCAGAACCATATTTTCGGCACTGTGCGCTGGCCTTGGATGTCTGAACTTTATGAATATGTTCAGAGTTATCATTTGTCGCGCGCGATTGTTTCGGTGATTTTGAAACCGCATTCGCCATCCTTTAACGTGACCAATAAGGCTGAAACTCTGGAGGAAGATTTCTTCTCAGATTCAGGTTGGTTCCATTTAATCACTTTTCTTGTGCTGCTGACCACCGTTGTTGTGGGCGCTTGGCGGCTTATGCAAGAAAGCGGCACCAATGAGTTGCTTTATGTTGTTGGCTTCTGGGCTCTGTTTAATCTGATTATTGCGGGTCTAGGCCTTGGTGCGGTCTCCGAGCGCAAACAGCGCCGCCGTCATTACCGTATGCCATATGCTGGCGGGCCGGTGCAGGCTGTTTTGGAAATTGGCCAAGACCGCTATTTTGGCTCAATCAAAGACATTGCTATCGGCGGCCTTTGCGTCGAAATGCCGATGAGTGAAAACATGCCTGTTGAAACTGTAATGGGCCAAACCGTTAAGCTTAGCCTTGTGAAAGGCCGCCGCCGTGAAGACCGTGTTCTCCACACATTTAATGTCGATGTGCGGTGGAGCAAACCGACTGGCGAAAACGCAAATGTTGGCGTTGAATTTCATCAGCCAAACGCCCTGGACCGCCGCGCCCAAGCGTTGTTGATGTTTCCAAATTCCGAGGCTTTGGCACGTTACCGTGCCAATCGTCTGAAAGACATCAAAGTCTCGCAGGGCACTTGGACTTTCATCAAATGGTCATTGGTGCAAACATTGCGCGGGCTAAAAATGGCGATTGCCGAGATCAAGAAAAACGCTGAACAGCGTTTTGCGCCAGCAAAGGTTGTTGCTCCAGTTATTGCGACGGTTAAAGTCGAGCAAGCGGCACCAGCAATTGCCACCCAAACAGTGCAGGCCGCAGTTACCGCCGCGCCCGCAGCTCAAACCCAACAGACGCAACAGCAACGCGCAATCCCGTCTACGCCCTCGATACCAATGCCGCAAATACCGGTCAGCCCGTTTGCCATGGGTGGGCAGGCCACAATGGCAACGGCCACCCCTATGGTGCATGGCCGCCAGTCCATAGCGACGCCATCAATAGCGCCACAGGCCCACGAAATTGCACAGACAGGACGACCATTGGTGTCGTCGTTGCCGGTGGCGCGCCAAGTGCCTGTGTCAAGACCGATCGTCGCGCAGCAGCAAGGCCGTGAACGTCAACCGGTTGCAGCCGCACCGTCTCGCGAGGTGCCGTTGTGAAAAACTGTACAGATAGATCGATGATGAAGCGCTTAAAGCAAACAACGGCCATTGTGCTGGTCAGCCTATTGTCAGCTGTTCTTCATGCCGCCGCGCAAGAGCAAACCGTCAATGAAAATGCTCCGGCAACACATGGGGCCGAAACGCTACCTGCAGCCACGCCAACGGTTTCCGCGGCCTCCTATGGCAATATCATGAAAGCCCTTTCGAGATTGAAGCCTGCTGGAGGCACCGGTCCAAGTGCAACTGGCGCGATGGTGGGTGAAGGCCTGTCAGGCATGCCTTTGCATCATTTGCCGCCACACCCGCTGGGCACCAGATTGGCCGGTGAAAGCGACAGCCGGACATGGCCGTTTTATGCAGGCGCTGCCCGTCTTGGGCGCCCGGCGACATTCCGGCTGTCTTATTTGAACGCGGTGTCTGTGATGCCAGAGGGCTCGTTCCTCGAAATCTCAATCAATGGCGAAGCACTTTATAAAGGCCCGATCTTTGCTTCAACCGAGCCAGCGTCCATCGATATTGAAATACCGCCGCAGCTTTTAGCACTCGGCTATAATGCATTAACGGTCAAAGCCAATCAGCGTCACCGTGTTGATTGCACACCAGACGCCACATACGAACTTTGGACCGATATTGTCGAAAGTGGTACAGGTTTTATCACGGATGGCACTGAATCCTTGCTTTCCACTTTGGCTGACCTGCCATCTGTGACACCATCGGCTGATGGAAAAATCCGTTTGCGCACTTTGCTGCCAGACCGGCCCAGCGATGCGCAAATCCAAAATGCTTTCGATCTGGCGCAGATGATCGCTTTGGCCGGCGATTTTGCATCACCTGTGATTGAAATTGGCGAAGGTTTCGGCCCTGGTATCGATGTGTTTGTTGGTTCGAAAGCAGAGCTAATGGCCCGCGCGCCGGATTTAGCCGAAGGGCTAAAAGGCGAAGGTCCATTTTATGTCAGCGCGGAGCCTGAAACCGGTGCGATTTTTGTTGCCCTGGTGATGGATGGCGAAATCACGCGCGCAAATATGCGAAAAGCCGTCCCGGTCGGCGATGTTCAAGGCACCCCATTGGGCTTGCAAACACTTGCAATGTTCTCGCCAGCACGAATTTTTGAAGGTCGCCGCACGTCATTGCGCGGACTGGGGTTTCAGGACGAGGATTTTTCGGGCCGGCTTTACCGCCGCTCATTTCAAGTCAATTTGTCACCTGATTTTTATCCCGCCGACTACGATGTTGTTAAGCTCGACTTAACCGCCGCCTATGCGCCAGGTCTATCGTCGCGCTCGGCGATGACAGTACGCGTCAATGGCGTCACCAAAACATCAATCGCACTTGGTAACGCCAGTGGAGCGGTGATGAAAAACAAATCCATTGAGTTAGCGTTGTCGGCCTTTAAGGCTGGGCGCAATACAATAGAAATCGAAGCCCGCCTTAACAAAGATACAGACATTGCGGAATGCGTGCCGCTGTCGGGTAATGCGGAAACATCGCGCTTTTTGCTGTCTCCAGAATCCACAATTGTCATGCCGCCAATTGCCCATTTTGGCATGTTGCCCGATTTGGGCAACACACTTCGGTCTGGCTTTCCCTATGTGAACAGGGGCGCTTTGGGCCCGACAACGATATTTATGGCTGACCGCCAAGAGCAAACATTGGCTGCGGCAGCATCGATAATTGCGCATTTGGCCGGTGTGGCCGGACAACCTGTCGATTTCAAACTGCAAACCGGCTTTCCACGCGGTGATGAAAACAATGCAATTATTGTAGGCGAACTCGATGCGATCCCGGCCGTTGTAACAGACACAATGGCGTCGATCGACGGTGGTAAACTGCGGATGCGTTGGCAAAAAGTTGGCGACGCTGCTGTCCCGCCTGCTGGCGATGATGCTACGCCAGCAAATGTCGATAAATTGCCAACCGGCTCAATCACGGCACTGGGGCAAGACGGTAATCCGGCCGAGGCAGCAGGTCCTGTCGTCAATCCGGAAGAAGAATTGCGCAAATTCCGCGAGCGTTGGACTTCGACGGGCGAAAACAACTCATATTTGAGCTTTTTGACAGATTTCCAAGAACGTGTCGCCGCGATGTTGGTTGATGCAGGGTTGCGGTCGGGCGCATACCGTTTGCCCGAGACGCTTGATGTGGCAGACAGCAATCTGATTGTTTCGCAAAGTTTATCCCCTTCTGGGCGTGGCGTTTGGACTTTGGTTACCGCAAAAGACGCGATCTCACTCACCGTTGAACTTGAGCGTTTCTTGCGGCCCGAACCGATCTCTAAGGCCACCGGACTTGCCATCGGCTTTAATTCCAAAACGGCTGAGGTTTTGAATGCCGGCAATGCTGATCAACGCTCAGGTATTTTGGGTGCCCGATCGTTCATTAATATGCGGCTGGTGGTTGCCGGTTGGTTGTCAAACAACCCGTTTGTCTATGTGGTTGGCCTCTTATCAATCGTACTTTTGGGCGGTTTCACCGCTCACCGCTTCTTGATGCGTCATGGGCGCCAAAATGGCCATGTAACGGGGACAGGTGAACATGGTTGAGTTATTTTCAAAATTCATTGCAAGCGGCATCGCTACTTTTGCGCTGGCAGCAGTATCAGCGTTGCCTGTTCTAGCAGATCGCCAACCGGTGGCCGGTTCTTTGGCAAAAGATGTTGGACTTTGGCAGGCCTATTCCACCCAGTTTGTAATGGCCGATGGGCGCGTTATCGATAATGTGAATGGCGGCATTTCGCACACTGAAAGTCAGGGCTATGGTATGCTGCTTGCAGTTGCGGCCAATGATAAAGCTGCTTTTGAACGTATTTGGTCATTTACTAAAACCAATATGTTTATCCGAGAGGATGGCTTAGCCGCTTGGAAATATGAGCCATTGAGCGGCCCGACAGCGTCAGTCACCAATAACGCAGACGCTGCCGTTTCAGGTCCCGCAGGGCCAACAGGCCAAATCACAGATATTAACAATGCCACTGATGGCGATGTTTTAATCGCTTGGGCTTTGGCTGAAGCTGGCGCAGCCGGTTTTGGCGAGGACTATACCAGCCGCGCCAAAGAAATATCGTTTGCCTTGCGAAGCACGGTTTACAATGCTGGAAGCCTTGGCTTGCAGATGATGCCGGGTAAAGTTGGGTTTTCGGCTGAAGAGCGCGGCGGGCAACCGGTTGTAAACTTGTCTTATTGGGTGTTTCCGGCGTTTGACCGTTTGGCGGTTTTAGCGCCTCAACCTCTATGGTCTGAACTCACAAAAAGCGGCATTGCGCTTATTCGACTGTCACAAAGCTTTGCGTCAGCTTTGCCATCAGATTGGCTGGCGCTGGACATTGAAAACGGCAAAATTGCTTCAGCGCCCGGCTTTGACGATGCTTTCAGCTATAACAGCATTCGTATTCCGCTCTATCTGGCAATGACCGGGCCGCAATCACGCCGGATGCTTCGCGCGTCGTTTGAGCATTGGTTTCAATTGGAAGGGCCGCTTAAAACCGTTGGCGTCAATGATCGCAGCCTTCGCGATACATTGTCTGATCCCGGCTACGAGGCGATCCGGTCCCTTTATCAATGCGCGACCGCCAGCACGCCATTTCCGGCAAACACGCTCACTTCTCTCGATGTTAACTACTATCCTGCAACAATGCAGATGCTTGCAATTATGGCGGCCCGCCAGAGTTATCCCAAATGCGTATGATGTCCTTGTCCCGGTCTTTTGCAAACATTGCAGTCGTTATTTCTGCTCTGAGCTCTGGTACTGCGTTGGCGCAGCAAGCCGCTCAACCGGGCATCACACCGGCTGCTCAAATCATCGTACCTGTAGCACCCTCACTTCCAGCAACAGATGGTGTTACGCCGTCACAAGACCCGGCAGCCTCATTGCTCAAAGAAGTTGAGGATAAAGATACTGGCACCGGTCTGTTATCGCCGTTCACAAATAGCGAACTGCTCAATGGCCCTAAAACTGCAAGCGTTGATACGGGGAAAGGCAAAGCCCCGGCACCAGCAAGTTTGGTATTGCCGACACGCGGCCCTGATCTGGAAGCTTTGCGCTATTATGCCAAAAATGGTGAACACGACCGCTATCGCCGCGAATATCAGCGCATTCAGGCCCTTTACCCCGGCTGGATCGCGCCGCGCGATCTTTTTGCAGACAATAGTGCACAAGAGCAGGAATTGTGGGATCTTTATGGCGATGACCAAATTGACGGATTGAAGCGCCGCATTGCCGAGATGCGCGCGGCTGATCCAGGTTGGCAGCCATCACCAGTGCTGATTGACACTATTTCTCAACGCGAAACGCGCGGTGAGGTGTCTGCATTGGTTGCAAAGAAAGATTGGCCCGGCGTATTAGCCAAAATCAACTCTGAGCCCGGCCTTGTCAATGGACAGGACGTCGAACTTTTGTGGTTTGCTGGTCAAGCGTTTTCTGAAACCGGCAACAAGGCTGCAGCCATAGACGCCTATCGGGCAGCTTTGACGGTGTCTGAAAATGCTTCCCTTAAAGCGGCCACACTGCAAAAAGCGGCGGTTTATTTGACTGCTGAAGACCTTGAAGCTTTCACCACAGAATTGATGAGCTACGTGACGGCTGCCGATGATATTGGTATCCTTGAAGATGGTCTCATCCGCGGCCTCCTCGAGGCATCATTGCGCACCGGCCAACCGTTGCCTGAGCGCTTTGATGAGCGGTTACGCATGTTGATGGAGCGCGCGGTCTCTACCAATAATCAGGTCGATATTGAGCTTTTGGCTTGGAGTGCGTTTCAGATCGAAGATTGGGAGCAATCCAACCGTTGGTTTGAAATGATGCCCGAAGAAAACCAGGACCCCGAGGTTTTGGAAGGAAAAGTATTGTCCTTAAAACACAAGGGCGATTGGTTGACTGCGTTCCGCAAGTCACAAGAATGGCGCAATTTGTCAGAAGATCTGGGGCGCATCTATATCAACCTCGGCGCGCCTTATATGCTGCCGCAGCGTCCTGAAAAATTCGAGCCGCAATTTCTGGCTGAGTATGCTTCAAAAACCCTTGAATTGTCGCGCGGTGAAGGCGCTGAGGCCCTGGGTTGGTATGCCTACAACATCCGCCAGCTTAAAACCGCACATGAATGGTTTCTGCAAGGTGTGCAATGGGACGAAACAGATACGGGTGCCTATGGCCTCGTACTGACGGCCCGCGCTGCGCGTGATCTGGAATTGTTCACAGAGTACAAGCGTATTTATGGACCGGTTTATCCGCTGATTGCAGAAACCGAGTTTTCGCCTTGCGGCAATGATACCCCAATCGAGACGATTTATTATGAAAGCGATGATTACCGCGAATGGCGCGAAACGCTTGAAGAACGTTTCTTAAAAGAGGGCCGGATTGAAGACGAGGAATGTCTCGATTCCATCGAAAATCGGCGTCTCAATGAGCAGCGTTTGGTTGAGCGCATTGAAGGCACTGATCGGCCTATTGCACCGTGGGAAGTGGAACGCACAGACGATGAGCGTTATCAGGAACGGCGCGCGCTTCGTGAAGAGCAGCGCCGGGAGCGCATGATTGCGGCTGGGCTTGACCCCGATGAGCAGTATAGAGATGCACAACCGCGTGTCCGCAATACACGCGTTGATGACACCCGATATGATGACACCCGGCAATCCGAGACACGCCGTCGTGACACACGCTATGATGATCAACGTTACGACGACACGCAATTTAATGAAAAACCAGCGCAGCGCCGCCAGCCGCGCGAGGTTTCAGAAACTCGCCCAATCCGCCGTGATATTCAACAAACCGATAACAGGCAGGTGGCTTCCGTGCCGCGTGAAACCAGAGTTGTTGCAAAGCCGAGGGTGGTTTCCAGTGGTGGCTCAAGCAATGACGGCTCGGGGGCTGGTGGCTCAGGGGCTGGTGGCTCAGGTGGTGGTGGCTCAGGCGAATTGGCCCGGATGCAATCTAAAAAAGATTATGTTGGCTGCCTCACTCTTTCGGCAAAATTGATCAGTTCTGGCCGTGCCAAAGCTAAGGATTATGAAACCCGCGGTTGGTGTCTGATGGGGGCCAACAGGCCAACAGAAGCCGAGCAAGCTTTTGAGCGCGCCAGAAAAATGGGCGGCAGTTCAGCTGCGGGTTACGGAGAATCCTTGGCTAACCTTCGCAATGGCAAAACGAATGATGCCATGAATGCGGCAATGAATACCAATTTGTCGCCGGAAAAACGCCGTGAGCTTGATGTTGAAATGCTGACCCAGCGTGCCCGCGCAGCCTTTTCTGCAAAAGATTATCAATCAACACTTTATGCACTTGATGAGCGTAAAAAGCGCGCCAACGAAGGGCGCGATATCATGATGATGCGGGCGTGGTCACTCTACCATATCGGCTTTAAGCGTGAGGCAAATGCTTTGATGAAAGCAATTGACCGCCAACTTTCAACAGCCGACAGCCGCCGCGGTGTTTCTGCGACCGGACGATTGAACTGATTATCGACCCGACGATTGCCTAAAGTGTGCCGCGTAAATTGAGTAAGGAATAAAGTATTATGGCCGCCGAAACTCGCTCATGGCTTAAACATAGAGGTTTAAGAGCCGTTGCTGTGCTGGCATTGGTTGGACCTTTGCAGGCTTGCGTGTTTAACAATCCGCTCGACCGGCAATTGACCTCTGCGGTCATGCTCGAACCGTCGCCGCTTGATGGTTATCAGTACGAACTGGCGGAAGAAGTTCCGTTGTCACGCGCGTTTATGGAACTGCCAATGATGGCGGGCCGGATGATTGCCGCGCGCGAAAAACGCTATGCCAACGGCATTGAGCAAATCATGGTCCTTGAAAGTGAAGCGGCTGCCGATGGCGAAAACCGCATTGAAGTGCGTGTGACCCAGCCCGGAAAATCAGACGATCGTATCAAAAACGAATATTTACAGGTTCGAAACACACGCCAAGAACAAATCCGCTCCGATATGAAGGAGTTTGTTTGGGGTATTCCGATGGAAATCGTAGCTTCAGTGGAAGCCAATGCCTATGGAACCTACGGTTACGCGCTTGGGCGTTCGAAACTTGGCTACAATTGTCTGCTTGGCTGGCAAAATGTAAAGGGCGTTGTAAAAGAGCGCCGTTTATTGGGGTTTACCACCACCAGTCATACCGAAATGTCCGTACGCTTGCGCATCTGCCGCACTGATTTAAGCGCTGAGCAATTGGTGTCGATCATTCGCGGTATGCGTATCACAGTGGATCCGGCCGCCTTGATGCAAGAACCAAAAATGATCTGGCGCAATGAGGGCTATAACATTTCAGGATCGCAATCTGGAAATGGCACAGCGCCGGGATATGTGACCGAAGGCGTTGCATTGCCGGAAGGCACAATGGCTGCGCCCGAATTTGCAACCATTGAGCAGCAGCCTGCTGTTCAAGAACCTGTCTATCGCCCGGCTGTTGTTCAAGAACCAAGCTATCGCCCTGCCCCGCAACGCAGGCAACCGATTGTGCGCAATACACAGCCCCGTGACCGTGTGATCCGCGATCCGCAGTATGATGCGCCCAAACAGCGCCGGATAATCAGCGAACAAGATGAAATGGTTCGCGTTGATGATCCAGATCAATTGAACGGACTGGACAAAGACCGCAATCACACCACTATTTTTGTGGACCCGCGTGAATATGCAACGGTTCCGGCACCGGGCGAAGCAAATATCCTAGAGGGGACAGTTGCGACGCAGCCCGCTGTAAAAGGCAAGCCTTCAGTCTTTTCCACTTTGGGCAAAATCGGCACGTCGAAAACATCAAGCGTCGGCGGCGTTCAATCCAAAGAGGCACGAGAACAGCGCAAAGACCAAGTCCGGCAAATCCCGCTGGGTGAGCAATCCTTGGGTAATGCTAAACTTGACCGTAACGGCGCTAAAAGTTTGGCCGGCGGCGCTGGCGGTGACAACCGTGATCTGTTCTTGGCGCCTGAGCGCGAAGGGTATCGCGGCCTGAATGTTGAAGATTTGCAGCGTCAGTCGCGCGTTGAAGGCAAAAACGCCAAGCATAATCTTTGGCTCAATGATGTTGCCCGCAACGACCGTGACGGCATGCCTTTAGGTCGTCCATGTGAACTGCTTCGCAACCAGAAATGTGAAGAGGCTAACCGTTAACCTTGTCTGCCACCTCTTATCGACAGCTGCAAAACGGCGGTTTAGCATCTTCAGGCTTCTAGCAACCTCGGGTTGCATTTCTTGAAAGCCACCTCTCGCCCGCTTGTGCGCAACACAAGCGGGCGTTTGGTTTTTCCAAACGACAAAAGTAAAATACAAAAGCACGTCGGTAAGCAACAGTTTACCTTGAACTCAAAAACCAGCGCGCCGAATTGTGGCATTTAAGGGATGCTAAACGCCTTTCTTGGTAGCCTGTAACATCCGCAATGTGAATAACGAGCTGTTGGATGGATTGGCTGATACTGAGCGAAGTTTTGTTGGCCGCCTGCTTTGTTATGGCAGTGGCGACAATATTGATTTATCGCAAGTTTGACCAAACCCGCATCTCGGCCGATAACTCACTAAGATTAATCAACAATCTGTCTGAGGGTGTTTATGCGGCCGAGATAGATGGCCGACTACGCTCTGCCAACCGTGCGCTGGTGCGAATGCATGGCTATTCGAGCGAGCGCGAAATGCTTGAGGCTGTCAATGTCAAGAACGTACAATTTTACGTTGAACGGGGCCGTCGCGCTGAATTTCAGCGGATGTTGCACCGCGACGGTTTTGTGCAGGATTTTGTTTCAGAAATTTACCGCCAAAAAACAGGCGATCGCATCTGGGTGAGCGAGAGCGCCCGTTTGGTGATCGATACAAGCACGGGTAAAGCCTTTTACTATGAAGGCTCTTTGCGCGACATTACGGAAAGCATCCGGAAGCGACAGGTTGAGGTGCGTCTCAATAAACTCGCTGACATGGCACCGGGCGGCCTGTTTCAATTGCGCCGGCAGCAGGATGGCACTTACATTGTGCTGTTCATGTCTCAACCCTTCAGGGCGATGGCCGGGCTGCATTCAATAGAACTTTCAACGACGATGGCAGGCTTGCAGCGCCCCCTGCTTCAGGGCGTCGATGAGGCGGATTATCCACATTATATCAAAACCCTGACCGATTCCTTTTCAAAGCTAAAGCCTTGGAACTGTGTTTTCCGCTATCAACGCGAACCAGGTGCCGCCCAGCAATGGTTGGAGATCAAGGCCTTGCCCGAGCGCGCCGATAATGGAGCCATCGAATGGTATGGCTGCATGGCCGATATTTCTGAGCACAAAGAATTGGTAAAACGCATTGAGCGTATGGCCTATTATGATCCATTGACCGATTTGCCCAACCGCCGGCTTTTAATGAACCGCTTGGGCGAGGCCACCAAGATTTCCGGGCGGCGTCGCCGTCATGGCGGGTTGTTGTTTATTGATCTGGATGGTTTCAAATCCATCAATGATACTTACGGGCATGAAACGGGCGATATTTATATTTCTAAGATTGCTCGATGTCTTGAAAGCAGTTTACGCGATTCAGATACGATTGCCCGTCTTGGCGGCGATGAATTTGTCGTTTTACTCCATGATTTGGACCATGATCTTGAGGGCGCAAAATTTGATGCCACAATGGTTGCCACCAAGATTTTCGGCAACTTGCGACGCGGCGTCGAGCTGAATGGCGTCATTCAATCGATCAGTTGCTCCATGGGGATAAATGTTTTTAAGGGTAGTGCAGAAAGCGCAGATAATTTAATCAGAAACGCCGATAAGGCTATGTATCAAGCCAAAGCAGCCGGGCGAAACCGCTTCCATGTCTATGACGCGCCCAAAGAACTGCTTGCCGAATTGCACATTGGAGCGGCTTAATTTTTAGGGTTATAGGCCAATGGCCTAAACGATCATAACTGCGACTGCATATCAGTTGTTATGACTGCTTTTGATCATCAAAATAGGCAATAAGCACCTCGTTTGCTTTGCAGATTAGACCTATGATCGGCGCGGAAACTATGTGCCGGAGCCAAATCATGCCCAATTCGTCAAACGCAAATCACATTCGCAGCACATTGGCGGCTTTGGCATACACCGATGAGACGCCGTGGATTGCATATCTGGCTGACAATCTGGAATGGAATGATGCGTTTGCAGCCACTGTTACACGACGCGCGGCTAATGTGGTGACAGCCATCCGCACCGGGCACGCACCCGGCCTGATGGAAAGCCTGCTTTCCGAGTACGGACTGAACACCGAAGAAGGCGTGGCTCTCATGTGCCTTGCAGAGGCGTTTTTACGCACGCCAGATGCTGCCACGCTCGATGCTTTAATCACTGATAAAATCGGTGATGGTGATTGGTCGCGCCATTTAGGCAATGCGCAATCATCCTTGGTCAATGCTTCAACTTGGGCATTAATGCTGACGGGCCGCGTCTATGGCCAATCGCCATCCAAAACCAATACCCCCGGTTCAGACTTGGGTTCCATGATGCGTTCGGTTATTCAACGCCTCGGCGAACCCGTTGTGCGTACAGCCGTTGCACAAGCCATGAAAATGCTCGGGTCGCAATTTGTACTTGGGGCGTCAATTGAAGACGCACTAGAAAATTCAAAAGCAGACCGTCAACGCGGAAATATTCTGCATTCATTTGATATGCTAGGTGAAGCTGCTCGCACCGAAGAGGATGCGCAACGCTATTTCCGCTCTTACGCCAATGCTATCAGTGCCATTGCCGGACATGCCTTGTCTGATGATCCGCAAAGCAATTCCGGCATTTCAGTTAAACTTTCAGCGCTGCACCCGCGCTATGAAATGCTTCAGCGTGACCGCGTCATGACAGAACTTATTCCGCGAATTGTAGCGCTGGCAAAAATGGCGAAGGATGCCAAAATCGGCTTGGCTCTCGACGCTGAAGAAGCCGACCGGCTTGAGATTTCGATGGATGTCATCGAGGCGCTATTATCTGAGCCGCAGCTTGCCGGTTGGGCGGGCCTTGGTATTGTCGTGCAAGCCTATGCCAAGCGCACGCCGGTATTGATCGATTGGCTCTATGCCATTGCCAAAGAAAAGGACCGTAAATTCTCGGTGCGCCTTGTGAAGGGCGCGTATTGGGATTCTGAAGTCAAGTTGGCGCAGGCGGCCGGAGCGCCGTCTTACCCGGTCTATACCCGAAAAGAGCACACCGACATTGCTTACTTGGCTTGCGCCCGCAAGCTGCTTACCATGACTGACCGGATCTATTCGCAATTTGCCACCCATAATGCGCATACCGCTGTGGCGATTGAAGAAATGGCCAAAGAGCTTTTCAAGCACGTTGCACCAAAAGATGCGCGGTTTGAGTTTCAGCGCTTGCATGGCATGGGCGGGCCGCTGCATGACGTGTTGCAAGAAGATGATAAGCGCCTCCGCCGGGTCTATGCACCTGTCGGTGTGCACCGTGATCTGCTGGCTTATCTTGTGCGGCGTCTCCTTGAAAATGGTGCCAATTCATCGTTCGTGCACCAGATTGTTGACGAAAGCGTTACGCCTGAATTGATTGCTGCTGATCCGGTTGCCAAGGCCCGCGCACAGGGCTTTTCAGCTCATCCGGCCATCAACCTTCCTGCGAACATTTATAGTATGCGTGACAATGCCCGCGGCTGGAACATGGCAGATGAGGCCATGCGCACAGAACTTATGGGCCTTGCCAAGCCGTTTCTAAATGCAAAAGTGCACGGCGAAGGCGCCACAATCACCAATCCTGCAGACCGTTCCGATGTGGTTGGTTTTCGCTGTGATGCCAGTGCGCAAGACGCAGTTACCGCTATTGGTCTTGCCAAAGAGGCCGTTGAACTTTGGTCTCAAGAATCACCAACCGAGCGCGCCAAAATTTTGAATAAAGCAGCAACGTTGTTTGAAAAACATACCGGCGAGTTTATCGCGCTTGCTATTCGCGAAGCCGGAAAAAGCTGGAGCGATGCCGTTGCTGAGCTGCGCGAAGCGGTGGATTTTTTGCGCTATTACGCAGGTGAGGCCAAAGCCTTGCCCAAAGGTGCAAATGCTCGCGGTGTGATTGTGGCGATATCGCCGTGGAACTTCCCGCTTGCTATTTTCACCGGCCAGATCGCCGGTGCACTCGCCGCCGGTAATGCGGTTGTGGCCAAGCCTGCCGAACAAACGCCTTTGATTGCCCGTAAAGCCCATGCTCTAATGCTTGAGGCCGGTGTGCCGATGGCCGCGTTTCAACTGCTGGAAGGCGAGGGCTCTTTGATTGGTGCAGCCTTGGTCGCCGACCCGCGCATAGCCGGGGTGGTGTTCACCGGATCGAACGACACAGCGCGCCTTATCGATAAATCCATGGCGGAACGCGGCAATCCAGAGGCCATACTGGTGGCAGAAACCGGCGGCCTCAACGCTATGATTGTCGATTCTACGGCTTTGCTTGAACAGGCAACCCGCGATATTTTAGCATCGGCGTTTCAAAGCGCAGGTCAGCGCTGCTCTGCGCTTCGCGTGCTCTGCGTTCAAGTCGATGTGGCCGACCAATTGATGCATATGCTCAAGGGCGCGATGGACGAATTGCGTCTTGGCGATCCCGCCAACCCGGCCAATGATATCGGCCCGGTGATCGACGAAGATGCAAGGCACATCATTTTAACCCATTGCGCAGAAATGGAGCGCAAAGGCCATGTGATTCATAAACTGAAACTACCATCGGGCGCAGCAGGTGGAACATTTGTTGCTCCGCATTTGATCAGGCTCGATAAAATCTCTGATCTGAAACGTGAGATTTTTGGGCCGGTTCTCCATGTGGTCACGTTTAAGGCGCGCGACATTATGAAGGTGGTCGATGAGATCAACGCCACGGGCTATGGCCTAACCTTTGGCATTCATTCGCGCATCGACGGCCGCGTTGACCAAATTTGCGAGCGCATTCACGCGGGCAATGTGTATGTTAACCGCAATCAAATTGGCGCTGTTGTTGGCGTGCAGCCGTTTGGCGGCGATGGCCTGTCTGGTACCGGGCCAAAAGCGGGTGGCCCTCTTTACGTACGCCGTTTTGCTGATTTACCTTCGAACGCAACGCAACGACCATTGGGAACAACCGAGCTTATCGGCCCGACCGGCGAACGTAACTCTTATATTTTATCAGCCCGCAAATCTGTCCTTTGCCTTGGCCCAGATACAGCCACGCAAGTTGCCCGTGTTGCGGCGTTTGGCATAAAAGCAATTGTGCTAGATGTTGCAAAGCCTGACTTTGCTGCGCGCGCAGCGGCATCTGGCGCAACGCTTGCGCTTTACGATGGTGCAGAAAAGCGCAGCGTTCGTTTGGCGCTGGCTGATTTATCTGGCGCGCGGATTACACTTGAACATGCCCATACCCAAATCGAGCGGCTTTACGCGGAAAAATCTGTTAGTGAAGACACAACGGCTTCAGGCGGCAACGCGTCGCTGCTTGCAGCGGTTGCGTGAGGGAAAGCCTTTCATTGCTGGCAGCCGTGGCATAGACAAATCGTCTCATCACGAGAATGTGGATGGAATGTCAGGCTCTGTTGGCCCATTTGGACAATATGGGACAACATGCCGGTCAAATAACAAATTCAAACGCCACCCTTGGTCAACGCGCCAAAGGGCGCGCAGCCGTGGATTTATTGTTGGAGGCCGAGCGCCTTAACTTCTCAACCTCTGAAATTGCAGAGCTTCGCCGTTTATATGCTGCAGACAATCAATTTGATCAGGCCAAAACGCCGCAAAAGGCTGTCTGAAAACTGCCTTGCATGGCAGCGGTCTAGAGGCGTAAGGTCGGCGCTTGTCATAGACGAGCCTGTCCCATGAACCGCCATACACCGCCCGAAAATATCAAAACCGCACACTTCCAGTGGGATGACCCATTCTTGATCGATGATCAACTGGAAGAAGATGAACGCATGATCCGCGATTCAGCGCAGGCTTTTGCGACTGATGTTTTGGCGCCCATTGTTGAAAGTGCCTATCTCAACGAAGAAACAGACCCAACACTTTTTCGCAAAATGGGTAAAGCGGGCCTGCTCGGCGTGACGATCCCGGAAGAATATGGCGGATCAGGCGCAAACTATGTCTCTTACGGTCTGGTTGCCCGTGAAGTCGAACGTGTTGATTCCGGTTATCGCTCGATGATGAGCGTGCAATCATCGCTCGTCATGTATCCCATCCACGCCTATGGCTCGGAAGCACAGCGCAAAAAATATCTGCCTAAACTGGCCTCTGGTGAATTCATCGGCTGTTTTGGTCTCACTGAACCTGAAGCCGGATCTGATCCCGGCGGCATGACCACGCGGGCAGAAAAAACCGACGGTGGCTACCGTTTGACCGGTGCAAAAATGTGGATTTCCAATGCGCCGATTGCTGATGTGTTTGTCGTATGGGCAAAGTCTGACGCCCACAACAACCAAATCCGCGGCTTCATTCTCGAAAAAGGCATGAAGGGGCTGTCTGCGCCTAAAATCTCAGGCAAATTGTCGCTTCGCGCCTCCGTCACCGGCGAAATTGTAATGCAGAGCGTTGACGTTTCAGAAGATGCGTTATTGCCCAATGTCGAAGGCCTCAAGGGCCCGTTCGGCTGCCTGAACCGTGCGCGTTATGGCATTTCATGGGGCGTTATGGGTGCAGCAGAAGATTGCTGGCACCGCGCCCGCCAATATGGCTTGGATCGCAAACAATTTGGCAAGCCGTTGGCGGGCACACAATTGTTCCAGAAGAAACTTGCCGACATGCAAACCGATATTGCGCTTGGTCTTCAAGGTTCGCTCCGTATAGGCCGCCTTATGGACCGGCACCTGATGGCGCCGGAAATGATCTCGATCATGAAACGCAACAATTGTGGCAAAGCCCTCGACATTGCCCGCCATGCTCGTGATATGCATGGCGGCAATGGAATCCAATCAGGCTATCATGTGATGCGCCACGCGCAGAACCTTGAAACCGTCAACACTTATGAAGGCACACATGATGTGCATGCCCTCATTCTGGGCCGCGCTCAAACGGGAATTCAGGCGTTTTTCTAATAAGCCTTGAAAGCAAAACATGACCAATTCAGCGCTTGAACGCACCCACACTGACTGGCTTGTGATTGCGGTGCTGTTCACCGCCGGTCTGGTTGCAGCCATGCAGTTTGGCAAAGTCGCGCCGGTGATGGGCGAGGTACAGGCATCCTTCGGGCTTGATTTGGTTGGCGCTGGCTTTGCTGTTTCAATTCTTGGCCTTGTTGGGTTGATTTTTGGTGTTGCAGCAGGTGCAGTGGTTGCGGCAATCGGTTTGAAACGCGCTTTGATCATTGCTTTGTTTAGCGGCGCTGCGATGGCGGCCTTGGGCGCAATTGCGCCAAATGGCACAGTGTTTTTGGCAAGCCGTTTGGCCGAGGGCTTTTCACATTTGCTTATTGTTGTTGCTGCGCCAGCGTTGATGACCGCCCATTCAACGCGGAAAGATATGCCATTTGTGCTGGCAATCTGGGGTTGTTTTTTTGGTTTTGGCTTTGGCATTATGAGCCTGATTGCGCCTGAAATCGTTGCCTTTGGCGGTTGGCGTGCTTTGATGGGCACGCATGCTTTGGCAGTTGGTTTAACAGGCATTGTGCTGGTTTGGGCGCTTGCCCGATCAGGCTATAGCGAGGCCACTTTTCCTTTGCCCAAATTCATCGGCTTGGTTAAAGCCCATGCCAATCTTTACCGTTCACGTGCGCCTTTGATTTTGGCGATTTTATTTGCCACTTACACCATGCCGTTTTTGGCGGTGCTTACGTTTTTGGGGCGTTATCTGGTTGAGGTGCAAGGCTGGAGCGCCAACGCCACCGGTTCATTTGTTGCAGGTATGACGCTGGTCAATCTTGTTGCAACGCTTAGCGTGGGTGCTTTGGTTCGTTTGGGCATCGGGTTAAAACCTGCAATGATTGTATCGTTCATTGTGCTAGGCAGCAGCATAGCAACCATTTTTTTAGCACAACCGGGCGACGCCGCTGTTATTGCCCTGACAGTAACAACCATGATCGCCTTTGGCATGATGCCGGGCTATGTTTTTACTGCCGTGCCAGACGTGGCGCCTGATGCCACCCGAGCTGCAATGACCTATGGCGGTATTGCACAATTCGGCAACCTTGGCACATTTTCTGGCACTCCGCTTTTTGCTTTTGCTTTTGGGCAAGCAGGCTGGCTTGGCGGCACGGCGTTTATTGTATTGGTATCTTTGGCTGGAATAGCTGCGACAATAGCGCTGACAGGATCCCTTCAAAAAAGGCGAACCATCACAGCCGTTGTGACGTAAACTTAAGCTATGAAACCGGTGATCAAGATTCTATGTCTATGACCTTCAATTCATTTCCCAACGGCGGTCACGCTGCCATTCTCGGGTCAACTGGCGGTATTGGTGCTGCAATGGTTGAAGCTGCAAAGGCCTCTGGCCAGTTTGCAAAGGTCTCAGGGTTCGCGCGGCCTGCGTTTGATATCACCGATGAAGCCTCAATTTTAAGCGTCGCGCAAAGTGTAGCGGCGACTGAAATTCCGCTGCGCTTTGTGTTTGTTGCGACCGGTTACCTTCATGGGGCGCAAGGCATGCCCGAAAAAGGAATTAAACAACTGGATCCGGCGTTTATGGCGCACGCGTTTCAAATCAACGCTATCGGGCCAGCCTTAATCATGAAGCATTTTTTGCCATTGATGGCGCGTGAGGGCAAAGCTGTATTTGCTGTTGTTTCAGCGAAAGTTGCCTCGCTGGGGGACAATCAGCTTGGTGGCTGGCACTCCTATCGCGCATCAAAAACGGCACTGAATATGTATTTGAAAAACGCTGCAATTGAAATGGCGCGTACACGGCCGGATTTGGTTTTAACCAGTCTGCATCCCGGCACTGTTGAAACCAAACTTTCTGCTCCATTTGCTAAAGCCGGCCTCGACGTGCGGGCAACCGACGTTGCAGCAAATGATATGATCCGTGTCATAGATGGCCTAACGCCCACTGATACGGGCGGGTTTTTTAACCATTTGGGTGCGAGATTGCCGTGGTAAGCAAGCTCAAATGAAAACGCTTCGCTTTATTTTGGGCGACCAGCTCACCCGTGGTATTTCCGCTCTCGATGGCCTCGATAAGGCCAACGACATCGTTCTAATGGCGGAGGTATGGGATGAAACCACTTACGCCCCGCACCACAAACAAAAGATCGTTCTGGTGCTATCTGCGATGCGGCACTTTGCAGATGAACTGCGCGCGGAAGGCGTCACGGTTGATTATGTAAAGCTTTGGGAAACAGATAATACCAATGCATTGAGTGGCGAACTTGCCCGCGCTATCGGCCGGCATTTGCCAGATTGCGTGGTGCTGACCGAGCCATCAGAATGGCGCGTCGACGAAATGGTTAAGGGTTGGCAAGCTGAGTTAAACACGCCGGTTCACGTTCGGCCCGATAACCGTTTCATCGCTACGCGTGACCGTTTTGCCATTTGGGCAGGCGATAAAAAGCAATACCGTATGGAGTTTTTCTACCGCGAAATGCGCCGCGAAACCAATTTACTGATGGTTGGTGACAAGCCAGAAGGTGGCGAGTGGAACTATGATGCCGAAAACCGTAAAAGCCTACCTGCCTCAGTAAAACTGCCGCATCGCCGCCGCTTTGAACCCGATACAATGACGAACGACGTCATGGCTATGGTTGCGGCAAAATTTCCTGCTCACTTTGGTACGCTCGATCATTTCGGCTGGCCGGTAACCCGCAATGAAGCCTTAACGGCGCTGGATGATTTTATCGAAATAGGTCTGCCATTTTTTGGCGATTATCAAGACGCGATGAAAACCGGTGAGACCTTTATGTTTCACTCGTTGATTGCGCCGGCCCTGAATATTGGTTTGCTGACAGCCCTAGAGGTGTGCCAGCGGGCGGAAGCGGCCTATCAAAATGGCCAGGCTCCGCTCAACGCTGCCGAAGGCTTCATCCGCCAGATTTTGGGCTGGCGTGAATATGTGCGCGGGCTGTATTGGCTCAAAATGCCGGGCTATGGCCAGACCAACGCCCTGAACGCCAACCGCGCGCTACCTGCGCTCTATTGGACGGCTGAAACGCCGATGCACTGCCTGTCAGAGGTTGTTAAATCCACCCGTGATTATGCCTACTCGCACCATATTCAACGCCTGATGATCACTGGCAATTTTGCGCTGCTCGCAGGTTTTGCTCCCGCTGAAGTTGAAGAATGGTATTTGGCGGTTTATGCTGATGCGTTTGATTGGGTCGAACTTCCCAACACCCACGGCATGGCATTGTTTGCTGATGGCGGCATCATGGCGTCCAAGCCCTACGCTGCGTCAGGTGCTTACATCGACCGTATGTCGAACTTTTGCGGATCATGTTTTTACGATGTGAAACAAAAGACCGGCCCCAAGGCGTGTCCGTTCAACTATCTTTATTGGGCGTTCCTTATCCGCAATGAAGACGCACTAAAGGGCAATGTGCGCATGGCCATGCCGTACCGCAATTTATCCAAATGGAGCGAAGCTGAAAAGCAGTTGCGAGTGGATGAGGCAGAAGCGTTTTTGGGCGGGCTATAAGAAACAAACAGTTCACGCGTTCGTGATCACTCCTACAACCATCTGGCATTTGCGTCCAACACCGGCCATAAGACCCATATGATAAACCCCGTAGAAATTGAGCAATTGATTGCCCGCGTTGCCCTTGGCGACCGTGCGGCGTTTAATGCGCTTTATCAGGCCACGTCATCGAAACTTTTTTCTGTCACAATGCGTATCTTGTCTAACAGGTCTGAAGCCGAAGACGCATTGCAAGAGGTTTATGTTAAAGTGTGGAATCGTGCAGCAAGTTTTGCCCCCAATATTGCCAATCGGGGCTACAGCCCGATGGCATGGCTGGTGTCAATTGCGCGCAATCAATCCATCGACCTTATTCGCCAGCGCCGCGGCGGGCATGTTGATATTGAAGAGGCGTTTGATCTGGCTGATAGCTCTGCCTTGCCAGAAGCGGTAACGATACAAAAATCTGAAAACCGCGAGATTGCGCGTTGTTTGGCAACACTTGACGCTGACCGCGCAAACGCTGTGCGCGGGGCCTATCTTGATGGTCAGTCCTATGAAGAATTGGCGCAACACTATGATGTTCCACTTAATACCATGCGCACTTGGTTGCGTAGAAGCTTGATGAAACTGAAAGATTGTTTGGAGGCGCGGCTGTAAGCAAATGAGTGACGCACCGCGCCAAATTTGGGATGATGCTTGCGTCGGCGAATATGCCCTCGGCGTGATGCCGTATGCTGAACGTTTGCGTTTTACCGCCGATTTGAAAAATGATCGCGCTTTACAAATGCGGCTTGCCAACTGGGATGAAAACTTTGCACCCATGACCGGCGCGTTGACTGACCTTGCGCCGCCGCCCATGTTGCTCAGCCAAATTGAAAAACGCCTGTTTCCAGTTGCCAGACCGGTGTCTTTGTTTCAGCGTCTTGGTTTTTGGCAAGCAGCAACGGCACTCGGGTTTGCCGCACTGGCCGCCGTGGTTATTATGCCCCAACTTTTGCCCGCGCCTATTGAAACTGCACCTTTGGTTGCCGTCATTCAAGGCGAGACCATCGTGGTCTCTGCCAGTTATAATTCTGTTGATGGCACACTTAACGTGTCACGAAAACGCGGCACTGAAGCTGCAAACGAAGATTTTGAACTTTGGGTTATTGCGGCAAACAACGCGCCAGTATCGGTTGGGGTTTTGCAGTCGGGCAAAACAACGATCATCAAAGTGCCTGAGGCGCTGAAAGCAATTATCGCCGGGTCAACATTGGCAATTACCAACGAACCTGACGGCGGTTCCCCAACCGGCCAACCAACGGGCACTATTTTAGGGACTGGTTTGGTTTTGGAGATTTGACGGCTGATCACAATACTCTGAGTGTTTTTTGTTGAGCGTTTTGTGCCTCCCTGTTTGTGGGGGAATTAAGGTGTTATGCCAATTCCACGGCGGTCAAAGGCAATAGACTTGATTAACGCATAAACAGCTTTGCCGGGTTCAAGGTTTAACTCTTCAACCGAGGCACGTGTGATGCGTGAACGCAATTTTCTATCACCAAACACCAAAATGACTTCGGCAAACGCACTTTCGAGATTGCTGTCAATTGCAATAATTCTAGCGGGCAACACATTGCGGATTGAAAGCCCGCGTGGAATTTCCGTGGCTAACGCTACATCACGCGCACGGATCCGCAGCCGGACAGTTTCACCAATGTGTAGTGGTATCAAAGGCATGATCAGCGCTTGGCCTTGGCACTCAAGCAATGTCAGCTGAAACTTTTTATCTTGCCCGGTAATTTTTGCGTCAATAACAACTCCAGCCTCAAAGCGCCCGGTTAAGTCATCGAGTTCCGGGTTTTCTAAGATGGCATCAAGCGGGCCTTCTGCACAAATACGACCATCGCTCAATAATGCGATACGGTCGGCAATTTGCGCGACCTCATCAATGGCGTGCGTAACATAGATAACTGGCACACCAAACGTTTCCGGAAGGCTGCGGATTAAAAGCAAAATGGATGAGCGGCGTTTCATATCCAGCGCAGACAATGGCTCATCCATCAACATTAAGGAAGGCTTGGTCAGCAGCGACCGGCCGATCGCCACGCGCTGTTTTTCACCGCCAGAAAGCGCGGTTACACGCCGGTTAAGCAAAGGCGCTAAATCCAAGGCCGCCACCACTTTTTCAAGGGTGATCTGGCTCTGAATGTTAGTGCTGCGTTTTTGCGCGTAGGCTAGATTTCCGGCAACGGTTAAATGCGGGAACAGGCGCGGCTCTTGGAAAACAAAGCCTATATCGCGCTGCCAAGTTGGCATGAACTGTTTTTCGTTTTGCCAAATGGCCGCACCAGAATTGACGACCCCCTTTGCTTTGCTTTCAAGCCCGGCAATAATGCGCAGCAAAGTGGATTTCCCGCAGCCTGATGGGCCAAATAGAGCTGTGATGCCAGTGCCGGAAAACGATTGATCAACCTGCAATTGAAAGTCGCCAAAGTGGCACGTAACATTGACTGACAGGCTCATGCGCTTTGCCCCGCCAGGGGAAATCGCCGATTGAGGCTATAGACAAGCAGAAGCACAAAAAATGAAAACGCCAGCAAAATGCCCGACAACACATGGGCCTCAGCATAATTTATGCTCTCAACATGTTCATAAATCGCTATCGAAATCACTTTGGTTTGGCCTGGAATATTGCCGCCAACCATGAGCACAACGCCAAACTCACCGATGGTATGCGCAAAGGTTAGAACTGAGGCTGTAATATAAGCCCGGAACGCCATCGGCGCTGCAACACTGAAAAACGCATCTATTGGTTTGGCACGAAGTGTAGCAGCAGCTTCAAGTGGCGCACGCCCGATAATCTCGAATGCAGCCTGCAAAGGCTGCACCATGAATGGCAGAGAATAAAACATTGAGGCCAAAACCAGACCCGTGAAAGAAAACGTTAGTGTCTCGCCGGTGACAGACAGAAAGAAAGCCCCTAAAGGCGCTTTGGGGCTAAGCGTAATCAGCAAATAAAAACCAATGACTGTTGGTGGCAAAACAAGAGGCAAAGCCGTCAACGCTTCTATTGCAGGCTTTATACGCGAGCGGGTTTGTGACAGCCACCAAGCAACCGGCGTGCCAACCACCAGCAAAAGCAAGGTGGTAACAGCCGCCAGTTGCAGTGTTAGCCAGAGCGGCCCCAAATCCGGCACAGATTATTCCTCAAACAGCTTTATCTTTGATCATAGCCGTGAGATTTCATTATCGCCAGCGCTGCATCGGTTTTCAGAAAATCAAGAAATGCCTTGGCAGCTTGATTGTCAGCCCCGTTGGCCAGCAGCACAGCATCCTGCTTTATCGCTGGATAAAGCGATTGCGGGACCAGCCAATAACTGCCGTTTTGGCCGTCCTTTAGAACCTGGGAATAAGCAACAAACCCTAATTCGGCAGCACCTGTTTGCACCATTGTGAACGTCTGTCCGATATTTTCGCCGGTCACAATTCTGGCCTCAGCCCGTTCTTTCAAAAACAAGCTTTTGAGAAAAGCGTCTGCTGCCGCGCCATAGGGCGCAAGTTCAGGATTGGCCAAGGCAAGGTGGCGAAACGTTCCGTCTGCCAAAACTTTTGCGCCATTTTCACTATCAAGTGTTTTGGGGTCGCTGCTGTACAGCGCCAGCTTACCAATGCCATATGTAAACCTGCTGCCCTTGATTGATACATTTTCAGCCTCGAGTTTTTGAGGTGTTTTTTGATCAGCCGACAAAAACACGTCAAACGGCGCACCTGCTTTGATTTGCGCATAAAGCTTGCCGGTTGCGCCGGTTGTGATATCGATTTGGTGCGTTCCACCCGTCTCAAATACAGTTTCGATCTCTTTGGCCGCATCAGCAAAATTTGCGGCTACTGCAATCAAGGCGTCGCCGGCGCGTGCCGGTAGAGCCGCTAAAGCCATGAAAAATGCCAATACAAAACGGGTCAAAATCATGAAACAGCCCTGAACCATTCATCGTTCAGGGCTTTATAGAACCGATTTTCATTGGCAGCAATTCACATCACCGGTTGTTCTTTGATAAACGTCCCGCGGTTGAGATCGTTGATCGCCGTTTGCAATTCTTCCTGCGTGTTCATCACAATCGGGCCATACCATGCCACCGGCTCTTTAATCGGTGCGCCAGATACCAGCAAAAACCGCACACCTTTTTCGCCAGCGGTCACGACAACTTCATCACCGGTGTCAAACACCACTAAAGTGCGGTTGCCGGAAAAGTCACGGATATGAATTTCTTCGCCATTCACTTCTTTTTCCACCAAAACACCAAACGGTTTTGAGGCATCACGGAATGTCGCAGAGCCCTCAAAAATGTAAGCGAACGCCGATCGGTAGGTATCGACTGGAAACCGTTTTGTGCGGTGTGGCGGCACATAAATATCCAAATATTGGGGGTCGGCGGCTATGCCATCCACCGGGCCGGTTTTGGAACCAAATGAACCACACACAACGCGGATTGATGTGCCATCATCCTCGAAATATTCAGGAATTTCCTTCGACTTTACATCCTGATAGCGCGGGCGGGTCATTTTGTGGGCAGCAGGCAAATTGGCCCATAATTGAAAGCCATGCATGCGCCCTAGTGCATCGCCCTTTGGCATTTCCTGATGCATGATGCCAGAACCTGCCGTCATCCACTGCACATCACCGGCGTTGAGCGCACCATTATTACCAAGCGAATCTGCGTGATCAACCGTGCCTGCCAAGACATAAGTAATCGTTTCAATACCGCGGTGCGGGTGCCACGGGAAGCCTTTGGCATAATCTTGAGGACGGTTGTTTCTGAAATCATCAAACATCAAAAACGGGTCAGTCAGGCTTGGGTCGCCAAAGCCAAATGCTCGCTCTAAGTGAACACCGGCACCTTCGAGGGTGGGTTTGGTGGTTGAGATTTGTTTTACCGGACGAATAGACATTTGGAATTTCCTGCTTTGACTTTGTGCCAATCAGCACCCACTACCCTCAGATGGGACAGCGCGGCGTTCAAGCAAAGCGCTGAGTTTGTTACACATTGTTCGATATCTGTGAACAGGCTCAACCTTCGTCGACAACCCGCAATTTAAGCGGCCCTGCTGAATTGCCGACAGCAGCCGTTTTCTTTTCAGGTTCGGGTGTGGTAAAATCCAGAGCCTCAATTTTGCGGGTACGGCTGGTGATTTTACCAGATGATATCAGTACTTCTTCAATGTCTTTTTGCGCCATGCCAAAATGGGACTGTAATTTGCGTACGCGGTCATCCAAACGGTTGACATCATCCAATAGCCGCATGACTTCGCCTTGAATCAAATGGGCCTGTTCGCGCATTCGCACATCGCGCAAGACAGATTGCACAATTTGTACCGACAGCATCAGCAGCGATGGCGACACAATCACGATGCGCGAACGGTGTGCTTTTTGAATCAGCGCATCATGGCTTTCATGGATTTCAGCAAACACTGATTCAGAGGGCACAAACATAAAGGCGGTATCGTGAGTCTCGCCCGAAATAAAATATTTCTCGGAAATGGCTTTGATGTGAACTTCAATGTCTCTGCGGAAATTACGGTTGGCTGTTGTCAGCTCATCCGGCGATTTTGCATCTCGGATACGTTCCCACGCTTCCAAAGGAAACTTGGCGTCTATCACCAAAGGCGGTTGCCCATTCGGCATTAAAATGATGCAATCAGGCCTGTTGCCATTGCTGAGTGAGGCTTGGAATTGATAGGCTCCTTGCGGCAGGCCATCAGCAACAATGGCTTCCATCCGCGCTTGACCAAATGCGCCGCGCGTTTGTTTGTTTTGTAAAATAGACTGTAGCTGCACGACATTTGCTGCCAGCGATTGGATGTTATTTTGCGCGGTATCAATGACGGCCAAGCGCTCTTGCAATTTAGCCAAATTCTCATGTGTGGCTTTGGTTTGCTCGATCATGGATGTGCCAAGCCGTGCACTCATTCCGTCAAGCCGTTCGCTGAGTGATTTGGTCATTTCAGCCTGCTGCGAGCCAAATACTTCCGCAATTGTGGCCATACGGCCCTGCATCTCGGCCTGAGATTTTAAGACATCTGCCATGCGCTCTTCGGCAATCTGGGTGCGGGTGGCTGCCTCAAAAGCCAACTCACGCGCCTCTGCCCTTGCCAAACCGGTTGAGCGCAATGTTAGAAAAATCAACAACATAGCCGCACACAACATCGCTGCAAGCAGCCAACCATAGCTGACTGGCGTTGCGCCAAGCGTGAATGCCGTTTGCTTAAGCAATGAGGGAAGATCGTTCATGGCGCGAACTTAAACGATTCGCCGGTAAAAGCGATCAAAACATGAACGGGACAGGCGGCCTAAATGCCCAATTTTCTAATTTCTGCAATCAACCGTTCGCGCATGTCCGGCCGGTCCAATGCAAACGCCAAATTGGCTGTCACAAAGCCATGGCGTGAGCCGCAATCATAGGAGTGACCTTGATATTTCACGCCCGTGAAGTGCTGGGTTTTCATGAGTTCAAGCATAGAGTCTGTCAGTTGAATTTCGCCGCCCGATCCGCGTTTACCATCAGCCAAAAGCGCCATAATTTCCGGCTGCAAAATATATCGCCCTGAAATGATTAAATTGGATGGCGCGTCTTCAAGTTTTGGCTTTTCAACCATGGCGGTGATTTCAAAGGCGTTGTCGTCTCCTGCGCCCTTCGCCACCACACCATAGGAGCTGATATTCTTCATTGGCACTTCTTCAACGGCCAGCATATTGCCACCGGCTTTGTTATAGACATCCATCATTTGCTTCAAAACGCCCGGCGCGGATTTGAAAATCATATCTGGCAGAAGCAATGCAAAAGGCCGGTTGCCCACGGCATGGCGCGCGCACCAAACGGCATGACCAAGGCCGAGAGGCTGTTGTTGCCGCGTGAACAGCATGTTCCCGGCGCTGGGCAACTCTTTGCGCAATTCGAGCAGAGGCTCTTCACGTCCTTTGCCTTCAAGCGTCGATTCAAGTTCATATTGGCGGTCGAAATGATCTTCGATCACGCCCTTATTGCGGCCGGTGACAAACACAAATTGTTCGATTCCGGCTTCTCTCGCCTCTTCCACTGCATATTGGATGATCGGCTTGTCAACAATGGTCAGCATTTCTTTAGGCACCGCCTTGGTGGCGGGCAGAAATCTGGTGCCAAGACCGGCAACGGGAAACACGGCGATTTTAACAGGTGCGTTCATGGTTTTATCCCGCCACAAATTTTTGGCTTTGCCAAGGACATTTGTTTGCCATGGTTGATGCCCGCGTTGTAGAGCAAAATAGAAAAAAAGGAGTTGGTCATGCATCACCGTGTTCTTGGTAAAACCGGCGTTAGCGTCAGTGAAATTGGTTTTGGCGCTTGGGCTATTGGCGGCACTTGGGGCGCAACAGATGATAGCGAATCCAGGGCAGCGCTCCATGCGGCATTGGATGCGGGCACAAATTTCATCGACACGGCTGATGTTTACGGAGACGGCCATTCAGAACGGCTGATTGCAGCCGTTTTGAAAGAGCGCAAAGGCCCGCGGCCCTATGTGGCAACCAAAGCGGGGCGGCGTTTACCGGCCCAAACGGTTGAAGGCTATTCTGAAACAAATTTGCGCGGTTGGATCGATCGCAGCCGTAAAAATTTGGAAGTGGACACTTTGGATTTGGTGCAACTCCACTGCCCGCCATCAGCGTTGATGCAAGGGCGGGCGGTATTTGACATTCTTGACACGTTGAAGGCCGAAGGCAAAATTACAAATTATGGCGTTTCAGTTGAAAAAATTTCTGAGGCTTTGGATGCCATTCAGCATACCGGCGTTGTTTCAATCCAGATTATCTTCAATATTTTCCGCCAGCGCGTTGCAACCGAATTCCTAAGTGCGGCTAAAGCTGCCAATGTAGCCGTAATTGCCCGCGTGCCACTGGCATCGGGGTTGCTCACCGGCAAAATGAATGGGCAAAGCTCTTTTGCCAAAGATGATCATCGCAATTTCAACCGCAATGGTGAATTTTTCGATATGGGCGAAACCTTCTCAGGCGTACCCTATCACATTGGCCTTGAAGCGGTCGAACGCATTCGGCCTTTGGTTGGCGATGATAAAACGATGGCGGCTTTTGCACTGAAATGGATTTTGATGCATGAAGAAATCAGCGTTGTTATCCCCGGCGCAAAAACCGTGGTGCAAGCTAAAGCCAACGCGGCCGCATCAAATATAGCGCCATTGACGGCTGACGTTTTGGCCAAGGTCAAAGCGGTATATGACCAAATTATACGTGCCCATGTTCAAGCAAAATGGTAACGCGTCAATAGCGGGCGATCATCTCATATCCGGGGGTAAAAAACAGCCGGACAAATGTCACCGGTGCCTCTGCCAACCACGTTGTCCGCTCCACACAAAAAAGGGGTTGTTGGGGTTTCGTGGCTAAAAGTACCGAGGTCGCTGCATTGGCGGCACGGGCTGAAAACGTAATTTCAGCATTGGTGTAAGGTACCTTTGCAACCAGCCATTCATTCGGACCGGTCGTTGTAAAATCAGCCTCCGCCGCTTGCGGCACGGTCGCCAAATTGATCCAGCGGTCTTCAAATTGAAACGGCTGCCTATCGGCAAAATGCAGGCATTGCACATGCCTGATGCGATTTTGTGGCAGTATTTGCCATTTAGCCGCCAACCATAAGGGTGCCGTTCCAACAGCGCTTGAATTCAATTGATAGCTGTAAGTGGCGTTTCTATTTTCAATGTCGGTGCGAATGATCGGGATTTCAAACGTGACTTGCCTGAGTGGTGAAAGCTTGACACGGCTGCCGCCCTTGCGCCGCCGGTCTATAATGCCATCATCAGAAAGCTCTTGCATAGCGCGGTTGACGGTGGCGCGCGCGCAGCCAAATTCAGCGGCCAATTCAACTTCACCGGGCAGCAAATCACCGGGGCCATAGTGGCCTGCGCGGATGCGGCTGAAAACCTCTGCTTTGATCTGGCGGTAGCCTATGATGTCGGGCACGGATAAGCTTTGCTTTATTATGACTGCACATAATAAGGTTTAACCCATCAACCCGAAACTTCAAGGCTGCTGCATTTTGCGTATTATCCGGTTTGCTGAACTGACAACCATGCCGTGGAAAAACGGCGGCGGTGTCACGCGGGAAATTGTCGCTTTACGCGCCGGAGATAAAATAATCTGGCGGCTGAGTATAGCCGATGTTGAAAGCGAAGGGCCGTTTTCCACATTTTCAGGTTTAACCCGTATTCTAACCGTGATTGAAGGGACCGGCATCAGTCTGATCAGCTCGGATAAAACTGCAGGTATCATGATCGATGCACTTTATGGCATCCCTGTTGAGTTTGAAGGCGGCGAGGCTATCAATTCAAAGCTGATCAATGGAAAAATCCGCGACTTAAACGTTATATTCGACGCCAAGCTTTGCCATGCCACCGTAACTTTGGTCACCAAATCAATGCGCATTAAGGCCGGTCAAACGATCGCAATCATCGGCCTCAAAGGCACGGCCTGCATAAATAATAATGAATTTGAGTTGCAGTTTGGCGATACGGTCTTGAGCGATCAAGGCTCGTTGGACTTGGCTTTATCTGGTGATGCATCCGCGCTGGTGGTTAAACTTGACTTGCGCAGCTAGACTACCGCCAACAGTGATACGACAGCTTTTTTATAATTGGAGATAATCATATCACGGTTGATGTGTCTGCCCGTTTTTACAACGTGTCTTCCAGCTGACCAGAGATCCGTCACAACATCATCTTTAGCGGCAAACACCAGTCCGTCGAGCAACTGCTCTTGGCCAAGCGCGCAGAGTTGAGGCGTGGTGCTGTCAATTGCAGTCAGATCAGCCAATTTGCCAATTTCAATGGTGCCCGCATTGCGGCCAAGCGCTTGCGCCCCACCGGTGGCCGCATTGGCGTAAAGAGCGTGCCCGACAGAACCTTCATGGACAACCATCACATTGCGCGCGCGTGTCAGCAGGCGCTGGGCATATTCAAGCAGACGCAACTCGCCGCCAAGAGAAATTTGTACATTTGAATCGGACCCGATGCCAAATTGGCCGCCTGCCTGAAGATACTCAGAACCCTTAAAAATGCCGTCGCCAAGATTGGCTTCAGTAATCGGGCATAGGCCGGCGACCGCGCCGGATTGCGCCATTTGAATCGTTTCGTTTGCAGTCATATGGGTGGCATGAATGAGGCACCAACGCGCATCCACAGTTACAGCGTCCAGCAGCCAATTAACAGGTGTTGCACCCAGCCAAGCCTTTACATCTTCGACTTCTTTGGTTTGCTCAGCAATATGGATGTGAACTGGGCCGGCGTTGCAAGCTGTCAGCACAGCTTTCAAATCATCAGGTGAGGTTGCCCGCAACGAATGCGGTGCAACACCCATCCGGCAATCTGTTGGAAGTTGTTTGAACTGATGCTTTGCAGCTTCTGATAGCTTGAGAAATTGATCAACTGAATTGCCAAAGCGCAATTGGCCGTTTGTCAGTTGCACGCAGCCAGCGCCGCCATAAGTATAAAGCACCGGCAAATGCGTCAGGCCAATTCCAGTGTCTTTTGCTGCCGCGAAAATGCGGTGCGAGAGTTCAGCACTATTATCATAGGGCAAGCCACCTTGCTGGTGATGCACATAATGAAACTCGCCAACAGAAGCATAACCGGCTTCCTGCATTTCCATAAACACTTGTGCGGCAACAGCTTCGATATGGTCCGGTGTCAGGCGCGCGGCAAAGCGGTACATTAAATCCCGCCACGACCAGAAATTATCTTTACCGGCCGAGCGCGCTTCGGTCATGCCGGCCATAAAGCGCTGGAACGAATGGCTGTGCACATTGGCTAAGGCGGGCAGCAACGTATCAACGATCGTATCGTTTGCCGCGCTGCTTGAGTTTGAACTTATGGCTGAAATCAAGCCCTGCTGAATTTCAATACGGACATTTTTGACCCAGCCAGACGGCAGCAAAGCCTGTTTTGCAAAGATCATTGTGATGACTTGCCTCGGGTCATTTTATGTCTAGACATAATAGCAATTTTTGATAGCCTGCAAGAGAAATTTCAAAACTGCGGGCGGATCATTTTGCCAGATCAACTTCTCACCCATTTGCGCGTGGCAACCATGGTTGGCGGGCACTATTGCATAATAGAAAACGCTGCCATCGCGGTTCAGAACGGTTTGATTGCTTGGGTTGGCCCACAGGCTGAAATACCACACCAATTTTCTCAATTATTGCGCACGAATTTCGGCGGAAGGCTGGCCACGCCCGGCCTGATTGATTGCCACACCCATGTGGTCTTCGGCGGCGAACGCGCCACCGAATTTGAAATGCGTTTGAATGGTGCAAGCTATGAAGATGTGGCTCAAGCAGGCGGCGGCATTGCTTCCACGGTGACTGCAACACGCCGCATAAAAGACGCGCCACTTTTAGCAGAATCGCTGATCCGCGTTGACGCCATGATTGCCGAGGGCGTGACCACGCTGGAGATCAAATCCGGATACGGCCTTGATATTGAAACCGAACTTAAAATGCTGCGTGTTGCGCGGGTCATCGGGCGCATCAGGCCAATCAGCGTTGTCACAAGTTTCCTTGGCGCGCACGCCATACCGTCTGACTATAAAGGCCGTTCGGACGCTTATCTTGATGAGATTTGCTTTTCGGCTTTGGAGGCCGCGTTCGCAGCACGGTTTGTCGATGCCGTTGATGGTTTTTGTGAGGGCATTGCGTTTTCGCCGGCCCAAATTGAGCGCTTGTTTGTCAAAGCCAAATCCTTGGGGTTGCCGGTTAAACTCCATGCTGAGCAGCTCTCTAACTTGGGCGGGGCGGCGCTTGCTTCCAAATATCAGGCGCTATCAGCTGATCATCTTGAATATTTGGATGATAACGGTGTTGCCGCCATGAAAGCGGCAGGCACCGTTGCTGTAATCTTGCCCGGTGCGTTTTATACTTTACGTGAAACACAAATGCCGCCCGTTGCTGCCCTGCGCAAAGCAGGCGTGCCAATGGCTGTGGCCACGGATTGCAATCCGGGTTCGTCGCCGATGACGTCGCTTCTGCTGGCCATGAACATGGCCTGCACTTTGTTCAGACTAACGCCTGAAGAAGCATTAGCGGGCGCAACAAGCCATGCTGCAACGGCTCTGGGCTTTAAGGATCGCGGTGTGATTGAGGCTGGCAAGCGCGCAGACCTGGCCATTTGGAATGCCGCACACCCAGCGGAACTCAGCTACCGGATTGGCGCAAACCCGCTGCTTTTGCGTTTAACCGGAGTTTGAAATGAGAACCCAAACACTCATGCCCGGTACAGTAACTTTGGCCGATTTGGCTGATATTTATTGGAATGAAACCGCTATTGGATTGCACGCTTCTTGCCGCCCGCAGATGGAATTGGCACAGTCTAAAATTGCGGCAGCAGCTGCTGGCAACGTCGCGGTCTACGGTGTCAATACTGGTTTTGGTAAACTGGCCAGCGTCAAAATAGATGTCAAAGATACGGCCACTTTGCAGCGCAATTTGATCTTGTCGCATTGCTGCGGTGTTGGTCTTGCAATTTCGCGCCGCCATACACGGCTCATGATGGCACTAAAACTATTGAGCCTCGGGCGCGGCGCGTCTGGTGTGCGGCTGGTGCTTATCGATCTGATCGAAGGTATGCTCGCCAAAGGCGTAACACCTGTCATTCCGGCGCAAGGTTCGGTTGGCGCCTCTGGGGATTTGGCGCCGCTTGCGCATATGGCAGCGGTGATGATGGGCCATGGTGAGGCTGAATTCGGTGGCGTGATTTTGCAAGGGGGCCAAGCCTTATCGAAGGCCGGTCTAACGCCCATTGAGCTTGGCGCAAAAGAAGGCTTGGCGCTGATTAACGGCACGCAGTTTTCAACCGCCTTTGGGCTTGCCGGCCTGTTTGGCGCTTGGCGGGCGGCGCAAACGGCACTGATTACATCGGCGTTGACCACCGACGCCATTATGGGCTCAACCGCACCTCTGCAACCGGAGATTCATGCGTTACGCGGCCATGCCGGACAAATTGCAGCTGCTGCCACAATGCGCGATTTGCTGGCTGGCTCAGAGATCCGCGACAGCCATTTGGTTGGTGATGCCCGTGTTCAAGACCCCTATTGTATCCGCTGCCAACCGCAGGTGACAGGTGCGGCCATGGATGTTCTGCGCATGGCGGCGCGCACGTTAGAAATTGAAGCCAATGCCGCAACCGACAATCCGCTGGTGTTGGTTGATGCCGATATGATTGTGTCCGGTGGTAACTTTCATGCTGAGCCTGTGGGCTTTGCCGCCGACATGATTGCACTGGCGATTGCTGAAATCGGGGCAATAGCGCAGCGCCGTATCGCCTTGATTGTTGACCCGGTTTTAAGCTTTAACCTGCCGCCTTTTTTAACGCCAAACCCCGGCCTCAACTCCGGCTTTATGATCGCAGAGGTCACAACCGCGGCCTTGATGAGCGAAAACAAACATCTTGCCAACCCCTGCGTCACCGATTCAACCCCCACCAGCGCCAACCAAGAAGACCATGTTTCAATGGCCGCTCATGGTGCGCGCCGTCTTGGACCGATGGTTGAAAATTTGAACTGCATTTTGGGCGTTGAATTGATGTGCGGGGCGCAAGGCATTGAATTTCGTGCCCCACTTAAAACCAGCGCACCCCTTGCCAACGTGATCCTGTGCCTCCGCAAAGATGTGGCAACTTTGGGCGAGGACCGTTATTTAGCCCCCGACCTCGAATTTGCAGCAAATCTTGCTGCGAGCGGCGCAATCGCCGAAGCTGCCAATGTGGCCATGCCGCAATTATGAACCCTGTTGAGATCATGTGCGGTAATAGCCCGATCATCCTCGGTCTGCCGCATACAGGCACTTTCATCCCGGAGCATATTTTTGCAGCCCTGAACCGTCGGGGCCAGGAATTGACCGACACCGATTGGCATATTGATAAACTCTATGATGGCATTTTGCCGGGCGTTACCAGCGTCCGCGCAACATTCCACCGTTATGTCATCGATGCCAACCGTGACCCATCTGGCAAGTCGCTTTATCCTGGCCAAAACACCACCGGCCTTGTGCCGTTCACCGATTTTGACGGCAGAAACATTTGGCAGAGCCCGCCATCGGACCAAGAGATTGAAGCGCGGCGGGTTGCATTTCACGCGCCGTATCATGCCGCGCTTGAAGCTGAAATAAAGCGCGTTCATGCTTTGCACGGCATTGCCATTGTCTATGATTGCCATTCGATCCGATCACGCATCCCGTTTTTGTTTGAAGGTGTTTTGCCGGATTTTAATATTGGTACCGATAACGGCCGGACTTGCGCAACGGATGTTGAAGCAGAAGTATCAGCCATTTGCAGGACAGCAGAAGGCTATAGCTCCATTCTTAATGGCCGCTTCAAAGGGGGCTGGACAACGCGCCATTACGGTCGCCCCGATCAAAATTGGCATGCCATTCAGATGGAACTGGCTCAATCCACCTACCTTGAAACTGAAACTGCACCTTGGAGCTATGACC
>JANOPZ010000094.1:0-1517 GCA_031422195.1 Limoniibacter sp. | reverse complement strand
TTGGCCTTTGGCATCACCGGCCTGCGGGCCGGATAGAAACGCTCTCACAACTGGTATTCCGTGTGGCGACTGGGCCTTTGGCATCACGAGGAAGAGGCAAACATAAAAATCAAGCGTCGCCGAGCAAATCCTCGGCGTCATGTGTCAAGTTAAAGGTGCGCACCGAATAGGTGTTGGTATCGACATATTGGAAACGGCGCGAGCGTGCCAAAATCGAAACAATGGCTCCGGCAACAGAATTGGTTGCCAATCCACCGGTGATGTCAATAAGCATATCATCATCGCTTAAACCTTCTTTGCGCAAGGTTTCGATAAGTTGATAAAGGCCCTCCAACACGGCTTCAATGGAGTCAAAAGGAACGCCAAGAGCGAGATTGATCGTGGTTTGCTTTGCCCCGATGCTGACCTTCAGATCAGCATTCATAACATCCGCTATCCGGTCAACTTCAACTTTGGGATGTGTGTTTTTGAGGCAGTCTTTGATGTAATCGCGAAAAATCTCATCAAGGTGATGCGTGCCAAAATACCTTTTGTCACTGGTATCAGCCGAAGGCATTATAATGATGCGTTCAAGCCGCGACGGTTTGGCCAATAAATGATGGCGGATTGCCAGAACCGGCATGAGCCAGTTGAGTGGGCCGAAAAGCGTTTCAACGGTTTTTTGCTCTATTTGATTGGCAAAAACATCGCTTCCGATGCGGGCAAGCGTTTTTAACAGGCGTGCTTTGTAAACGGCGTGCTGCGCTTCTGACTTTTCTGCGCTGTCACTTTCATTTTTCATCAGTTCATCAAGTAGCGGCTTTTGTGGCAAGCTCAAAAACAGCACCAGCACGCGGGTTGATTTTGAAAGTTCCACGTTTAGCTGTGGTCTTAACACAGAGATTTCGGTTTCATTGCGCCTGCTAAAAAACAAGAAAGCCAAGCCGAGGATGACGCTGGAAACAATCATCAGCGGAAAATAGGTTGCAGCCTCCTTGCCCAAATAATATTTGACCAAAGCGTCGGCAAGGTTGAAAAACGATTGTGTGAACAGGCCCAGAATGCTGGCCAAAGCTACGGTAACCACCACTTGCGTTTTAGTAAGCCCGCCCATGACATTGAGAAACTTTTGAGTATCTCTGATGCGTTTTTGCCGGTCGTTTGCCATTACCCCACCCTCGCCGCTGTATATTCTTCAAGAATTGCCCCGAACGCGTTCATTTCACCGGCGGTTAAATTGCGGCCGCGGTGCTGTTCCGGCACGTCCATTGCCAAATGAAAATAGTGCGCGCCTTTTTTGTTGATGTCAGCAATGAGATTGACAGGCAATGTGCCGATGACAGTATCGCCGGTTTTGATGATGGCCGTGTCAAGATGCGTGACGGGCACGGCGGCAATACCGCGCTCAGCCGCCCATTCCAACGCTCCGGCATGACGGGTGACGAAATAGGTGGTCATTTGCGCTTCAGGGTTTGCCATGAGGTTGCCGCATACTCGCAATTGGTTTTATCGACTGGAAACGGATCACGTCCGTTTTC
>JANOPZ010000093.1:0-57087 GCA_031422195.1 Limoniibacter sp. | reverse complement strand
AAACCAAAATTTACGGCTGAAGCCGCATTTTGTGCTTTTATTGCCATTTGAAACCATTGAAATTCGATTCTGGCATGCATCATGGATGTATCGGATGGAATGGCTGCTGCACTGCGCTGCGGTCCTTCAAAAAACGGGTGCGGGGTTTCCCGTCAATCACACTTTAGCAGTGCCAAACCTTAAGGCATTGCAGCAAACCAAGGGATGCGACCGACAATGAAAACAGTCATGGCCATTATAAAGCCGTTCAAGCTTGACGATGTGCGCGAGGCTTTAACCAGCTTGGGCGTGCAAGGGCTGACCGTTACCGAGGTTAAAGGGTATGGCCGTCAGAAAGGCCACACCGAGATCTATCGCGGTGCAGAATATGCCGTCAGTTTTCTTCCGAAACTCAAAATCGAAATCGTGATTGATGACGCTGATGTCGCCAAAACCATCGACGCCATCGCAGCTGCCGCAAAAACCGGCCAAATCGGCGATGGCAAAATCTTCGTATCGCCGGTGGAGTCCGCGCTGCGTATCCGCACCGGCGAAACCAATTCCGATGCGCTGTAACCCGGCAAAGACTTTCCGCACTTTCATGCGGCACTTATCCATTCCCTCAACACGGAGCTTATCCATGACCTCCCTTTTTTTGAAGCGCGCAAGTTTGGCTGTTGGCCTTTTTGCACTCAGCGCTTCTGCTGCTTTGGCAGCTGAAACATCCGGTGACGGCAATACCGCCTGGATGATGACTTCAACTGTCCTCGTTCTTTTGATGACTTTGCCGGGCCTTGCTTTGTTTTATGGTGGCCTCGTTCGCACAAAAAACATGCTATCAGTCATGACCCAATGTTTTGCCATTGGCGCTGTGATGATGTTGGCTTGGGTGGCGTACGGCTATTCCTTGGCGTTTACAGGAAATTCCAGTGCCGGTCTGAACATGTATATCGGCGGCTTATCAAAAGCCTTTTTGTCCGGTGTTGATTACACCAAAACCGTGGCAACATTTTCCAACGGGGTTTATATTCCGGAATATGTCTTCATTGCGTTTCAAATGACATTTGCTGTGATCACCCCATTGCTGATCATTGGTGCCCTCGTGGAACGCGTGAAGTTTTCTTCGCTGCTGGTATTCTGCGTATTGTGGTCGATATTTGCCTATTACCCGATGGCGCACATGGTCTGGTATTGGGGCGGGCCGGATATTTTCGGTAACGCGTCCGCTGCTGTCAAAGCTGCCGAAGCTGCTGTTGCCACTGCAACCGACCCGGCCTTGTTAGAGGCTGCCAAAGCCGCTTTGCTGGCAACCGGTATTGCTGACACGGATATCACTGCACTTGTTGATGCCACCGCTGTCAAAGCTGCTGCAGATGCGAAACTTGCTGCGGTTCTTGGTGATACAGGCCAGATATTCTACTGGGGTGCGCTTGATTTTGCAGGTGGTACTGTCGTGCACATTAATGCTGGTATCGCTGCCTTGGTTGGCTGCCTTGTCCTCGGTAAACGCGTCGGCTTTGGCAAAGAATTGATGGCGCCGCACTCACTGACCATGACTATGATCGGTGCAGCCTTGCTCTGGGTTGGTTGGTTCGGCTTTAATGCCGGCTCAAACCTCGAGGCCAACGGCGTTGCTGCTTTGGCAATGATCAATACATTTGTTGCCACTGCTGCTGCCGGATCTGCTTGGTTGTTTGCTGAATGGCTGATTAAAGGCAAACCATCATTGCTGGGCACAGTATCAGGCGTTGTTGCCGGTCTTGTTGCCGTCACCCCGGCATGCGGATGGGTTGGTCCAATGGGCGCAATTGCGATTGGCTTTACCGCCGGTATCGCTTGCTTCTTTGCGTCAACCACCATGAAAAATGCGCTCGGGTATGACGACTCGCTCGACGTGTTCGGCATTCATGCCGTTGGGGGTATCATCGGTGCAATTTTGACCGGTGTGTTCGTTAACCCTGCCCTTGGCGGCGCCGGTATCCCTGACTATTTGTCAGTTCCCGGCACACTTCAGGTGGCTGAATACGTCGCATCAACGGCCATCATAGCGCAGATTAAAGCTGTCAGCTTCTGTGTTGTCTGGACGGGTATTGTGTCATTCATCTTATTCAAACTGATTGATATGACGATGGGTCTGCGCGTTACTCTTGACGAAGAGCGGCAAGGTCTTGACCTGTCATCTCACGGTGAGCGTTCGTACAACTACTAAGCCATACATAACCACGGGTTCGGGCCTCCGCCCACGCACCAGTGTTGCCTGACGTCCGGTTGGCTTTGCCTGCCGGGCGTTTCTTTTTTGCTAATACCCATGGTTAAACGGGTCTTAACACTTGCTGGGCTAATTTGAACCTAAAGCGATATGTGGCCCTCTTTGCGGCCTGATTTCGCAAGTGCAAGGAGACCTCGATGCGCAGCAACACATCACCAGCTTTGGCGTTGGAACAATTGCGCGGATTAGCAGTTGATTTTGTTTGCCGCCAGCTCTTGCGCCTGATCGGTGTTGCGTTGATTGCCGCTGCGTTATTTGCCACAGCGTCGCTTGCCACCTGGAATATTGGTGACCCAAGCTTGAACCATGCCACGGGAAATCCGGTTCAAAATGCGATGGGTCCGTTCGGTGCCATTACCGCTGATATTTTTACACAGTTTTTTGGGGTTGGCGCATTGCCGGTTTTGCTGCCGATGGCTGCCCTTGGCCTGACGCTCGCCAGAGGGCGGGCTGCTGGTTCAAACCGGCTGCGTGCGCTTTATTGGTTGGGTATGGTGATTGTCAGCTGCGCAGCTCTTGCCTGTTTAAGCAGGCCTGGCACATGGCCACTGCCCAGCGGGCTTGGCGGCCTCACCGGCGATCTTGTGATGAAACTTCCTGCCTTGATTTTAGGCGCTTATCCCGCCGGCAGTTCGGGCACATTTTTGGCTGTGGTTCTGGCAGGGCCGGCACTACTGCTTCTGGCGCGTGCCATGGCGCCACAAAGCCAAAGCCTTGCTCCGATAAAAGGCAACAGGATCGCAGCAAAAGGTCATGCAGGACAAGGTCATGCAGCTAAAGGAAAATCAACGCAGCGCGATGTTATCAATGAAGATGACAACGAAGATGACGATTATGATGGCAGCGCATTTATAGGGGCAATCGCCCACACATGGTTGAGCGCCAAAGCAAGGGTTGCCAATATGATTGGCAAGCGCGCTTTGAAATCTGAAAAGCCCCGTCGCCAGCCGGATTTGGCATCACAGCGTTTGCGGGAGCCGGAAATGGAGCGGACCAAACATGGACCCGCCGCCGGGGATTTTGACGCGCCCTTTGATGAAGAAGAATTTGAAGCCGGTCTGCTTGCCGATGATGATGCGCCAACCGGTAATCGCTCATCACAATTGCTTCAGCGGCCTATGCCAACTGGCCGTGCACCGGCAGTGGATGCTATGGCAGCGGCACCAAAAGAAGGCACCCGTATCAAACGGGAGGCGCAAGGCTCACTCATCAAAGCCGATAACTATCAGCTCCCACCTTTGCACTTATTGGCGCAACCAAAGTCGGTTGTGCGTGATTCACGATTGTCCAAAGAGGCGCTAGAAGAAAACGCCCGCATTCTTGAAGGTGTGCTGGAGGATTTTGGTGTCAAAGGGGACATCATTCACGTGCGTCCGGGCCCTGTGGTGACACTTTATGAGCTTGAGCCAGCGCCCGGCATAAAATCCTCGCGCGTGATCGGCCTTTCTGATGATATTGCCCGCTCGATGAGCGCTATTGCTTGCCGTGTCGCTGTCGTTCCCGGCCGTAATGCCATCGGCATTGAACTTCCCAATGACAGCCGCGAAACGGTCTATTTGCGTGAGATGCTGGCATCGCGCGACTTTGAAACCACGAAAACCAAATTGGGCTTGGCGCTTGGTAAAACCATCAATGGTGAGCCGGTTATTGCCGATTTGGCCAAAATGCCGCATTTGCTGGTTGCAGGCACAACCGGCTCCGGTAAATCAGTTGCCATCAACACCATGATCCTGTCGCTGCTTTACCGCCTGACGCCTGAGCAATGCCGCCTGATTATGATCGACCCAAAAATGCTGGAATTGTCGGTTTATGACGGTATCCCGCATTTGCTAACGCCGGTTGTAACCGACCCCAAAAAGGCGGTTGTCGCGCTGAAATGGACGGTCAAAGAAATGGAAGACCGCTACCGCCTGATGGCGAAAGTCGGAGTTCGCAATATCGACGGCTTTAATGCCCGTGTTGATGAGGCAAAAGCGAAAAACGAGCGTTTTAGCCGTACGATGCAAACCGGATACGACCGCGATAGCGGCGAAGCCGTGTATGAGACCGAAGAGTTTGATCTCAAATCCATGCCTTATATTGTCGTGATCATTGATGAGATGGCCGATTTGATGATGGTGGCCGGAAAGGACATTGAGGGAACCGTGCAGCGCTTGGCGCAAATGGCGCGCGCGGCGGGCATTCATGTTGTGATGGCAACGCAGCGCCCATCAGTGGATGTCATTACCGGCACGATCAAAGCCAATTTCCCGACGCGCATTTCATTCCAAGTCACGTCAAAAATCGACAGCCGCACTATTTTGGGTGAGCAAGGTGCCGAGCAACTCTTGGGTATGGGCGACATGCTCTATATGGCGGGCGGCGGCCGAACCCAGCGTGTCCACGGGCCGTTTGTTGCGGATAATGAAGTGGAAATGGTCGTCAAACACCTCAAAGCTCAGGGCGTGCCGCAATATCTTGAAGCCGTCACCGCAGAAACCGATGGTGACGATGATGATGGTGACGTTGGTGGTACCGGCGGCGGCGCAAGCAGTGGTGACTATGGCGATTCAGATGATCCTTACGATCAGGCGGTTAGCGTGGTTTTGCGAGACCGCAAAGTTTCAACCTCTTATATTCAGCGACGCCTTGGTATTGGCTACAACCGTGCTGCTTCATTGATTGAGCGTATGGAAGAAGAAGGTGTGATCAGCGCCCCCAACCATGCCGGAAAACGCGACATATTAGTGCCGGAAGAAGGCGCAATACTATGAGCCTTAAAACGAGCCGCAATTGCACCAATATTTTAGCGCTCTGCTGTGACACTGACAGGAACTTAAAATGATAATTTCAAACTTCAACCGCCGCAGCCTTCTTTCAGCTGTATTTGCCATGGCTGGTTTATGTGCTGTCCCTGCGCAGGCCGAAAGCCCGCAGGCCATCGCCGATCATTTTGCTTCTGTGCGCACAATGGCTGGCGAATTCATTCAGCTTGGGCCAAAGGGTGAAGAAACCGGCGGTAAGTTTTTTATTGAGCGCCCCGGTAAAATCCGCTTTAATTATGAAGCCCCATCAAATATCCGCGTGGTGGCAGACGGCAAATCGGTTGTCGTGAACAATAAAAAACTCGACACTTGGGATATTTACCCGTTGTCGAAAACCCCGCTGAAATTGCTGCTCGATGAGCGGATTGATCTTTCTGGCAGCACGGTTAAATCTATCAAAGAAGACCCGGATTTGACGACCATTGTCATGGGCAATGATAGCATTTTTGGGAATTCAAAAATCACCTTGCTGTTTGACCCGAATAATTTCGAGCTGCGCCAATGGACGATCACCGATGCGCAAGGCAAAGACACAACTGTGATGATTTTTAACGTCCAGAACGACGTAAAACTTGATCCCAAATTGTTTAAGATTGATTATTTGAGCATTCAGCAGAAAAAAGCGGGAAAAGGCGGATGAAGTTGAACTTAAACCCGCGTCTCAAGCTCTTCAATATCATCATCTGACAACCCGAAATGCTCGCCAATTTCATGCAGTATGACATGAGCAACAACATCGCCGAGCATTTCTTCGTTTTCGGCCCAATAGTCTAATAAAGCGCGGCGATAGAGATTTATAATATTGGGTTCTTGCTCGCATTCCGGCGTTAAAATCGGCTGTGAAGGATCGGTGCCTTCAAACAGCCCGAGCACATCAAAAGGTGTTTCAAGATCGAGATCTTCGATGATTTCATCGGTCGGAAAATCCGAGACACGAATTGTCAAATCATCGCACAGCATTTTAACTTCCGCCGGCATGTTTTCCCATGCTGAGCGTGCCAAAGCCTCAAAATCCTCAAGGCTTGGAGCGCGCATGGATTGCCATGCCGAAGAAGGATAGCGCGCCGAACCCATCGTTTTTTAATTCCACTCCCGGATATCAACAAAATGTCCGGCAATGGCCGCCGCCGCCGCCATCGCAGGCGACACCAAATGTGTACGGCCTTTGAAGCCCTGACGGCCTTCAAAATTACGGTTGGATGTTGAAGCGCAGCGTTCTTCGGGCTTCAAACGGTCATCATTCATAGCAAGACACATTGAGCAGCCGGGCTCCCGCCATTCAAAACCGGCAGCTATGAAGATTTTATCCAACCCTTCAGCTTCCGCTTGGGCTTTTACCAGGCCAGAGCCCGGAACAATCATGGCCGATACGGTTGACGCGACTTTTTTATCGCCAATGACGGCTGCAGCAGCGCGCAAATCTTCGATACGGCCATTGGTACAAGAGCCGATAAACACGCGGTCGAGTTTAATGTCCGTGATTTTAGTGCCAGCGCTTAACCCCATATAGCTAAGCGCGCGTTCTTTGGAGGCGCGCTTGTTGGCATCGCTGATATCGGCAGGGTTTGGCACTACGCCTGCAACCGAAACCACATCTTCCGGCGATGAGCCCCACGACACAATTGGCGGCAATTCTGCGGCGTTGAGCACAACGACACGGTCAAAATGGGCGCCATCATCGGTGGTGAGTTTGGCCCAATAGGCCATTGCGGCATCCCAATCGGCATCTTTAGGCGCGCGCGGGCGGCCATGAATATATTCGAAAGTCTTTTCATCCGGTGCAATCAAGCCGGCACGGGCGCCGCCCTCAATCGACATATTGCAAATTGTCATGCGGCCTTCCATCGACAATGCACGGATGGCTTGGCCGGCATATTCAATCACATGGCCGGTGCCGCCAGCGGTGCCGATTTCGCCGATAATGGCCAGTATAATATCTTTGGCGGTGACGCCTTCCGGCAGCGCGCCGTCAACGCGCACCAGCATGTTTTTGGCTTTTTTCTGGATCAGTGTTTGTGTGGCGAGCACATGCTCCACTTCGGATGTGCCAATGCCGTGCGCCAAAGCGCCGAATGCGCCGTGGGTTGAGGTGTGGCTGTCACCGCACACAATCGTCATGCCGGGCAACGTAAAACCCTGCTCCGGCCCGACGATATGAACAATGCCTTGGCGGCGGTCGCGCTCAGAGAAGTATTCAACGCCAAAATCGGCAGCGTTCTGAGCCAGTGTCTCGACTTGAATACGGCTTTCTTCATTCTTAATGCCTTCGAGACGGTCAGCGGTTGTTGGCACATTATGGTCAACCACGGCCAAAGTACGTTCTGGCGCGCGCACTTTGCGGCCGGTCATTCGAAGGCCTTCAAACGCCTGCGGGCTGGTCACTTCATGCACCAAATGGCGGTCGATATAGAGAATGGCGTTACCGTCATCGCGGGTTTCGACCACGTGATCGTTCCAAATTTTGTCATATAAAGTGAGCGCGGCCATAGGGTCCTCAAAAATAGGTGTCCAACTGCGCGCGATATGCACCGCAACTGGGTTAACCGTCAAGAATAAGCATCGCTCGAACTGCCACCGGCTTTGGCTCAGTTAAGATCTTCGGCTATTTTATGAAGCAAAACGGGTTGGCCCTGTGACAAAGCTGCAACGCTGGCTGCAAAGACTGTAAAAATAGGCAAACTGAATCAGATGTTTGCCAGCTTTCAGGCGTGTCTGACCGGCAAAATTCGGCTATGGACCGCTTAGGTTTCAAGCTAAAGTTCTTCCATGGCAGGTTTTATGACACGCTCTTTACTCTCACGCCGCGCATTTTTGAACTCGGGGTTTGCATTTTCTGCTGCTGCATTAGCAGGGTGCGCAACGCAGGTGCCGGTTGAAGGCGAAGTTGCTAAAGCACCAGCGAAAGAGTTTTTCAAATTTCCAACCGCGCCAATCTTTGTGGAAGAAATTGACCCAACGGTGGCCTATGCCGCAATGCAGGACGGTGAGTTCTTAATACCGGCAGTGCCGTACCAAAAAATTGACCCGCAATTCTTGCGCCAAATGGTGCCCAATAACACCGGTGAAGCTGCCGGCACTCTCGTCGTCGTTACGTCTGAGCATCATCTTTATTACACCATGCCGGGCGGCTTTGCGATGCGTTATGGTGTCGGGCTTGGCAAAGCAGGTTTTGAGTGGACAGGTGAGGGTATTGTTGAACGCAAAGCCCAATGGCCGCGCTGGCACCCGCCAGAAGAGATGATTTTGAGAAAGCCCGAGCTTAAAGAATATGCCACCATTTATGATGCCAAAACCAAAACATGGTTGGGTGGCATGGATGGCGGTTTGCTCAATCCGCTGGGTGCCCGGGCGCATTATATTTTTCAGGGCAAAGTTGATACCCAATACCGGTTGCACGGCTCGCCAGAGTGGAACTCGATCGGTAAATCTGTGTCGTCAGGCTGCGTGCGATTGATCAATCAAGATGTGGTCGATTTATATGACCGCGTTGCTGAAGGCACACGGGTGATCGTGAGGTAATCTGGTGCATTTGTGAGATTGGCTGTTATCTAAAGGGTCAAAAATAATACGACCGAAAAATTGGTTATCTTTGCTGGCTTTGCCGCATGCGTTTTTCCAAACTGCGAAGCGCCAGTGAAAGGCCGATCGTCAAAATCAAATAGACATAAGCCGCGATTGAATAGGTCTCGAGGTAGCGAAACGATCCGGCTGCATAGACCTTGGCCAATTGGGTAATATCGGCAACGCCCAAAACCGATACCAACGACGAATCTTTGACCATAGCCACAAAATCATTGCCGAGCGGTGGCAAAATGGTTCGGATGGCTTGCGGAAAAACGATTAACCGGAAGCGTTGCCAGCTTGATAATCCCAAAGCCTTGGCGGCTTCAATCTGCCCTTTATCAACTGACTGAATACCGGCCCTGAAGATCTCGGCAATAAAAGCTGAATAGCCGATCATCAGGGCAAAAACAGCCCGCGCCAATAATGAAAAATCCCGGATGGTGATGGCGTCCATCACTCCGGCGGCTTGCAGCGGCGCAGTGATTAGGTTTGCCATCCAAACGAGACCCGGCGTCGCGGCAAAAGCAATAAAAAACAGCAGCACGATGATGGGTAAGCCACGGATGATTTCAATGTATAAGCGTGCCAATTGGCGCAACACGATAAACCGCGACAGGCTCATCACGGCCAAACCCAACCCAATGGTTGAAGCGAAAGTAAAGCCGATGACTGTGACAAAAATGGTGATGCTTATGCCATTGGTTATTTTATCAAACACTTGGGCATAGATATCATTGGTATAAATGACATAACCCAGCCAAAGCCCGATCATAATGACTGCGACCAGCCAATAGGGAAAGTCATTGTCTTGGGTGGTTGATGGAATCAATGACGTTACCCTTAGTTGGTTGGAACAAAAAGCGGCCCTGCAAAACGCAGAGCCGCATTCATTGTTTCAAGTCTTTTGGGCAAAAAGCACACAGTCAGCAGGCTTATTGGCCGACTTTGTAATCAAGGAACCATTTTTTATTCAGCGCATCAATTGTGCCGTCAGCCTTCATGGAAGCAATGCCAGCATTGATCGGGGCAACCAGGGCTGAGCCTTTCGGGAAGATAAACCCGAACTCTTCGGTACCGAGCGCCTCGCCGATCATCTTCAATTTTCCACCGGAGGCTTCAACATAGCCTTTGCCTGCGGTGCCATCTGTGAGAATTGTGTCGACATCACCTGTTTTCAAAGCTTCAACAGAAGCGCCAAAGGTTTCAAACAGTTTGATGCGGGGGTTCTGTTCATTGCCGTCAAGCACGGAATAAACGGCAGTATAAAACGGTGTTGTACCGGCTTGCGCGCCGACCAAGCCTTCAGCAAAAGCGCCAAAGGTTTTAGAATCGGTAAAGCGGGCTTCATCACCGCGCACCAGCATGAAGCTTTCTGACGTCATATAACTGTCGGAGAAGTCGACCTTTTCCTTGCGGTCGTCTTTAATGGTGATGCCGGTCATGCCAATTTGGAATTGGCCTTCGGACACCGCCGGGATCATCGCATCCCAAGAAATATTCTGATATTCGACCGCAAAATTAAGGCGTTTGGCCAGTTCAGCCATCGCATCATATTCCCACCCGATTTGGTTGTTGGTTTTAGGATCGATGAATTGTAACGGCGGATAGGCATTTTCGGTAACGACGACGACTTTTTCGCCTTTAAGGTCTGGCATTTCAGCGGCCAATGATGTGCCTGCGGCAAACATGGCTGTGGCGGCAAACGCCAATGTTTTGATGAAATTCATGTGTTTTGTCCTGTCAGGTTCAGGGATGAAAATGGGTACGGATAAAATCCGGATGGATTATTCATAAGGCGGCAAACAAAACGCGCAAGGGGGCTGATCTTTGATTCTCTGCTGCCGTAAAAAAGGGCCGCAAATGCGACCCTCTTTCATCAATTCAAAGCAAGCAGCTTAGCCTAATGGATCAGCTGATTTATTGCGGATTGCTTCTTCCTCAGCGGCCAATGCGGCTTCTGCGGCAGCTGTTGCTTCAGCTTTAGCGCGGGCGAGTTCCGCTGTTGCAGCGGCCTTATCAGCAGCCAAGGCCGCTTTTTGTTCGGCGGCAACCTTACGCTCGGCGTCGTTCAGTTTGCGCGAACGAATATTAGTGTTTTCAGAAATACGGGCTGCTTTGCCGGTGAGGCCGCGCAGATAGTACAATTTGGCGCGGCGTACTTTGCCACGGCGCACAACTTCAACAGCTTCAACCTGCGGCGAGTAAACCGGGAACACACGTTCCACGCCTTCGCCATAAGACAGTTTGCGCACTGTAAAACTTTCATGGAGGCCACCGCCAGAACGGGCAATGCAAACGCCTTCATAGGCCTGCAAACGCGAGCGTGTGCCTTCAACCACGCGCACAAAAACACGAACAGTATCACCAGGGTTAAACACCGGCAAAACACGTTTGGCTTCAATCTTGGCGCGCTGCTCGGCTTCGAGCTCTTCAATAATATTTTTCATTCGTCGTACCACTTCGGTTTTGTCGAACCGCCAGAGCGCCTCACCTGATCTTAGCTTTTGCCATGTTCAGGAACCGGGCAGACCCGGTCGGTCGGTTTCACGCGTTCATTCATTATTGTGGGGTCGTCTTCGTAAACCGTCTGATTTTTCAGATCGGATTTGGGGCGGATACACGAAGTGCAAACCGGAATCAACACCGGATTAATTTTCCGCCTCATCCAGCAAATCGGGGCGTTTTTTACGTGTCAGCTTTTCGGCTTCCAACCGCCGCCATTTTTCAATCGCTGCATGGTTGCCAGAGGTCAACACTTCCGGAATGGCGACGCCTTCAAATATTTGGGGGCGCGTGTAATGCGGATGCTCCAAAAGGCTATTCTCGAAACTTTCATGTGTTCCCGATTGGTCATTGCCCATGACACCCGGCAGCAGGCGGATGATAGCATCGAGCAGCACTTGCGCAGCCACTTCGCCACCCGATAAAATATAGTCGCCGATCGAAACCTCAATGAGATTACGATTGTCAATGACACGTTGGTCAATTCCCTCAAAGCGCCCGCAAACAATCACGACGCCGCCTGTTTCGGCATAGAGCCGGACGTCTTCTTGGCTGAGCGGCTTACCGCGCGGACTCATCAACAGGCGCGGGCGGCTATCATGCCCAAGCGAGGCATGATCAAGCGAGGCATGATCAAGTGAGGCATGATCTAGCGAGGCATGATCAATGGCTTTTGCCAAAACATCAGCGCGCAGCACCATGCCAGCGCCGCCACCGGCTGGTGTATCATCAACTGAACGATGTTTATCAAATGCAAAATCGCGGATTTGCACTGTTTCAAGCTGCCAGATGTTTTGTGCCAATGCTTTGCCTGCAAGGGCTTGACCGAGCGTTCCGGGGAACATTTCCGGATAAAGCGTAACAATTGTGGCCTTAAAACTGCTCATGGAACTTGCTCCTCACCGGGTTCAGGGTCCTCGTCTTTAAGAAGGCCAGCAGCTTCAGGATCAATCGACACAGTACCAGCCTTGACTGAAACCATTGGAACAGCCGCTTTGGTAAACGGCACATAAACCGATTTGCCGTTTGTCAGTCGCATTTCTAACATGTCACCCGCCCCAAAATTATGGACGGCCAGGATTTTTCCGAGGACAATACCGTCTAACGCGACACCATCAAGACCGATTAAATCGGCATAATAAAAATCATCTTCGCCTTCTGTTTGGGGCAGTGCCTCACGCGGCAACAACAACTCAATCCCGTTCAGCGCTTCAGCAGCTTCGCGGGTCGCAATGCCTGCCAAACGCAACACCAGACCATTGCCCTGCGCCCGGATAGCGGAAATCTTGAAAATACGCCCTTTGGCATCCGTCAAATCACCATAATCGGTCAATGCCAGCGGATCAGCGGTAAAGCTTTGGGCGTGGACTTCGCCTTTTAGACCATGGGCGCGGCCAATTTGGGCCATCACCACCATCATGTTTGTTTTTTCGCTCATAATATGACGTTAGCGATGATTTGATCGAAAGAAAACAGTTCCGGTAACCTGGCTTAAACATGGCTGCGCTATTTCGGGTTATGTCTGATCTAAATTTGCCACTTATCCCAATGGGTCCGCGCTTAACAAAGCTGCGCAATGCGTGGCTTAGCGGGCTTGCACTTGAACGCCGTTTGAGTGGAAAAACAGTTGAGGCTTATGAGCGTGATACGCGGCAATTTCTTATTTTTCTGAGCGGCCATATTGGCAAAGAACCCGAAGCCAGTGACCTTGGCGTTTTGCGCGTGGCCGATTACCGTTCGTTTCTTGCCAGCCGCCGCACCAAAGATATTGGCCCACGCAGCTTGGCGCGTAGCTTAGCGGCCATACGCTCAATGATGCGGTTTCTTGATCGGGCAGGCGAAGCCGGTGCAGCGGCGGCTATTGCGGTGCGCTCGCCCAAACAACCCAAATCGCTGCCAAAACCCTTGACCGCAACAGATGCGCTTGCCTTGTCACGCGGCGAAGCGGTGATCGCCGAAGAGCCGTGGATTGGCGCGCGTAATGCCGCGCTCTATGGCTTGCTTTACGGCTGCGGTTTGCGCATTTCAGAAGCCCTGAGCTTGACGCCTGCAATGCTTGACGCTGCCACGAACAGCCTGCGTATCACTGGTAAAGGCGGCAAAACCAGAATCGTCCCTTTACTGCCGGCCGTTGCGGCATCCATGAAACACTATCGCGATATTTGCCCGTTTTTTCTAAAAACCGCCGAGCCCCTGTTTCGCGGCGCCAAAAGCGGGCCGCTTAATCCGGCGGTAATTCAACGCGATATGCGGGTGATGCGAGGCGCATTAAATCTGCCGGATACGGCAACACCGCATGCCTTGCGTCACTCGTTTGCAACCCATCTTCTGGCCGGCGGCGCTGACTTGCGCTCGATCCAAGAGTTGCTCGGCCATGCCAGTCTGTCCACCACGCAAATTTATACCGGCGTTGATGGAGCCCATCTTTTGAGTTCATGGCGTGCTGCACATCCGCGCGCCACTGTTCCTTCGATTTAAGCGGAGCCAAATATGAACCTGATTGCCAATTGGACCAACCCGTCTTTCCATGAAAAGCTGGATCATTATGGCGACCGCCTGATTGCTGGCATTTCGGTTTTGACCGGGATGATGGTTGCTTTATTTTTCGGTTTTGCAGTGTTGACGGTAAAGCCAGTCTACGCCGCAGAAACCTGTGGCGGCACCAATCTTTTGACCGGACTTACAGATCAGAACCTGCTCGCAAAAATCGACACAGAAGCTGCTGCCATTCCCAATGGAAACGGCATCTTGTGGCGTATCGGCAAGCAAGGTTTGCCGGACTCGTTTTTGTTTGGCACAATGCATGTAACAGACCCGCGTGTGCTTAATTTACCGGCCAAAGTGCAAAAGGCCTTTGACGGGTCTCAATTCTTGGTGATTGAGACGACAGACGTGCTCGATCCTGCCAAAGCATCGGCAGCGATGATGAAGCGGCCGGATCTTGTGATGTTTACAGATGGCGGCAATCTGGAACAGCTTATCCCTGTCAATGACCTTTCAATGGTGAATGAGGCGCTGACCAAACGAGGAATGCCGTTGGCAGCCGTTAAAACCATAAAACCATGGATGCTGGCGGCTATGTTGTCGACACCGGCGTGCGAAGCGTCACGAAAAGCTGATGGTATTGAAATATTGGATATCAACCTTGCCACCCGCGCGAAGGCTGCAGGTAAACCAGTGTCAGGCCTTGAAACCATGGAAGAGCAGATCAGCGCCATGGCTTCCTTGCCTATGAAAGATCACATTAAAGGCCTTGTTGAAACATTGCGTATGGGGGACATCACCGATGACGTTTTTGAAACCATGCTGGCACTTTATGCCAAAGGCGATACCGCCCGCATTATGCCGTCGTTAAGTACGGCGCTTGAAGCCATTACCAGTGAAGAAGCAAAAACAGATTTTGAAGCCCAAGCAGCGTTTGAAGAAAAAATGATCACCAACCGAAACACAACCATGGTCAGCCGATTGCCGGAACATTTGGCCAAAGGGGGCGTGTTTGTTGCAATAGGGGCTTTGCATTTGCCGGGTAAACTCGGCGTCATTCAGCAATTGCGCGATGCCGGATATCATATGGAAGCGATTGATTGAGAAAAAGGGCCAGATTTTTTCTGGCCCCAGTTTAATGATGTTCAGGCGGCACGCGCTGGAATATTGACCGCTTTGGCAGATAAAGGACGCGCCAATGAGCGAGCCAAATAGGCCCTCACATGCGGATATGCTGCTTCGTCACCAATTAAAGAGCCTGCTTTATAGAAGCCGTAAAATGTGTTGATCCACGGCCAAATTGCCATATCAGCAATTGTATATTCACCGGCGGCGACAAACTCTTTATCGCTGAGATGTTTTTCCAGCAGGGTGAACAAACGCTTTGCTTCATCAATATAACGTTGTTTTGGGCGCTGATCTTCGATTTCTTTGCCGGCAAACGTGTGGAAGTAGCCAAGCTGGCCAAGCATTGGGCCAAAACCGCCAACTTGCCAAAACAGCCATTGCAGTGTTTCGGCTTTCTTTGCAGCGTCGGACGGTAAAAATTTACCCGTTTTTTCCCCCAAATAAACCATGATTGCGCCAGACTCCCAAACGCCCAATGGCATACCGTTGGGGCCGTTCGGGTCGATAATCGCCGGGATTTTATTATTGGGGTTGAGCGACATAAACTCAGGTGTCGTCTGATCATTTGTGCCAAAGTCCACCAGATGCGCCTCATAGGCTAAACCTGTTTCTTCGAGCATCGCGGAAACTTTAATGCCGTTTGGTGTGGCCAAGGAATAAAACTGAAGAATATTTGGGTTTTTGGCCGGCCATTTGCCGGTAATGGGAAATTGGGAAAGATCGGACATGGGGTTCTCAGAATTTGAGGGCGCAAAACGCACGGGACGAGAGTTATGTAGGCCTTGCCTGCGCACTCTTCAATCGTAAAATGACGATGAATAATTTTCAGAATCGAACTATCTCAAAAAGAGAGCATTTATAAAAAACTCTGCGGGTCAATATCGACGCCGACCTTGATGGAACCGCGTATTTTCGGCCCGCCTAAAACCATCGCACGGATGAACCCTTGAATATCCGCCATGCGCGGACCTTGAACCAGCAGCCGGAACCGATGCCGCCCGCGGACCATGGCCATTGGCGCTTCGGCAGGCCCTAAAACGCTTAAGTTTGAATTTCGGTCAGCAGCATTGGCCAGTAAACGCGCATGGGTTTGCGTCAAATGGCGGTCTTCCCCGGAAATAATAATAGCGGCTAATCTTGCAAATGGCGGCATGTGGGCGCGCTTGCGTAATTCTATTTCACCTTCGTAAAACGCATTGCGGTCGCCTTTCACAATTGCCTTCATGACCGGGTGGTCGGGTAAATACGTTTGAATGAGCCCACGGCTTTTTAGCCCGAAGCGCCCTGCGCGACCTGTAACCTGGCTCAGCAATTGAAAAGTACGCTCGCCCGCGCGCGGGTCTGCACTCGACAAGCCAATATCAGCGTCAAGCACACCAACAAGGCTCATCAGCGGAAAATTATGGCCTTTGGCCACCAATTGCGTGCCAATCACAATATCGGCTTCACCTTTTGAAATGGCTTCAAGCTCAATGCGCAATCGCTTGATGCCGCCTATTATATCGGACGACAGCACGATAATCCGGGCGTCGGGATAGGCTTCGGCCACTTCTTCGGCAATACGCTCTACGCCAGGGCCACACGCCGCCAAATGGTCAAGCGCACCGCAATTCGGGCAAGCTTCCGGTGATTTTTCATGGTGGCCACAATGATGACACTGGAGTTGTTTGCGGAAGCGATGTTCAACCAGCCAAGCAGAACAGTGACTGCATTCAAAACGGTGGCCGCACACGCGGCATAAGGTTAACGGCGCATAGCCGCGCCGGTTGAGAAACAGCAATGATTGTTCGTTTTTTGCAAGCGTCGCGCGAATGGCTGAATCCAGTGGCGGCGAAATAAATTTGCCCCGCGGGGCCGGGTGACGGCGCATATCAATGGATGCAATATCCGGCAGTTCTGCGGTGCCATAACGGTCTGGTAGCAAGATATGTTTGTAACGCCCGCTTTGTGCATTGACCAAAGTTTCAACTGAAGGAGTGGCTGAAGCTAAAATAACCGGAAAACTGCCCAAACTTCCACGCACAACAGCCATATCGCGGGCATGATAAACAGCGTTTTCTTCTTGTTTATAGGCCGGGTCATGCTCCTCGTCGACCACGATAAGCCCAAGTTCTTTGAATGGTAAAAACAGCGCGGAACGTGCGCCGGCCACCACGCGGATACGCCCTTCGGCAGCCTGTCGCCAGACTTTTTCACGGGCGCGCGGCGGCAAATCTGAATGCCATTCGGCGGGCCGTCCACCGAATCGAGCCTCAAAGCGGCCAAGAAATGCTTCGGTTAAAGCGATTTCAGGGATCAAGACCAACGCTTGCTTGCCAGCATCAATCGCTTTAGCAATGGCTTCAAAATAGACCTCGGTTTTACCCGAACCGGTGACGCCATCAAGCAAAGCCGTGGCAAAACCATTTCCGACGAGCGCGCAAAGTCGTTCAGCAGCAAAGGATTGCTCGGCTGACAACGCCGGTTGGCCGTAGGACGTATCAGGCATTGGCACCACCGGCGGTGGCGGCAAATCTATGGTTTCAAAACATCCCGCCTTATGCAGCCCGTCGATGACTGAGCTGCCAACACCGGCAGCTTTGGCCAGACCTGTTTTTGTCCATACGGGCGAAACATCCACAAATTCCAACACAGCACGTCGCGCCGGCGTCATTTTGGATGGCCGGTGGCCTGTAAATTGCAGCGCTTCAATCATGGGTTCAGGATCAAAAGCGGCGGGCACTCGCAACGCCATTCGTGCAATCAGGCCCGGCGCAGTTAACGTGTAATTGGCGACCCACTCAATAAAGCGCCGCATCGGGGCATCAAGCGGCGGACAGTCAAACAGGCGCTCCAGCGGTTTCAGTTTTTTGGCGTCAACATCATCAGCTGCGCCATCCCATACAACGCCAGAAACAAAGCGCGGCCCGAGTGGCACTTGGACAATGGAGCCTACTTCGACTTGCCAGCCTTCCGGCACAGCATACGTGTACGGCCGCGCGGCGGGCATGGGTACAAGAACGCCAACGGCTTTAGAAAGCAGTACTTGAGAATGCAGTTCCTGAGAATGCAGTTCCTTGATTTCTGGCGATGTTGCTGTCATGGCCGCAACTTAAAGCGTGACCATCCCAATTGCATCCCTTAGAGTTACGATTAGAAACCTTTTAACGCCGGAGCTTCCACATGAAATTCTTCGTAGATACCGCTGATGTCGCTGAAATCCGTGAATTGGCTGCTTTGGGCCTCGTTGATGGCGTCACCACCAATCCGTCGCTGATTCTCAAATCGGGTCGCAGCATTGTTGAGGTGACCCGCGAAATTTGTTCGATTGTCGAGGGTCCTGTGTCTGCCGAGGTTGCCGCAATGGATTATGACGGCATGATGCGGGAAGCGGCTATTTTTTCAAAGATTGCAAAAAATGTTTGCATTAAACTGCCATTGACCTTGGAAGGCCTGAAAGCCTGCCGGACGCTGACCGGCGAAGGCAAGCAAACCAACGTCACACTTTGTTTTTCAGCAAACCAAGCGCTGCTTGCTGCCAAAGCGGGCGCAACATTCGTGTCGCCGTTTGTTGGCCGTCTTGATGATATCAATGTTGATGGCATGGATCTGATCAACGACATTCGCACGATTTTTGACAATTATGATTATAAAACACAGATATTGGCGGCATCTATCCGCACCGTGAACCATGTCAAAGACGCTGCCTTAATTGGCGCTGATGTCATCACTGCACCGCCTTCAGTGTTGAAATCACTGGTCAACCACCCGTTGACCGCAAAAGGCTTGGAAACCTTTATGGCCGATTGGGCTAAGACCGGCCAAAAAATTGGCTAAACTTTAAGCCAGCTTAGTTTTTAGCGGCAAAAGCCTGAGCAATCGCGAGGTATAAAATCTCGCCAAGCTCGTTTCCGGCACGGTCTTCAGCATCAAGTGAAGCAGCGCGGCTTGCAAAACCTTGGTTTGGAACATCGTAACTCGCGGTTGCGCTGCGTTCGCCGCGACCAATCACTGCGCCGGTTGCATCGGTGAGCACAAAACCGCCGGTCATTGTCAGTGCGCTTGCCGTGGGTTGGTTGGCATCAAGGCCAGCCCCTTGCACCAAAGCAATGCCCACATTTGACTGCGATATCGTAAGCGCCAGAAAATAAGCAGGGGATTTCGGTTCGCCTTTGCCTTGGCCAAACAGGAAAATCATTTTGTTGCGCACGATTTGTGCTGCGCGGGTTTCAACCGGCTTAATAGCCACTGTTGACAATGTTGATTGCATGCTCATCGAAGACGCGGCAGACGCGTCTATTGCTTGGCCCGCAACAGGGGCAATGGCTGTTACCGGTGCTTGATAAAGCGGTTGGACCGTGCAGCCCGCCAGCGCTGCGACAACGGCCAAAAAAGCTAATTGTTTAAGCGACAATGTTCACGATCCTTTGCGGCACGACAATGATTTTACGCGGCGCTTTGCCTTCGAGCGCTTTGATGACAAAATCGAGCGCCAATGTGGCGGCTTCAACACTAGCTTGATCTGCGTCACGGGCAATTGTCAAATCCCCACGCTTTTTACCGTTGATTTGCACAGGCATCGTCACCTCGTTGTCAACTGTAAGGGCCGGGTCAAACACCGGCCACAGACGCGCAGCAACCAATTCAGTTCCCGCCACTTCAGCCTCACCCAATGCGGCAGCACATTCTTCTGCCAAATGCGGCATCATCGGCGCAATGAGAGAAATCACGATATCTAACGCATTGCGTAAAGCGGCCTGTGTTTCGGCATCGGCTTTACCCGCATTTTGCAAGGGCGCGGCTATTGTGTTGACCAATTCATAGATGCGCGACACGGCTTTGTTGAATGCCAACCGATCGAGGTCGTCAGCTATGGCTTTGAGGGTTTTATGCGCCGCTTTTGAAATATGTGCGGCGTCGCCATGATAGGCTGGCTTTGGTTTAACGTTGCGCAAATGCGGCGCGGCTTCACTGATCAAGCGCCAGACGCGCTGGACAAACCGATGTGCGCCTTCCACACCAAACTCTGTCCAGATGACATCGCGCTCGGGCGGCGAATCTGACAGCATGAACCAGCGCGCAGTGTCCGCCCCGTAAGACGCAATAATATCATCGGGATCGACCACGTTTTTCTTCGACTTCGACATTTTTTCTATCGAGCCGATGGCGAGTGTTTCACCGGTGGTCATTTGCGTGGCACGGCGCGTTGCGCCCTCGCCCTCAATACGGACTTTCGCTGGCTCAACCCAGCCTTCTTTCCCCTTATAGGTTTCATGCACAACCATGCCTTGGGTAAACAGGCCTTTGAATGGTTCGGCCACATTCAAATGACCGATTTTCATCATCGCGCGGGCAAAAAAGCGCGAATAGAGCAAATGCAAAATCGCATGCTCAACGCCGCCAATATATTGATCGACCGGCAGCCATTGATTGGCCGCGTTGACATCTGTCGGGTTATTTTCCCATGGCGCGGTAAAGCGTGCAAAATACCACGATGAGTCGACAAACGTATCCATCGTATCGGTTTCGCGGCGGGCAGGTTTCCCGCAAGAAGGGCAATCCACGTGCTTCCATGTCGGATGGCGGTCGAGCGGATTGCCCGGCACATCAAACGTCACATCTTCTGGCAGCACCACCGGTAAGTCTTTTTTCGGCACAGCAACAATGCCGCAGACTTCACAGTGTATCACAGGGATAGGGCAACCCCAATAACGCTGGCGCGAAATGCCCCAATCGCGCAAGCGGAACTGCGTTTTGGCGGTGCCCCAGTCTTTACTTTCATAGAGCCGTAAGGTGCGCTCCATGGCTTCATGGCAGGTCATCTCCTCACCGGATTGCCCATGCCATTGAACATAGCGGACTTTCTCGGTTTTTTGCGGAACAAAAGCGATAGCGCCGACAGCTTCATCACTGCCGAGCGGCTTGAACACATCAATGACCGGCAGATCATATTTGCGTGCGAAATCCAAATCGCGCTGGTCATGCGCAGGGCAGCCGATGATCGCGCCGGTGCCATAATCCATCAAAACAAAATTTGCGACAAACAAAGGCAAAGTCATTGTCGGGTCAGCCGGATGCGAAACCCGCAGGCCCGTATCAAAGCCGAGTTTTTCTGCCGTTTCCAGCGCCTCGGCTGACGTGCCGATGCGCTGGCATTCAATAATAAATGCACGCAGGGCCGCGTTATTTTCAGCTAATTTTTTAGTCAATGGATGATCGGCGGCCAAAGCTGCAAATGTCGGCCCCATCATGGTGTCCGCGCGGGTTGTATAGATAGGCAAACGCTCAAAACCGGTTGGCGCTCCAATCACCCCAAATTCAAATGCCAATCCCTCAGAACGTCCGATCCAGTTCTTTTGCATCACCCGCACTTTTTCAGGCCATGAATCAAGGCCGTCCAAAGCGTCGTTCAGCTCTTCGGCAAAATCGGTGATTTTGAAAACCCATTGAGCCAGTTCGCGCTGTTCAACCAAAGCGCCTGAGCGCCAGCCTCGCCCGTCAATCACTTGCTCGTTGGCCAGCACCGTTTGGTCTTCTGGATCCCAATTGACCTTGGAAACGCGGCGGCCAACAAGGCCTTCGCGCAGAAAATCAACAAACAGCATTTGCTGGCGGTGGTAATACTCCACGTCGCAGGTGGCAAACTCTCTTGACCAATCGAGGCTCAGGCCCATTGATTTAAGCTGCGTGCGCATGGTGGCAATGTTTGAATAGGTCCATTGTTTCGGGTGGACATTGTTCTTCATTGCCGCATTTTCAGCCGGCATGCCGAATGCATCCCAGCCCATCGGGTGCAGCACGTTAAAGCCGCGCGCGCGCTTGTAGCGGGCCACGACATCGCCCATCGCATAGTTGCGGACATGTCCCATATGGATGCGCCCGGACGGATAAGGAAACATTTCCAAAACATAATATTTTGGCTTTGGTGACGCATTATCGGCCTCAAACAGTTTCAGCGCGTTCCAGGCATCGCGCCATTTCGGCTCAGACGCACGAGGATTATACCGCTCAATTGCCGAAACGCTTGGTTGTGTTGAATTGTCAGATGCCATAGTCGGGAGCCAGAATTTACACTGTTTATGATGTTTTGTGCTTCACCATTTAATCGGGGAAGCGTCAACCGTCGCAAGGGATTTGAAAAGTGGCAAACATGGTGCAACAGATTGAAGCGTGGGCAGAAGTCTGTGCCAAAATTCGCGCTTCCGAGGTTGAACATGGCCGTGCTGCCAATAGTGCGGCCCTTGTCGCAGTTTCAAAGACCTATGATGGTGAGGTTATCAAGCCCGTCATTGAGGCCGGCCAGCGCGTTTTTGGTGAAAACCGTGTTCAGGAAGCACAAGGAAAATGGCCCAGTTTGCGCCGCGATTATTCTGATTTGGAGCTGCATCTAATCGGCCCGTTACAATCTAATAAGGCTGCTGATGCTGTTGCCTTGTTTGATGTGATTGAGACCATTGATCGCGAAAAAATAGCCTTAGAAGTTGCAAAAGAAATTAAAAAACAGGGCAAATCCGTCAGGCTTTATGTGCAGGTGAATACCGGCTTGGAGGAACAAAAGGCAGGTATTGCACCGGAGGACGCCGTGGTGTTTGTGACGCGGTGCCGTGATGTGCATGGCCTTATTATTGAAGGCCTGATGTGTATCCCGCCAGCGGACGAAAACCCCGGCCCCCATTTTGCCCTATTACGCAAACTCGCGCGCGAGGCTGGCGTGGCAAAACTATCGATGGGAATGAGCGGCGATTATCAAACCGCCATTCAGTTTGGAGCAACATCGGTGCGCGTTGGATCAGCAATTTTCGGAGCGCGGTGAGTTTTTCTATTTTGCCGGATAGGGCGTACCGCGCAAAATGACCCATCCCACCACAAAAAACAGGATAATCACGGCCATGCCTGCCCGCGCTGAGTCAGTGGCGGCGGTGACACTGGCCACTAAAAACGGTGCAAGAAAGCTGGTTGCGCGGCCAGACAGGGCGTACAGACCAAAATAACGCCCGCTCTCATCTTCGGTGACACTGCGCGCCATATACGCCCGCGATGATGCTTGCACCGGCCCGAAAGCCACACCAATGAGTAAGCCGTACACAATATATGCTTTTTCAGCCAACGTGCCAAACAAGCCGCCACTATCGGCATTTCCAAGCTGCAATGCCCCAAATAGAGTGTAGCCCGGGCCAGTTGATACAATACCGATTGTCGCGATCAGCAGCAAAATAATGCTGGCGGAAACGACACGCTTGGAACCCAGCCGTGTGTCCGCTTTGCTGGCATAGAGGCAGCCGAAAATGGCAACAATGTTTAAGATAATACCATAAATGCCGATCTCGGTGATGGACCAACCAAACATGGCCGCCGCAAAGCCGCCGCCGAGGGCAAGCAATGCATTAACGCCATCTTGATAGACCATACGCGAAAGCAGAAACCGTAAAATACCCGGACGCTGGCGGGCTTCGATGAAGGTTGATTTCAGTTCAGTTAAACCCCGTCTTACGGCTTCCCCCATGGCCATTGGCGCTTTTTTAAGATCAGGCGTGAGCAAAAACATTGGCAAGATGAACACGAAGTACCATAGCGCGGAAATCGGGCCTGAAGCGCGGGCATCTTCGCCTTGCGCCGGATCAATACCAAACAGAGGCGTAATACCGATAATGGTTTTGCCGGTTTCCGGGTTGCCCGCAAGGCAGGCAATGATGAAGATGAGGACAATCATGCCGCCCAAATAACCAAGGCCCCAAGCAACGTTGGAAACGCGGCCAACGTCTTTTTGCGGCACAAGGCGTAAAAGCATCGAATCATTGAACACAATTGAAAATTCTGCAGCAACTGCAGCAAGCGTGAAAATTGCGACAATCAAAAACATATTGGAGCCGGGCGCAGCAAGCCATAACGCGCAAAGAGCGCCGATTTTAAGCGCGGCAAAAAACGCAATCCAAGGTTTGCGCGGACCGGTCTGGTCGGCAATTGAGCCAAGGATTGGTGACAGAATAGCAATCAACAGTCCGCCAAAGGCAATGCCATAACCCCAATAGGCTTGGCCGGTGGCAGCATCAGGAGCCATGCGGGAGATAAAATAAGGCGCAAAAATGAAGGTTGTGATGACCGTAAAGAAAGGTTGCGCTGCCCAGTCAAACATCATCCAGCCAAAAATACCGGTTTTTGGCGCTTTGTTTGCTTCTTCAACCATTTTATCAATCCCCCACTGCCGCAATAAAATCAACGTCCCGTCAGCAGTCTAAGATGCATTGCGGCATTTGGCGACAGCTTTATGACGGTGTTCTTTACGACGGTGAATTTTGATTGCCGCAAACGGCCAAAGCTTGTTGCAGAAAATTCAGATGCCAAAGCCATCGCTTGAACCCAGCTGATGGCCGCGCTACCGCTAAGCCTGTTTGTCTCTGAGGCGATTCTCATGATTTCAATCTACTGGCCGCAGACTTTGGGTGAGGGCTTAGGTTTTGGCGTGGCGGCGTTCACAGCTTTGCTTGGTCTTTTGGCATTTGTTGCGCCGCGCGTTGCTTTTGCAATTGCCCGTATCGAAGCCAAAGCGCCAGACGCCATTGCCGAAGGGCGTGCCAGTTTTGGCGGGGTGTTTCTGGCTTTAGGCCTTGGCACAATTTTACTGGCGCAGCCTCTCGTAACTTTGGTTTTGGGCGGCGTTTGGGCCATGACTGCGCTAGGGCGGGTTGTGTCAATGGTTTTCGACCGTTCGCTATCCACCTACAATGTAGCGGCCACAGTGTTAGAATCGGCTCTTGCCGCAGCTGCTTTGGCCGGGCCGCTTGGCTATATCGCTTAAACAAGAGCTGCGACACAATGAGCGCTGTAAAACTGACTGACGGAAATATGTCAGCCTATGTTGCGACTCTAAAAAGCCTGTGCTAGTTGCCAGCCAACCATTACAGGCGGCCCTGCTGCATGCCCGTTTTATGATCTTAAATTTGCCCATTCGGGCCATTGATTAGCGGACGCGACCTTGGCAAAATCCGGTTCACCAGTTTTAGCAGTTGCCTTGCGGTACGCGGGGTCACTTTACGCATTGGCGGCTGAAGCAAAGTCTGTTGCCGCAACCGAAAAAGATCTTGTCCGCTTCGGCGCGTTGATCGACGGTTCAGACGATTTGAAACGTTTGATTTCCAGCCCGGTGTTCTCCAGTGCTGATCAGCTCGCTGCCGTGACAGCAATTGTTGCTAAAGCAAAAATTAGCGGGCTCGTCGGCAACTTTCTGAAAGTTGTCGCTTCAAACCGCCGTTTGTTTGCGGTGCCGGCCATGATTGAGGCATTCATCGAGATTGCAGCCGATAATCGCGGTGAAGTGACCGCTAATGTCGTGAGCGCGCATGCCATGACGCTGGCACAAGAAAAAGAATTGGCCGCCGTGCTGAAAGGCGTTGCCGGTAAAGACGTGAGCTTAAGAGTTTCGGTTGACGCGTCACTGCTTGGTGGCATGGTTGTCCGGCTGGGTTCACGCCAAATTGATACTTCCCTTAAAACAAAACTCGCTTCATTGAAGCTTGCACTGAAAGAGGTCGGCTGATGGATATCCGCGCCGCAGAAATTTCTGCAATTCTAAAAGACCAAATTAAGAATTTCGGCAAAGAAGCTGAAGTTTCTGAAGTCGGTCAGGTTCTGTCGGTTGGCGACGGTATCGCCCGCATTTACGGCCTTGATAATGTCCAGGCCGGTGAGATGGTGGAGTTTCCAGGCGGCATTCGCGGCATGGCGCTCAACCTTGAAACAGATAATGTCGGCGCCGTTATTTTCGGTTCTGACCGCTCGATTAAAGAAGGCGACGTTGTAAAGCGCACCGGTGCCATCGTCGACGTGCCCGTCGGTATGGGTCTTCTTGGCCGCGTTGTGGATGCCCTTGGCAACCCGATTGATGGTAAAGGCCCGATTAAATCAACCGAGCGCCGCCGTGTTGATGTCAAAGCGCCGGGCATTATCCCGCGCCGCTCTGTGCATGAGCCGATGTCAACCGGTCTAAAAGCCATTGATGCGCTCATCCCGGTTGGCCGTGGCCAGCGCGAGTTGATCATCGGTGACCGCCAAACCGGTAAAACGGCTGTTATTCTCGATACTTTCTTGAACCAAAAAGCCATTCACGATGATCCGGAACGTAAAGCCGATCGCCTGTTCTGTGTCTATGTGGTTGTTGGCCAGAAGCGTTCAACGGTTGCACAGTTTGTTAAAGTGCTCGAAGAGCGCGGCGCATTACCCTATTCGATCATTGTTGCAGCAACGGCTTCCGAAGCTGCGCCGCTGCAGTATCTGGCTCCCTTTGCCGGTTGCGCAATGGGTGAATATTTCCGCGACAACGGTATGCATGCATTGATTGCCTACGATGATTTGTCAAAGCAAGCTGTCGCTTACCGCCAGATGTCATTGCTGCTCCGCCGTCCTCCGGGACGCGAAGCCTATCCGGGCGACGTGTTCTACCTGCACTCGCGTTTGCTTGAGCGTGCTGCAAAACTGAACTCCGATAATGGTTCAGGCTCACTCACCGCTTTGCCGGTGATTGAAACACAGGCCAATGACGTGTCGGCCTATATCCCAACAAACGTGATTTCGATCACTGACGGGCAGATTTTCTTGGAAACCGATTTGTTTAACCAGGGTATTCGTCCTGCGGTTAACGTTGGTTTGTCTGTGTCGCGCGTGGGATCATCAGCGCAGATCAAAGCGATGAAGCAGGTTGCGGGTTCCATCAAAGGTGAACTTGCCCAGTATCGTGAAATGGCGGCGTTCGCGCAGTTTGGTTCTGACCTCGATGCTTCAACGCAGCGCTTGCTGAACCGTGGTGCACGTTTGACTGAACTCTTGAAGCAGTCGCAGTTTTCGCCATTGAAAACCGAAGAACAGGTTGTGGTGATTTTCGCCGGTGTGAACGGCTATCTTGATAAGTTGCCGGTCAACAAGGTGGGCGCCTATGAAAAGGGCCTGCTGGCGCATATGCGCAGTGAAGGCAAAGACATTTTGGGTGCGATTTTGGCCGATAAAGCCATTTCTGATGACACTAAAGCCAAACTGAAGGCGGCGCTTGACAGCTTCGCCAAAGGTTTTGCGGCTTAATCGCGGCAAGGGGTTTAGCTTATGGCATCATTAAAGGACCTTCGTGTCCGCATCTCCTCAGTGAAGGCGACGCAGAAAATTACCAAAGCCATGCAAATGGTTGCGGCTGCGAAACTCCGCCGTGCGCAAGATGCCGCCGAACAAGCCCGCCCCTATTCGCAACGCATTGAAGCGGTGCTTACCAATATTGCGACAGCGATTACAGGTGGTGATGCGCCGCGTTTGATGGCGGGAACGGGCAAGAACCAGACGCATTTGCTGGTGGTCTGCACGTCCGAGCGCGGTCTCTGCGGCGGCTTTAACACTCAAATCGTGCGTCTCGCCCGTGAACATGCCCGCCGTTTGATTGCAGACGGCAAAACGGTCAAAATTTTCTGCGTTGGTAAAAAAGGCTATGACCAGCTGCGCCGCGATTTGGCCGACCGCATTGTTGAGCGTGTGGAGTTTCGCGATATTAAATCGATCGGGTTTGCGCAAGCCAATAGCGTTGCCGATAAAGTGATCGCACTGTTTGGCGACGATCAGTTCGATGTCTGCACGTTGTTCTATTCGCGCTTTAAGTCGGTCATTGCGCAGTTTCCAACCGCTCAACAGTTGATACCGGTGATTGTTCCTGAAGCTGCCGCAGCTGTTTCTGGTGGCTCAGACGTTTATGATTACGAGCCGGATGCAGCCGCTATTTTGACTGATTTGATCCCGCGCAATATTGCGGTTCAAGTGTTTAAGGCTTTGCTTGAAAACGCCGCATCCGAGCAGGGTTCGCGCATGTCGGCAATGGACAGCGCAACCCGAAACGCCGGCGATATGATCAAACGTTTGTCCCAGTCTTATAACCGTCAGCGCCAAGCCCAGATTACCAAAGAATTGATTGAAATTATCTCGGGCGCAGAAGCGCTCTAAGACATAATTGCACAGTCGTGCACGAAGGAAGGTTGAAGAACATGGCAAAAGCCGCAGCTCCCGCCAAAGCGCCAGCCAAAGCCCCTGCAAAGGCCGCCGCAGCAAAAGCGCCTGCTGTTAAAGCAGCAGAAAAAGCTCCTGTCTTAAAGGCTAAGCCTCTGGGCGTTGCCACGGGCCGCGTGACGCAAGTTATCGGCGCGGTTGTTGACGTTAAATTTGAAGGCGCTCTGCCAGCGATTTTGGATGCGCTCGAAACCACAAATAACGGCAACCGCCTTGTTCTTGAAGTGGCACAGCATTTGGGCGAAAGCACAGTGCGCTGTATTGCGATGGATGCGACCGAAGGTTTGGTGCGCGGCCAGCCTGTGGTCAACACGGGTTCTGCTATCATGGTTCCGGTTGGTGAAGCTTTGCTTGGCCGTATTATCAACGTTATCGGCGAGCCTATCGATGAAGAAGGCCCGGTTCACGGTGTGGAACTGCGCGGCATTCATCAGCCAGCGCCTGAATATGTAGAACAATCAACCGAAGCGCAAATTCTGGTCACCGGTATCAAAGTGATCGACCTGCTGGCGCCTTATGCGCGCGGCGGTAAAATCGGCCTGTTCGGCGGCGCCGGTGTTGGCAAAACGGTCCTGATTCAGGAATTGATCAACAATATTGCTAAAGCCCACGGTGGTTATTCGGTGTTTGCCGGCGTTGGCGAGCGCACCCGTGAAGGCAACGATCTTTATCACGAGTTCATTGAGTCTGGCGTTAACCAGAAAGGCGGCGGTGGCGCTTCTAAGGCGGCACTCGTGTTCGGCCAGATGAACGAGCCGCCCGGAGCGCGCGCCCGTGTCGCTTTGACTGGTTTGACGATTGCGGAATATTTCCGCGATAAAGGTCAGGATGTGTTGTTCTTCGTCGACAATATTTTCCGCTTTACGCAGGCCGGTTCTGAAGTGTCGGCGCTGCTTGGTCGTATTCCGTCAGCCGTGGGCTACCAGCCGACGCTTGCAACCGATATGGGCCAGCTGCAGGAGCGCATCACGACCACAACCAAAGGTTCGGTAACATCCGTGCAGGCGATTTACGTGCCCGCCGACGATTTGACCGACCCGGCCCCTGCGACATCATTCGCCCACTTGGACGCGACAACAACACTCAGCCGATCGATTGCAGAAAAAGGCATTTATCCGGCTGTGGATCCACTTGATTCCACGTCGCGTATGCTGGATCCGCAAATTGTGGGTGAAGAGCACTATGGTGTTGCCCGTCAGGTGCAGTCGACACTGCAGCGCTATAAATCCTTGCAGGATATTATCGCGATTTTGGGCATGGATGAACTGTCTGAAGAAGACAAATTGACTGTGTCACGCGCCCGCAAAATTGAGCGCTTCTTATCACAACCGTTCTTTGTGGCCGAAGTTTTCACCGGCGCACCGGGTAAACTGGTCGATTTGGCTGATACGATCCGTTCGTTCAAAGGTCTTGTGAATGGTGAGTATGATCATTTGCCGGAGCCGGCCTTCTATATGGTGGGCACGATCGAAGAAGCCGTTGAAAAAGCCAAACGTTTGGCCGCCGAAGCTGCATAATAATTATTTTGCGGCGGGGTCTTGCTCCGCCGTTTTTTCTTGATGAAAGTTTGAAGTCATGGCTGCCAGTTTCGCATTTGAACTCGTCTCACCTGAGCGCCTGCTTTTGGCATCAAACGATGTGACAGAAGTGAATGTGCCGGGTACCGATGGCTATTTCACCGTCATGGCAAACCATTCGCCGGTGATGTCGACAATTAAGCCGGGTATTGTGACCGTTAAACAGTCGGCCGGCTCGGATCTGAAATTTGTTGTGCTCGGCGGTTTTGCAGACGTAACGCCCGCCGGTTGCACAATATTGGCAGAGAGCGCGACGCCGGTTGGCGAGCTCAATCTGGCGGACCTAGATGCGCAGGTTGCAGCGGCCAAAATAGCCGCCTCATCTGCTAAAGGCGACGAAGAAATGGCGGCAAGCGCCACGTTGTTCGATAATCTGACCAGCTTGCGCGGTATGCTTTAAGCAATTGTTCTCCTTAGCTTGGTTTTAATCGGACAGTAAACCAAGCATTCACGTGGCTGCACTATCGCTGCTTTCCATGGCGAAACAAAAAATGAGTTCCGATTTAGAGGTGCTGGTGGCCGCTGGTATAACGGCGCCTTGGTGGACCGATGGGCGAGAAAAGAACTGCGCTTATTGCGGCATTGCGATGCGGCAGAAGGGCAAAGCCCAGGGACCAACCAAAGCGACAGCCGATCATATTATCCCACTTAGCCATAGCGGACCGGCGCTCACCATTCCAGCGTGCCGCGCTTGCAATGAGGCAAAAGCGGCCCAAAGCCTGCCAGAATTCTTGGCGTCAGTTTATTTTCAGCATTTGAGAGCCAAAAAGAAACATGGTTGCGCTTGGCGAGTACACGAGCTTTGGGCGGCACACGCCATTGCCGCATTGCGAAAAACACATGAACTCATGACAAAAATGCCCGCAGTGCTCGTAAAAACGGCAGCGAAATAGCAACGCTTTGGCTATGCCCCCGCCAAATGCGCAAATGCAGTGCAAACCGAATCATAGACTTGGCGCTTGAACGGCACGATCAGGCCGGGTAACTCGGCCATCGGCTTCCATTCCCACGCATCAAATTCTTTCTCGTGGCCCACAGGGTCGATATCAACTTCAGCATCATGACCCTCAAACTGAAATGCAAACCAGCGCTGTTTTTGGCCGCGGTATTTGCCCTTGAGGCCCGTGCCGATCAAGTGAGCGGGAAGATCATAATAGATCCAATCCGGGATGGCCTCAATGAAGCTAACAGAGGTAATACCGGTTTCTTCCTCAAGTTCGCGGTAAGCAGCTTTGAGCGGGTCTTCGTTTTTATCGATCCCGCCTTGCGGCATCTGCCAGAGCTGCGTTGAACCATCATATTCTGAGTTGGTGATTGCAACGCGGCGACCCGCCCACACGAGGCCGGATTTATTCAGCAACATAATGCCAACGCAGGGGCGGTAGGGCAAATCTTCAACATTCAATGGCTTGATCATCCGGGCCGCTCAGGATCGAGTGCGACGGCAGAAATAGGCACAAATTCGATGCCGCGTTTTTTCGCTTCATTCATCCAAGTCGCAACAGTGCCAATCGTTTCATTAAACGCTGCGCCAATACCAATGGCTATCCCTTGCGAGCGCGCATTTTGCTCAAGTTCATTGAGTTTTGCTAAAATTGCGCCTGCGCTTCGGTCAGGGTCGATGATCAAATCCGCGCGCGCATAAGGAACGCCAGCTTTCAATGCCTCATCTTGCGCCAGGCTGCGCGCTGACGTTCCATCGTCAAAGAACATCAAGCCGCGATTATGCAAATTTCCTAACATAGCATCCAGAGCTGGGGCATTGGCTGTGAAAGCTGCGCCCATATGGTTCATGATACCGGTATAATTTGTTGTCCGATTAAGTGCCCATTCCAGCCTATCGCGGTTTTCATCCGGCGAGCCAGCAACTTCCAAAGTGAATTTACCGGGTGAGACATTCGGGTAATCAAATGGCTCCATGGGAACCTGCAAAATGATCTCATGTCCTTCGCGGCGTGCCGTTTGCATCCAGCGGTCAATTGAATTGCCTTCAGACGCAAAAGCCAAGGTCACATCTTCAGACAACTGTTTGATTGCGCTTTGGGTGCCGGTTTGTGAAAGCCCAAGACCCGTAATGACGATCGCAATGCGTGGGCCTGCCGAACCTGACCAGGGCCTTGCATAAGCATCAAAAGGCCGTGTGCCATCGGCGCCAATCTTCGGGAGCCGTTTTTCACCCGATTTTTCAATCAGTTCCGGGAGCGGCATATGCGCAACCATTGCGGTCTGCGTCAATGTTGAAGGATCGCGCACGATGATTGAGCCTTGACCATCGGTGACACTTGGAGGTTTAACTTTGATAATGGTGCTGCCATTTTGGGTCGTGGTCCGGCTAATTTCATTGGGCCGCGCCGGGTCTGCGGCAATTGCTGCTGGGTTTGCGGCCACTGCGCCTGTTGGAGCTGGATCTTTTTCAGGTAAGCCCGCCACCTCTATTGGCAACGGGTTTGCAAAGTCCCGCCAATTATTAGCGCCAATCCAAAAAGCGCCGGCCAACAGGCAAAGGCCCAGCGTGCTTGCCGTCGCCAGAATACCAATTGGAACACCCTGCGCTTTACGCGGTGCAGCAACACGGCCCTTCAGCGGTTTATCAAGCTCGGAGGTCAGAGTATGGCTCCAAATCTAATGCCTAAAAACGGAAACGAGAGACATCGCTCCCGAATCCCTGTTTAGCATGGTAAATCCGGTTACGGAATCCCGCATCTAAAGCCAAACTCAGCCTTTTTTGGCCGCACCGGTTTTAGCTGCCGCTTCAGCGGGTGGCGGGAATGCCGGGTCTTTGGCCTCGCCGCGCAGAAGCTTCAAAGCTTGCTGTAATTGCAAATCGTCTTTGGCTTCGGTGGGGACATAGGCTGGCGAGCCTGAGCCGCTTTCATCTTCATTGGCGCCCTTGATATGGCCCCTTAACTCAGACTCACCGCGGGTGACATCACGGCCCGCGAGCTCGGGTGGTAATGGCTGTTCGACCTTAATCTCAGGCACAATACCTTTGCCTTGGATCGAATTACCTGATGGCGTGTAGTACAGCGCTGTTGTCAGGCGCAATGAACCATTTTCACCTAATGGAACAATAGTTTGTACTGAACCCTTGCCAAAAGATGTTGTACCCAAAATTGTTGCGCGGTGATGGTCTTGCAGAGCGCCAGCGACAATTTCAGAAGCAGAAGCCGAGCCACCATTAACAAGCACAATCAGAGGCAAGCCATTGGTCAAATCGCCGGGGCGTGAATCATATCGTTGGATGTTATTAGGGTCACGGCCACGGGTCGATACGACCTCACCGTTCTCAAGAAAAGCGTCGGATACTGAGATGGCCTGGTTCAGCAAGCCGCCCGGATTCAAGCGCAAATCCAACACATAGCCCTTAAGCTTAGGTCCGACATCCTTATTGATTTTCTCAATTGCGGCCTGCAAATTGTCGTAGGTTTGCTCCGTAAATGACATAATACGAATATAGCCAACATCATCGCCTTCAACACGTGAACGCGTGGCTTTAACTTTGATTATTTCGCGAACAATGGTCACATCGATCGGTTTGTCTGCGCCCTTACGGATCAACATCAGCTTGATGGGTGTATTGACCAGTCCGCGCATTTTATCGACGGCCTGCTCCAAGTTAAGCCCGCGTACAGCCTCGCCATCAATTTCAGCAATAATATCGCCGGACAAAACACCTGCTTTGGAAGCGGGCGTATCATCGATCGGCGTGATGACTTTCAGCTCCTCGTTTTCCATCGTCACTTCAATGCCAAGGCCGCCGAACTCGCCGGAGGTTTGTACCTGCATATCTTTTGCCGCTTCCGGATCAAGGTAAGAGGAATGCGGGTCTAGTGATGTCAGCATGCCGTTAATGGCGGCGCGGACCAATTCTTTGTCTTCCGGCACGGTCACGTAAGTGGCGCGCACGCGCTCAAATATATCACCAAACACGGCCAATTGCTTATACGTTTCGGATGGAGCAGCAGTTGCCTGCGCAGGGCCAACCTTTTCAAAAGCGGTTAAAGCAGTTGCACCGAGCAATGCGCCAACTATTAAATAAGAAACTTTACGTATCATCGTTTTGCAATCCTAAAGGTTGTTGCCGCCACCATGAGGCGGGATTTACCGCTTGTCCATCTTTACGCAGTTCAACATAGAGTTCGCTCTCTTTACCGGCTGCGGCATCTTGCCCTTGCGGTGCCATTACACCTAAAGGTTCACCTGCTAAAACTGTTTGACCGGCATTAACACCCAATTTTGCCAGCCCGCCAATCACCATTTTGTAACCAGCACCTGTGTCTAGAATCACCAATTGACCATAAGAGCGGAATGGCGCGGCAAATGCCACAACTGCATCAGCCGGCGCGGTGACGATGGCGCTAGAACGCGTCCGAATTATGTCGCCATTAACCACAATGCCTGCGCTATTTTTTTCGCCATATTTCAAAATGGTTTTTCCAAAGACAGGCCAAGGCAATTGGCCTTTAAGTGAAGCAAACTGTACTGACGGGCCAACTGTAAATGAACCTGGATCAAGCATACGGGCCTTTTCCAGTGCTAAGCGTCGCATGTTGGCGGCTTTTTCGACGTCGGCAATTTTATCGTCGATTGAGCCTAGGAGTGCTTTCAAGCTGGCGAGATTGCCTTCAAGTGATTTGGCCCGTGCCGCTTCGGCAGCCAGCGCTTCGACGGAATTTGCACCCAAGCGGCGCTTTTCTTCCAGCAGCAAATCCAATTTTGCCAAGTCTTCTATTTGGCGCTGCAAACCGGCCGTTAAATTGGCTGTCGCCGCCTTTGTCTCAGTGCTTAAAACCGCCAAACGTTCGAGATCGGCTTTCAGAGCCAAAGTCTCAATGCGCATGGCGGGCACCACCGCACCCAGCAAAACCGAACTTCTTACAGAAGCTAAGGCATCTTGAGGCGTGACCAGCAAAGCTGGCGGAGGATTAAGGCCCAGACGTTGCAAGGCGGCCAGAACTTCGGCCAAAACGGCACTGCGCTCAACGAGGGAGGCATGAATGGTTGCTGTTTCTCCTTCAAGCAAAATCAAAGCTTCTTTTTGTTTAGAAATATCTGCATTGAGGCCCGCTTCAGCCTTGGCCGCTTTAATCAGTTCGGCGCTAACCGATGCCTCGTCTTGCTTAAGCGCGGCAATATCATTTAGCAGCATGGCGCGTTGTTCAATTGAAACCGAAAGGCTTCGGGTCAGCTCGTCCATTTGGCTGATTGTTTTGCCGCGCTGATCAATCAACACATCGCGCATGTTTGCAGGCGTTGCTTTGGCTGCCGCTGTGACAGGTGCACCGGCGGGGGCAACCTCTTGAGCAGCCTCTTGGGGAACCTCTTGGGCCTGCAAAGGCAATGCCAAGCAGGCCATAAAAATTGCCGTACCAAAGCAGGTGAAATTACGGTTCATGCAAAAGAGTTAGCGCGTTTCTGGTTAACGCTGCGTTTACCATAGATTTTTCTGTTACGACCGATGATAAGGGTGGCCCGATAATATTGTCACTGACCGATAGAGTTGTTCAAACAGCAAAATGCGCACTATTTGATGTGGCCATGTTGCTGCGCCAAACGACACCACCAAATCCGCACGGGTTTTGAGACTTTCATCATGGCCATCAGCGCCACCAATGGCAAACACCATTTGCTTAGAGCCATGATCGCGTTTTTTGCCGATGGTATCTGCCAGTGTTTCAGACGCAAGCGACTTTCCGGTTTCATCGAGCAGAACCAGCTGCGTTGAAGGTTGGCTGTCCAAATGGCTCATCAACCATGACGCCTCCTCGCGTTTGCGTTGCGGGCCGTCTGGCATGCGACTTTCGGGTTTTTCAATGAGACCGGCAAGACTAAGACCAATGGCTGGCGCTGACTTTTCAAAGCGTTCGAGATAACGCGCTACCAGTTCGCGCTCCGGCCCGGATTTCATCCGCCCAATGGCAAAAACGCTGATTTGCATAAATCAAAAAAGCCAGTTCAATGAACCGTGTTCTCATCATCCAGATCAGGCATTTCCCACATTTTCTCGATGTTATAAAAGGCGCGCACTTCGGGGCGGAACAAATGCACAATCACGTCGCCCTGATCGATGAGCACCCAATCAGCATTCGGCATGCCTTCAACACGGGCAACGCCATGGCCCGCCTCTTTAATGGCGGTCAGCAAATGTTCGGCCAAGGCTGCGACATGGCGGTGTGAACGGCCGGATGCAACCACAATGCGGTCACACATCGCGGTTTTGCCTTCAACATCAATGGCAATAATTTCTTCAGCTTTTGAATCTTCCAAGCTGGTAAGAATGGCTGTCATGGCGGCTTCAACGGCAGCCATGCTGGTTTTTTTTATCACAGAGACTGGTTTATCCGTTTTTGGATTGAGGGAAGTTGGCAATAGACGTCTTTCCACGTTGGTTCCGCACAAGAATGGCGGATATTTAGATATGAAATACCCTTTTTTAGGCGTTCCTTCAAGGTTTTTTAAATTGCGCTTTGTGACCAAGTCTTATTGCACTTGATGACAGCGATGAGCGCGGACCGTGGATCAATGTCCACGCTGGAGCTTTCAGTTTTGCAAGCAATATCGCGTCATCTTCGTCGACGCGCGCGTGATCATAAGTTAGCGCCATTTTTGACGAGACATATGACAGGGTGGAACCCGGGCGGTCGATAATAGCAATCGGCAACATCTCGGCAATCTGCTGCCAGCGCTGCCAATGGTGAAAATGCTTCAGATTGTCGGCGCCCATGACCCAAATGAAATTGACATCTTTGTGGTGTGCTTTGATCAAAGCCACGGTGTCAGCGGAAAACCGCACTTTGTAGGCGGCCTCAAATGCCGTAACTTTAACGCGCGGGCCGGGGGCCATGGCCTCAGACAACGCAATACGTGTGGCCAACGGCAACAACTCTGACGAATTTTTCAAGGGATTGCCGGGCGAGACCATCCACCACAATTGATCAAGACCAAGGCGTTTAAGCGCTGTTTCAGCGACCAGCCGATGGCCATCATGCGGCGGGTTAAATGAGCCGCCAAAAAGGCCAATGGTCATGCCGGAGGCTGTCGCAGGAAAACGCAAATAGCGCCTATCTCCTGCGTCAATGTTCAAGGCCGGATTTGCCCGTTGCCGCGCACGCGATACTTGAACGAGGTCAGTTGCTCTACACCTACTGGCCCGCGCGCATGCATTTTGCCGGTGGCAATGCCAATTTCTGCGCCCATGCCAAATTCGCCGCCATCAGCAAATTGGGTGGACGCATTATGCAACAAAATGGCTGAATCAAGCTCGTTGAAAAACTGCTCCGCGGTAGCGCTGTTTTCAGTGATGATGCTTTCCGTATGGCCCGAACCATAGCGGCGGATATGAACAATAGCCTCATGAATACCATCAACCAGTTTGGCAGCAATAATTGCATCCAAAAACTCATGGCCGAAATCGTCAGGACTGGCTTTCACAGTTCCCGGAATTTTATTGAGGTCGCCGTCGGCCCGCACTTCTGCGCCAGCTTTCAGCAAATCCTCTATCATAGGCGCTCCGTGTTTGGTGTAAAAGCGCCAGTCAATCAATAAGCATTCGGCAGCGCCACACACGCCTGTACGGCGCATTTTTGCATTAACAACGATTTTGCGCGCCATTTCAACATCCGCATCTTGATCGATATAAATATGGCAAATGCCTTCAAGATGGGCAAAAATCGGCACGCGCGCATCAGCCTGAACGCGGGCGACAAGGCTTTTGCCACCGCGCGGCACAATCACATCAATAGCGCCATTAAGACCGGTCAGCATTGCGCCAACCGCTGCACGATCTTGGGTCGGCACCAGCTGGATGCTGTGTTCTGGCAGGCCCGCTGATTTGAGCCCTTCCAGCATGCAACCGTGGATGGCTTTGGATGAATTGACGCTGTCAGAACCGCCGCGCAAAATAACTGGGTTTCCTGCTTTCAAACCCAGAGCGCCAGCATCGGCCGTCACATTGGGCCGGCTTTCATAAATAACGCCGATCACGCCCAATGGTGTTCTGACACGCTCGATCTTGAGGCCATTGGGCCGTGTCCACTCAGAGATGATTTTGCCTATCGGATCAGGCAACTCCGCTATCGCGCGAATGCCGTCGGCCATTGTTTGAACCCGCGATTTATCGAGTTGAAGCCGGTCGAGGAAAGAGCCTGTCAAACCTGCAATTTCAGCCTCGGCCACATCAATGGCATTGGCATTTAAAATACCATCCCGATGGCGCTCAATGGAAGCCGCCATGGTGATGAGTGCGGCATATTTTCTTTCGGCAGATGCCAATGCAAGCGGCAGTGCGGCTGCGCGGGCTTGGATGCCAATGCGGGCCATTAGCGCATCAATATTCTCTGGAATTTCAACCTGAAGCGCAGTCATATTCCAGTTCCCTTGGCAGCTTCAACACTGATGCGGCCGAGCACCAAATCATCGCGGTGCACCATCGCGCTTCGGGCATTATAGCCGATCAAGGCGGCGATGTCCTGCGTTTTGCGGCCTGCAATTTTAACGGCGTCAGCACTGTCATAGGCGGCAAGGCCACGTGCGATTTCAAAGCCGTCCAAATCAAGAATGGCAACCGTATCACCGCGTGAAAACTCGCCCTCAACTTTGCGCACACCGGCTGGCAAAAGCGATTTACCCAATTGCAAAGCAGCAACTGCGCCTTGATCAAGCGTGAGTTTGCCCAAAGGCTCCAAGTGCCCCGCAATCCAAGTTTTGTAAGCACGTTCCGGTTTGTCGGAGGCTGCAAATAAAGTTGATTGTGCGCCAGAATTCAACGCCGCCAAAGGCCCGTCGGCTTTGCCATTGACGATCATCATGGCGGTGCCGGCGGCGGTAGCGATTTTACCGGCGTCAATTTTGGTGCGCATACCGCCACGCGATAAAATAGACGCCGCGCCGCCCGCCATGGCTTCAATCTCTGGCGTTATAGCCTGAACAAACGGGATGTGCCTGGCATTTGGATCGTTCGCAGGCGGAGCCGTGTAAAGCCCGTCAATGTCTGATAATAACACCAGCAAATCACCGCCCATCATAGTGGCAACGCGGGCTGCAAGGCGGTCATTATCGCCGTAGCGGATTTCGGATGTGGCGACAGTATCGTTCTCATTGATGATCGGCACTGCGCCAAGTTTCAGCAATGTGCCAATGGTGGCGCGGGCGTTCAAATAACGGCGGCGCTCTTCGGTATCGCCAAGCGTCAGCAAAATCTGGCCGGTTTTAATGCCGTGGGTAGAAAGCGCTTCATCCCATGCGCGCGCCAGCAAAATTTGCCCGGCAGCCGCGGCAGCCTGGCTTTCTTCAAGGCGCAAAATTCTGCTGCCAAGGCCAAGCACAGTTCGGCCAAGAGCAATAGCGCCCGAGGATACAACCGATACATCCGCGCCTTTATCCCGAAGGTTTGCAATATCGGCAGCCATGGCCGCCAGCCATTGCCGTTTGAGGCCGGTTTTGGCCTCCACCAGCAGCGACGAGCCAATTTTGAGCGTGATGCGTTTGTATGAGGATAGCATCACTCCACCCAGCGTTTATCCACGACAACCGGATTTTCCAGTATGCGAGCTGCATCAATTTCGGCAAAGAGCGCCCGCTGAATTTGGTCTAGACCCTGACGCGATGCTGACGACAGCAAAAATGGTGTTTGCTTGGACGCTTTTTTCAATGCCTTGGTTTTTAGCGCAAGCGTTTCGGCATCCACCGTATCGATTTGGCTCAGTGCCACGATTTCCGGCTTTTCAGCCAGTCCCTCTCCGTAGAGTACCAATTCCCCGCGCACGGTTTTATAGGCTTTGGCGACATCAACTTCTTGCGCGGAAACCAAATGCAGCAGCACCCGCGTGCGCTCAACATGGCCGAGGAACCGGTCGCCAAGACCAATGCCTTCATGCGCGCCTTCTATCAGGCCCGGAATATCAGCAATCACAAACTCGCGCGTATCAATCGAGGCAACGCCCAAATTCGGGAAAAGTGTTGTGAACGGGTAATCAGCAATTTTGGGCCGAGCTTGCGTGACGGTGGCCAAAAACGTCGATTTACCAGCATTCGGCAAGCCGACCAGACCCGCATCGGCAATCAGTTTTAACCGCAGCCAAATCGTCAGTTCTTCGCCCTCAAGGCCGGGGTTTGCCCGGCGCGGTGCCTGATTGGTTGAGGTTTTAAAATGCGCATTGCCAAATCCGCCATTACCGCCTTTGGCGAGAATGAATTTCTGATTGTCTTCGGTTAAATCATAAATCAGCGTTTCATTGTCTTCGGCATAGATTTGTGTGCCAACCGGAACACGCAGCACCACATCATTGCCGCGCCCGCCCGCACGGTCGCGGCCCATGCCGTGAACGCCGGTTTGGGCTTTGAAATGCTGCTGATAGCGAAAATCAATCAACGTATTAAGGCCGTTGACAACTTGCACGACAACATCTCCGCCACGTCCGCCGTCGCCGCCATCAGGACCGCCAAATTCAATGAATTTTTCGCGGCGAAACGAAATGGAGCCTGCGCCGCCGTCACCGGAGCGGACATAGACTTTTGTTTGATCAAGAAACTTCATTTATCAATTCTCTATAACGGGCACTGAGAAGCGCTTTTAATGCGTCCTATAGCTTTGGTTTTGCAACAAGCATAGCACCAACAAAAAAGGCGGCCCGAAGACCGCCTTTTTCAAAACCTAAGTTCTAAAGATTACGGCATAATCGCGGCGAGAACCGGCGCAAGACGTTTTGTCGAATTCGGGTTGAGTTTAACCGCTTTAATGGCGTCAAGATTGGTTGGTGCGCCAACCTGAATCACCATCACCATGCCCATTGCCAAATGCGGTGTGCATTTGACGATGTAAACGCCGTCGACAGGCGGTGCATAAACGGTTTCAACATTGAGTTTGGATTTGAATTCTTCAACACCTTCAGGAACCGCGCCTTTAAGGGATTGCGCAAAATGGCCCTTGTCAGTCGGGATAAACTTCACAGTGTCACCCGGTGCAATTTTCAAAAAGTTTGGCTCAAATACCATGGCGCTGCCATCGGTGCCCTTGTTGAGCATTTTAACTTCAAATTCAGCGGCAAAAACAGAAGCGGTGCCAAGCGCCAATGCAATGGCAGCAGCTGCGATTGTTTTAATCATAGGTTTTAACTCCATCCAAGTGCGAGCTTTGATTGCATTCAGCGACAGCAGCCCGCTATCTTCGCTGATAAAGTGATGGCCATTTGAGTGAAACTATTTCCCCCAACCGTCAAGTCTGCCAAATAGCGCAGGCCCGACCCATTATCCAGTTCAACATGAATACGGCCTGAATATGCTTGACGTTTCCAACCTAACATAGAGCGACGTACCCGAAAGCAACGCTATATTGGCAAACCTTGGTCATTATGGCACAGCTGAAATCAGCAAAAACATCGCAAAAATCGATAAATGAATCGCGCCAAATAAGATATTTGTTCGCCCGTTATTCAGCGTAATGGCACAAACAAAAAGCGCCAGCATAAGCAGCACCGTTTGTGCGGGTGATATGCCCAGCACAATGTTAAAGCCACTGATCAAATCGGCAATTGCAACCGCCGGAATGGTGAGCCCGATGGTGGCAAGGCCCGACCCGAGCGCGAGGTTGATACTGATTTGAAGCCGGTTGGCCACGGCGGCACGAACCGCTGCTATGCCCTCTGGCATAAGAACCAAAGCTGCAATCACGACGCCAGTAAAGCTGATCGGCAGCCCGGCATAAGCAATTGCACCTGCCAACACAGGCGACATTGATTTGGCAAGCATGATGACTGCAAATAACGCAGCAATGAGCATTGCCACACTGATCCAAAGCGTGCGCGAAACGGGTTGGGTTTGGTTATCCTCAAACTCTGTTTCAGGCAAAAAATATTCGCGGTGGCGCACTGTCTGAACAAACAGAAAGGCGCAAAAAAGGACCAATGACGTCAGCGCTACCATGACAAGTTGTACTTTCGACAGCGTCGGCCCCGTTGTAGCCACTGTATAATTCGGCAATACAAGGGTAATCACTGACAAAACAATTAAGACAGCAAGTGCCGAAGAGGTGCCGCGGATGCGCAGGCTCTGTTCAAAATGACGGCGGCTGCCAAACAAAAGGCTAAGACCGATAATGCCTGTCGTAATGATCATAATTCCGGCGTAAACGGTGTCGCGCGCAATCGTTGGCCCGCCATCCGGCTTACTCAACATCAAAGACAGGATTAGCCCAACTTCAAGCACGGTGACAGCGAGCGCCAAAACGATAGAGCCATAAGGCTCGCCGGTATAAGCGGCGATAATTTCAGCATGGTGAACGGCAGCAAATACGCTGCCTCCGAGCAAAACCGCTAAAACCAATGCGACCAATGGCACGCCCGGTGAAACAACCGAAAAGATAATCGCGGCTGCGGCTAACGCACCGACAGGCGGCAGAACCAATGTCCACCACGGGTTTTGAATGCGCCTTGCCGCCATTTTGGTTCCCGCCGCTCAAGAGTGACAGGCACTATCGCATAAGCGTGAGAGATGTGAAGTGCGGGATGATATGCTGCAAAAACAGGTTCAGCGTTTAGGCGCTTCAAAATTCACTGTCACTCTGGCGACTGGAAACCCAAACTTAAACACATTGGCCGAATTAAGAATTGAACCATCATCCTGCAAGACCATCGTATCGCGGAACCGCACTTTGTTGGTTTGGTTTTTCGAATCCAAATTAACCAGATAGGTAAACGTGGCCTTTTTACCGCGTATGGTAAGCGTGGTTTCACCGATCACGTCTTCACGCGTGCCTTGGTAGGTGTTTGGCCCGGTTTTGGTGAACCGCCATGTTTTTCTATCCTTCTCACCATTGTCGTAGACAAAGTCTTCCCGAAGGGTCAAAACCTTGCCGTTCCACGTGGTTTTCAAATCCACAGTGAACGAACGCTTTACACCATTGATTGCAGAAAATGAGCCAGTGGCGCGGGTTATTTGCGGCAAAACGTCTTCTAAATGCATCGTGCGCGGCTTAGCCTCGATTGCGGTCGCGTAAGCAAAATTGGGAACCATATTCATTGTAGCTGCTACGGCAAGCGCCGCGCCCATTACTCGGGTAAGGCGGATCATAGGCCGTCTCCTGATTTAAACTGTTGTACCTCAATGCAATACGGCGTGCTCCGCCCTTGGATTGTTCACAAAAAGGTGAAAATGGCGACGACTATGCAGAGAAATGGCTGGATTGTTGTTGATGGGCCTTGGAACCCAATACTTCATCAGGTGCAAAATGCCTCAGTACCGCGGCCATTGCCTCCGCTGCATAACCGAGCCTATTGGATGCAAATACGGGTGCTTCGCCCTTATTGAGCGATATCCAGCCAATCAGCTTTTCGCGGATGACGACAAGTATTTTGCCGGAGGGCTCAAACCTGCCTGCTGGCTGATCGTCGCTGCTGATCAGCGTAATCATCGCAGGCGGAAGTTTTGCAGCAAGCTCAGGCTCTTTTGCGATAAGGTCCCGAATATCATCGGCATCAACGCGCAATAAGGGCCGCAGCGTTAAGTGGCGGGTGATCAAAATATCCATTGGTCTGATCCTCAAAATGAAAAAGGGTCCAGTTTATGGACCCCTTTCCTAGTTCTGCGGATGTTTAATTCCGCCGGGGTCCGAAGACACCGGCAAGATGCGGTGCCAATTATTCTGCGGCTTTCGCCATCGGGGTAACCGACACGTAAGCGCGGCCATTGGCCTTCTTGGCAAACAACACATGGCCTTCTGCAACCGCAAAAAGCGTATGGTCGGTGCCAATGCCAACATTGATACCTGGATGCCACGTTGTTCCACGTTGACGAACAATAATATTGCCGGAGATGACGTGTTCACCACCGAATTTTTTGACGCCGAGGCGTTTTGATTCTGAATCGCGACCGTTGCGCGATGAACCACCGGCTTTTTTGTGTGCCATTTGAGTGCTCCTATACTCGCCTTATTTCACGACTTATTTGTTTTGGTCAATCTTTGCGCGCGGCGGCTTGCCAGCGAGCAATTCTTTGGCCTGTTCAGCCCATTCTTCACGCAATGTACGGCCACCAAGTTTCAACTCGTCGTCAAGTTTCGCCATTGTGTCAGCATCCATCGCCGCAATCTGCGTCAAAGATGTGATGCCCGCACCAGCCAATTTTTTGCCAAGTGCCGGACCGACGCCGCCGATGATTGTAACATCATCAACGACACCGGCAGCTGGCGCCTCTGTTACTGCTACAGGGGCTTTAACAGCGGTTGCTGTGGATGTTGCGCCATTTGTTAAAATTTCGTGGATGCGCACCGTCGTCAATTCCTGACGGTGCCCGCGTTTACGCCGTGAATTTTGACGGCGACGCTTTTTAAACGCAATAACTTTTTTGCCGCGACCCTGCTCAACCACTTCGGCTGTAACAGTGGCACCGGCCACAAAAGGCACACCAATCGACACAGCCTCGCCTTCGCCAACGGCGAGAACTTCAGCAAAATGCACAATCGCGCCGGCATCGCCAGCGACCTTTTCAATCTTTAGAACATCATTGGCGACAACGCGATACTGCTTGCCTCCGGTTTTGATGACTGCGAACATTCTTGTCTCCTATGGTTCGCTCCGGTTTGATGGCCCGCCCTTAAAGGCAATGCCGCCGGCTTTTTTCAGTCGGGGTTCAGTTTTGTGCCTTTGGTTCATGCGCCGGGAAAACCCCAGCCAAGCTCAAACAAAAAGCACCGGAAAAGCGCATTGCTTGCCCGGTTGATCGGGCGATACGCAAAAGGAGGCAGCGAGTCAACCGCGCCGCCAACCAAATTGGCAAGAAGCGCTCGCCGCCGCTTGTTTTAGCTTGTTTTCAGAACGTGGTTTGCTTAATGCGCAATATTACCGGCCAAAAATCTATCCACGGAGAGGTGGCAGAGTGGTCGAATGCGCCGCACTCGAAATGCGGTATAGGGGTGACCCTATCGGGGGTTCAAATCCCTCCCTCTCCGCCATTAGCCTAATCTAAGCCATTGTAATGGCTATAGAAATTAACAACGTCAAATAAGCCTCCCCACTATCATCCCCACTACAGTGTTTTGTGAAACCGATGGATAGCATGGAAAATAGCAAATCAGCCGCCAATCATTTCCATGGTTTCTTTGCTAATCCGGTTGAGCGTTCGCACTTCTGCAAACAGTTCTTTAATGTGCTTTGAATAGCCGCCATGCTTGAAATTGGCGTTTCCCTTGCCCGATGGTGCACCACCCCCCGCGCCGTGCATCCGGCAAACGCTCCAGCCGGTTTTTGCAGGGCTATTGCAGGGTTCGCCAGTTCGCTTGGAATGTGCCTTGCAGCGTTTTGCCAAGTGCATGGGGTTAGTGCTCGTTTTTATTACCACCCCGCCCCCCTGTTGAAACATTGCCAACTATAGCCTGCCCGCCTTCATGGACGTGCACATGCTTCACCGTCACGTTTTGGTTGCCGCCATTGCGGTGGCGTTTGAGCGCCTCCATTTGCGCGGCAAAGGTTCGGGAAAGCTGGTTGAAAGCGCGGGAAGCACTGTCTTGTTGCGGGATATTGTCCACATGGTTCAAGCGCCGCGCAAATACCATTGTTGCGTTATGCACCGCTGACATTTGCGTTGCCAGCATGGCTTCGATTGTGTCGCGTGGTTGAATGCTGCCAATCATCGCAGACATGAAGGCTATGGCCTTTTCATCGGGGTTAGCACCCTTGCTGGCAACATTAATAATCTGCCCCACTAAGCCATCGATGATTTGAGGGTTACACGTGCCAAAGACATGCCCGCTTTTTGAAACGCCAACTTTGGCAACGTCGCCATTGATTGAAATGCCGCCTTCTATGGCTGGAGCGCTGGCAACGAGTGCTTGTGTTTCTGGCATTCTAAACCCTTTCAAATCATGCCAAACTTATAACTCATTTACCGCCGAATTGCATGAAAATATGCGCTGCAAGAGCGATGAAGGGCTATTGCCTGACAGTATGAACCCATTGCATGATTGGCCTTCAATTGAAGTGACGATGACACAGAAATTCAGATCAAGTGATTGGTGCTTAGAACATGAATATTAGTCGCATTTTGTGCCTATTGCCTGTCTTTGCCGCAATGCCCGCTATGGCAGATCAAGCCAAGTGCATCGCGAATAGTTTTCCGATTGTGAAAATCACCAAAGATTATCAATTTTCATCGCCGCTTTTTGAACTTGAAATTAGCAACAAAAGCCCATTTGCCATTAGGGGCATAATTTACAGAATTCTCATTGAACAGGAAGGCCGGTCGATACCTTGGCATGATGATGAAGCGGGCGTTGAAATAAATGGTGGTATAGACAAAGGGGAAACCCGTAGCGTTGGAGTTGGCGCATACGGCGCACCGGACGATATGCCAAAGGACGCAAAGGTTACCATTTCTATCACGGATGTTGCAGACAAAGACTTAAATCAAACCGTAGGTAAGATTAAAATTATGGGTTGGGGCAACGGGCAAAAGTCACCAATCTGCCCCGATTAATCCATTTGCAATAACTACATAAGAGCAACTGCCAGTTTCACATCGTTTGCCTTTGTGCATCGCTAGCCGCCGTCATTCGCCATTGGTCTTTTTTCGCGTGTAAGTTTCTGCATAATTATTTTTCAGTTTCAGCCATCAAATCCAGCCAATTGCCGCGCCTTCAAGCCGATGCTTTGGCTGGTTCCGCAACGCTTCCATAGAATTGCGCCTTGCGCCTTAACTGGAATCCTTGAGTTCCGGCCAAGCCGTTTATGTGTTACCCAATCAGTTCCCTTGCACAGATAGGCCATCGCATCCGGCCCGCGTGTGCGGCGCTTCAAAAGCACGTCATGGCCATCGAACGCCGCTGCAATTGCTTCACGGGTAAGCTGCCAAATCGATTTCGGGATATGCAAGAGAAAGTGAACGTGATTGCCGCCAACGGCTTCCCAAACATAAAGCCAAATGAGTTCGCCGCCATTGCGCCTAAACCATTGCCCCAAACGATTGGCCCCGGCCTGAAATTCTGCCAGTGCAATATCATTGGAAACAAATTTGACCGTGAGCCAACCATTCAAGCCAGTTCCGCTTAGGGTGGCAAAGCTATCAGCCGCGCAAAGGTTTTGAACCTGCCCCGGCTTAAGCCGTTCAATGCATCGCGCACGGTTATAGGCCGCGCGGTTTTGCCAAGCCGTTTTAGGCCCGCGTTTCTTGCCCTTTGCCAATTTGCCCGCTGGCAAGCGCCGGATAGGTTTTTCCCCGTCCAGCGCCGCGCCGTGGCTATGCAGTGATGCTTGGCAGTGCATCGGATTGGCTGATAATTTCAACCTTGCTTAGAAGCACATAGCGGCCATGAGTGCCCGCAAACGGCCCGTAGTGCGGTTCATGGCGGGTTTCTATGTTCAAGCCTTGGTTGTGCTTTAGGTTGAACACATAAGCGCTCCAGCGCGGGGCAGGATTGTTTATGGGGGTGCAACCCTTTTGACCGGTTTTCAGCAATTCATCCAAAGCCCATGCATCACGGCCTTTCACGGTGAAAGTGCTGCCATCGGGCAAAATGCGGGCAGTGATTATGAGGCTATTGCGCATGGCGCACCTCAACTTTCATCACCAACAAATGCCGGTCAAGTTGCCAGCTTATGAGCCTTGGTGTAGTGCTTGGCTGTGTTGCTTTGAGAGAGGCTGCATGTTCTTTGAACCGGTGAGCGCCTGCAAGCGCTTGCCGGTTTTGCATGAGAGGGTTCATGTTTGTTTGCCCCGCTCACTGTGCCACGGGAAGTGAAGTCAAATAGCGTTCGACTTCATCAATTAGAAAAACTGTCTTGCGACCAATTTTCCGTCCGGCAATCCGGCCAAGTTTCATTTCACGATACAACTTTGTTCTGCCAAGGCTTGTCGCCTTCATTGCATCGGCAACCGATAGTGCTTTTGTCATTTTGGGTTTCCCTACTGGATTTCGTTCCAGCGCCGAAAGCGAAACTGATTCCGCTATGGCTCCCCAATATTCACAGAAATACGCCGATGAAATTGCGAAAGGAAACTAGAAATTGGAACACAAGGCTTTTGCTTGTTTCAACACGTCGCGGGCATTTTGAGCCGTTCTGCTTAACGTAACTGGTAATAGTTTGGCAATTTGGCTCAAGCTGGCCCCATCGGCTCTTGCATCTAGAACGCGCAAATAAAGTATCCAATTTTCTTTAAATCGTTTGGTTTGAAGTTTTTTGCCAAACACGTTTTTTTGCATAAGTTCTAGTGTATCTTTTGCTTGCTTCAATTGGTCATTAAGGGGTTGATCAAGCCTGAAACCTACAGCTAGATGAGCATTGGTATATTTAACCCCAAATATACCAGTGCCATCCTCCCAAGGGTTAGAGTCCTGATAAATGTGAACCTTATATCCGACATCGACCTCTATCGCCCATTCCATTTGATTTGGAATTCTAGGGTCAGCTAGGTGTCTATAGCCGAATTTGGTTAGGCTCTCTTGACTTAGTGGCAAAGTAAAACCGCGTTCGTGAGGAAGAAAATAAGGAAGATTCGGCGGTTCCCGAAATGAATTGTCTCTAGAAGTTAGCTCCGCATAGTATTCTTCTCTTATTTCCATTAGTTCATTAAACGCTGTGACAAAATATGCCCTTAATTCATCATTGCGACGGAAAAATTCCCAACGCCATCTTGAGAGAGACCAATTTCTAGTTTCACCATAATTCGCAGCGTCACGCCAATCGGGAATTCCCCACTCGTTCAAATTTTCACTTTGCGACATGGTCAATCCTACTTTGCCACCTGTGCCATGCCCCGCGCTTTGGCGACATCGGCAAGCGCTTTAAGCAGCACATCGGAATTTGCATCTTGTGCGGCAAGGGAAAGATATTCGGCAATCACCGTTTCATTGTTCAAATGGTCTGCGATTTCAAAGGTTGAAAACGTCACAGTGTCATTTTTCGATTTTGAACCATTCATTTAACAGTTCGCCTTCTTTTTTCAGCTTCAAGTAGCGCCAATAGAAAATCACGTGATTCAACGGGCATGCGCAAGATGGTTTGCCACAACACTTGTTTTGCTAAGAATTCCTCTTCTTTGCGGCGCTTGGTTTCCACTTCCCGCAAAATACCGGCAAGCCAAATTGCTTCCTTTTCGTTGCGGATTCGGTGAAAACTCTCATCACCGTTGGAATCGCGCTCGACAACTCCCCATCGCTTTCGCAGTTTACCGTTCACGTCAATTTCGCATTGGGCAGGATAGAAGATTTTGCCGCGATGGTCTGTAAAAGGAATGACGTTGCTCATGATGCATCCTTCAATTTCAACGGAATAATCTTGGCGGTTGATTGGTTGCCAAGGCAATGGCCTGCCCATGCTTCCATAAGCGCACGGCGTTTTTCCAACGCATCACCGCGCCGGTATGCGCGTTCTGTGGCGTCGCCAACCACATGGGCTAATGCGGCCTCTGCAATTTCGCGCGGGAAGCTGGTTTCTTCTGAAACCCAATCCCGAAAGCTGGAGCGGAAACCATGCGGCGTTGCATTTTCAATTTTCATACGGCGTAGGAGCATTTCCATTGCCGCGCCAGAAAGCGGCTTTCCAGCGGCTTGACCGGCAAACACATATTCGCCCGTGCGACATTCATAGAGCGGGGTAAGCAGGTCTAAAGCGGCTTTAGACAGTGCTACACGGTGAATGCGCTTGGCCTTCATGCGGGAAGCCGGAATAGTCCACACGGCGTTTGCAAGGTCAATTTCCTGCCATTGGGCTTTAAGCACTTCGCCGGAACGGGAAGCCGTCAAGATAAGCAGTTCCAAAGCCCGCGCCGCCAAGGCCTCATGGCTGGACAAGCGCTCTAGGAAGGCTGGCAATTCACTATAGGCCATTGCGGCATGGTGGGTTTTGGTTTCAGGGTCGCGGGCTGGCAATACCCCACGCAAATGGCCGCGCCATAAAGCAGGGTTATCACCGGTTCGCCAACCTTTAGCCTTGGCAAACTCCAGCACCCGTTCAATCCGGCCTCGAAGGCGGGAAGCGGTTTCGGGCTTATCGTGCCAAACAGGGGTTAGCACTTTCAGCACGTCATCCGTGCCAATGGTTGAAACCCGCTTGTTTTGAAGCCAAGCGCAATAGGCAACGCCAAGCGTCATGCGCCATTGCGCACGATGCTTTTCATTGCGCCAAGCCTTTTCCATCGAATTTAAGAATTGATCTGCACATTCTGCAAAAGTGGGTTCGGTTGAGCGGCGTTTTTCGGAAAGCGGGTCGCGGCCTTCTGCAACGGCTATTCTGCATTCACTTGCCGCCTTACGGGCTTTGGCAAGTGTCAAATCGGGATAATTGCCCAAACCCATTTCAAACCGCTTTTGGCGAACGACGCCCTTATCGTTTGGTTCCAACCGGCTCCACATGAAAACCCACGACTTTGCGCCGCTTGTGGAAACCGAAAGGTAAAGCCCGCCGCCGTCCGTATGGCGTCCAGCGGCCAAAACGCCCTTGGCTTTCAGGTCGGTTAGATTGTTGAGCGTTCGCGCCATTGCAAAAACCCTTCCCCACTATTATCCCCACTATATAGTGGGGAAGGTAGCACACAATGGCGAACGAGTGCAAACGTGGCACTGAAAATAATAAAGCAAAATCAATGGCTTTACGGATAATGGCGAACGCTGAAAAACAGGAGTTTGGCGGTCTCCCTCTCCGCCATAATTTTTCCGTTTGATGCCTTTTTACCTTGGGTGGCGCTAGCGAGAGCCGTTTCTTGCCGAAGCGCCATACCGGGAACGTCAACGGTTTGCTTTCATCGGGCCTCTTGTAGATGGCAGGGCCAGACGATGAAGCCTCTTTACGGTGTCGAAGAAGGCGCTGGCGTGCTTGCAATATGCCGGGCACCGCGCTGTGGTGCATCGCAAGGAGCTCGTGCGATTTGCAAACAGCTTGAAAGTCAACGATGAAAACAACTCTGGTTCTGACGATGTTTGATGTTCACGAACTGGGGAACAATACTGGTATCGGCATAAATCTGATTCAGGTGTTAACGCAGTTTATGGGTCTGATTTAACGTTGCAAATCAGATTCAAACCATCCAGCGATGGAGGTTTTGATGGGACAGTTTGATTTATCTGATGAAAAACGGGATTTTCCGCATCTTGCGCACCGGGGCGCCTTGGCGCGATCTGCAGGCAACTTTAACGCGGCGCAATCGTCCACTGACGACGGTTTATAACCGCTAGGTCAGATGGGGATTGTCATGTCTCCGTTCGACGACAAGCATCTAAAATTGGCAGGATTTAATCCCCGGTGCCAAGAGGACCGTATGTTCTGGCGTTGAGCTGTCACACTAATATAATAGTGTAGACAACGATTTTTTTTCCGTCTAGCTTTGGCAGCACAAGCGGTCCGTTGGGGAGGAAAAGATCTTGGCTGGTAACAATTTTCCAAAACTTCACAACGCTATGTGGCCGGGTCTTGTGGGCAAAGGTGGCGATTTCGAACCGCCAATCGACCTTGATACGATGATCGCATTGACAGTCGGCGCCGAGGTCGACGGGGTTCGTTTTGACGGCATAGACATTTTCCATGCAGGACCGCACACCAACATTGATTTCACCGAAGACGAGGTGAAGCGTTTAGCCGACAAGGTGGCGGCCCACGGGTTGGCTATTGGGTCTATTGTCGCACCAGTTTGGGAGCCTGTTGGCGGCGGCTCGGCCATGGGCACTGCCGAGGATCGGGCGCGGTTTGTGGCCAACGTCCGCAAGTCCTGTGAACTTGGCAAGCGGTTGCGTGACTTGGGCGTGCGCAATTACGGCGTGATTCGCATTGATTCGGCGGCTGGTCCGGCAGACTGGGCGGCTGATCCAATCGGCAACACCAAACTGATCGCCCAGACATGGCGCGAGGCTTGCGATGTGGCGGCCGGTTATGGCGAGCGTCTGGCTGCAGAGGGCGAAATTTGCTGGGGTGGCATGCATTCGTGGAAATCTGTGATCGACACGATGGAGGCAACCGATCGCCCCGGCGTCATCGGCTTTCAGGCCGACATGGCGCATACGCTCCTTTACACCATGGGCTACAACGCGCCTGAGGCGGCACTTCTGCCTGAAGGGTTCGACTGGCAGGATCAGGCGGTTCTGGACGCGGCCTTAAGCAAAATGACGGATGCGCTGCGCCCCTGGACCATTGATTTCCATGTCGCGCAAAATGATGGCACCGTGAAGGGCATGGGGTACCATGACAAGACCGGCAAGCATTGCATGGTCGATGACGCGAACGGGCGGCTCGATATTACCAAGCATGCCGGGATGTGGCTGCGCGATCGCAACGGCGATTTGACCCGCGCCTTCCAGCACATCTGCTGGGACGGTTGCATGTTCCCCAACGAAATTATGCTGAAACAACAGACTTGGAACGATGTTCTGGGTGCAATGATCAAGGTGCGCAACGCGCATGGCTGGATAGCTTAAGATGACAGGTAAGACGCTGAACATCGGGATGGTTGGCTACGGCTTCATGGGCCGAACCCATTCGAACGCCTTTTCGCAAGCACCGCATTTCTTTGATCTGGGCTATCGCCCGGTCTTGAAGACAATCTGCGCGCGGAATGCCGAGAAGGGTCAGGCTTTTGCACGCCAATGGGGCTATCAGGACAGTGTCACCGACTGGCGAGCGCTGGTCGACGACAAGTCCATCGACCTGATCGACATCGCCAGCCCCAATGATACCCACATGGAAATCGCCATCGCCGCGGCTGAGGCGGGCAAAATGGTTCTGTGCGAAAAGCCACTGGGCCGGACAGCGGCTGAATCGCTAGCGATGGTGGCAGCTGTTGAAAAGGCCGGAGTGGCCAACATGGTCTGGTACAATTACCGCCGTGTCCCGGCTGTGACACTTGCCAAGCAATTGATTGATGAGGGACGACTGGGCAAAATTTTTCACTACAGGGCCAAATTCCTGCAGGATTGGACGATTTCGGCCGACCTGCCGCAGGGCGGGCAGGGGTTGTGGCGGCTTGACGCAGATGTAGCAGGTTCGGGCGTCACCGGCGACCTTCTGGCCCACTGCATTGACACCGCAATCTGGCTGAACGGCGGCATCACCTCTGTTTCCGGCGTTACCGAGACCTTCATAAAGGAACGCCACCACGCCCTGACCGGCAAGACGGAAAAAGTCAGCATTGATGACGCAAGCCTATTCCTTGCACGTTTTGACAATGGCTCACTCGCCAATTTTGAGGCGACCCGCTATGCCCGCGGTCACAAGGCGCTTTATACGCTTGAGATAAACGGCGAATTTGCCTCGATTGCCTGGGATCTGCACGACCTGCACCGGTTGCAATATTTCGATCACAACGACGAGGGCCGAACGCGCGGCTGGCGTTCGGTTCATATCACCGATGGCGACCACCCTTACATGGACAAGTGGTGGGTGCCCGGATTGCAGATCGGCTATGAGCATACCTTTATCCATCAGGCTGCCGACTTCATTGAAGGTCTGACCAGCGGCAAGGCTGCTGCCCCCAGCTTCCGCGACGCTTTGGCGACCGACCTCGTGACGGATGCTGTTCTTCGGTCTGCCCGCAGCGGGCAGTGGGAAAATGCAAAGGGATGACCTGCGGTTATGAAAAATTACTGCTGGCTGCCGCGGGGTTTGTGCAACTTGCAAAGTGGCGAAGAAACGATAGGCTCGGTGAACTTCACGCGAAGTTTCTTGCCCCTTGCGACGGGATGACGGAATGACCGGGACAAAAAACACTGCATTGCGGCTTTCGGGGGTGTCAAAATCCTATGGTGCGGTGCGTGCGCTGGACACCCTCAGCTTTGATGTCCCAGAAGGCAGCTTTTTCGTGCTATTTGGGCCCAGTGCTGCAGGTAAGACGACGACGTTGCGTACAATCGCGGGCCTTGTCCAGCCAGACGCTGGCCGGGTCGAGATTTTTGGTCAGGACGTGACATCGGCCCCGATCGCCGGACGCGGCGTGTCAATGGTGTTCCAGTCTTTCGCGCTTTACCCGCATCTGACGGTCCGGGACAATTTCGCCTACCCTTTGCGCGAAGCTAAAGTGGCGCGCGACGAGATCAACCAGCGGGTGACCGAAACCGCTGCGATGCTTAAGCTGTCCCACCGTCTAGACCGCAAACCGAGCACCCTATCTGGCGGCGAACAGCAGCGCGTTGCATTGGGTCGGTCGCTCATCCGGCGACCAAAGGTGCTTCTACTGGACGAGCCATTGACCAACCTTGATGCCAAACTGCGCCACGATATGCGGGCCGAGTTGAAGCGGCTTCACCGGCAGTTCGGCATGACTATCGTTTATGCCACGCCCGACGAGCTTGAGGCCCTGTCGATGGGCGAAGAGATCGCGGTGATGCGCGACGGAGCCGTCGTGCAGCGCGGAACTCCGGACGAAATCTATGAAAACCCGGTTAATACCTATGTGGCCGGTAAGATCGGCTCGCCGCATATGAACATGCTTCGGGCCACGCTGGGCGAGAAGGCAGGCACGCTCGACACGCCGCTTGGCCAATTTGTAACACCGCGCAAGATGCAGACCGGACGCTCCGGTGATGCAGCCTTGGTGGGAATCCGGCCGAACGATATCCGGATCGCGACAGGCAGTGAGGCTAGTTTGTCCTCGCGGGTGCATCTGATTGAACCGCTTGGCGACGTTACCGTTGTTTCGGTCGAGGCGGGCGGCGAAGTGCTGCGCATGGTGCTGCCCGAGGCTGCCGCCCTTTCAGTGCGGACCGGCGACATGCTGCCGATCGCATTTGATTCAAACAAGTTTCACATCTTCCGCGCTGCTGACGGCCAATACATGGCCTGAACGTTGTGATGAAGCCAACCGGTCACTATGGGAGGAGACCTGATATGACGATGATTAAGAGTATGAAGGGATTGGCAACGGCCACAAGCCTTGCTGCAATGCTTATGGTCGGCGGGGTGGCAACAATAGCCGTCGCCGAAGAAGTCGTGCTGACGATGGCCGTGCCGGATTGGCCTCCGACGCGCATCATGAAAAAGTTTTTCGATGAGCAGTATAAGCCTGCTTCCGGGAACACTGTTAAGCTCGAAGTTGACTTTATTCCATGGCCAGACTTCTACACCCGGGTTAACGCTTCGTTGACATCGGGCGAACAGAAATACAACTTTATCGTTTCGGACTCGCAGTGGCTTGGGGCCTTTGTCGAAGGTGGATATTTCCGCAAGATCAATGATCTTCTGGAAGCTGACCCTGCCTTCATGGCGACATTCAACGAAATCCATCCGAATCCGAAAAATGCCTATTCGACCTATCCGCATAAATCTGAAAATTTTTACGGATTTCCACAGTTTCCTGACGTTCTTGTCAACTATGGCCGTTCGGACATCCTGTGCAACGCAGACGAGCAAGCGAATTTCCAGACCAAATACGGCAAGAAGTTGCCATGTACAGGCGAAGAAATGGACGCGATGACTTGGGATGATTTCCGCAACGTCGGCGAATTCTTCCGCCGCGCCAAGGGAGAGATGCTAGCGGGCGCACCGGCCGCAGACGATTTCTATGGCATCGCCTATCAGGCAGGCAAGGGCTATGACTTCTCGTCAATGCAGATCAACGGCTTCATCTGGCAGCAAGGCGGCGACACTTGGGACGAAACGAAAGTTCCGACCGGTCAAGCTGAAGGTATCGTGAATTCACCGCAGGCGGTTGCCGCGCTTGAAAAGTATCTCAGCATGCTGGAATTCATGCCGCCGCTTGCCAAGACCGGCACCATGGACATCTTCAAGTCGGACGAATTGTTCCGCGAAGGCAAGTTGGCCATGAACATCAACTGGATCGGTCTGGGAGAAGCCTCGCTTGACCCGAATTCGTCCAAGGTGTCCGACAAGCTGGTGTTCGGCCAGATGCCTGGCACAATGGTGGATGGCAAAATGCAGCGTTGGTCAAACATCGGCGGACAGCCTTTCGTGCTGACCACTTGGACCACCGAAGGACAGACCAAAGAAGCGGTTGAGTTCGTGAAATGGTGGTTGTCGCCAGAAATCCAGCACCAGTTCGCAGCCGGTGGTGGCCAATCTGCTATCAAGTCGGTTTATGAGGATCCAAAGTACGTCACCTACCGTCCTTGGAACCGTGCTTGGGCACCATCGCTCGACTGGCAGAAAGACGTCTGGCACGTGCCGCAGTTCTTTGAACTGTTGACACAGCAGCAGGACCAGTTCGACCTTGCCATCACAGGCAAGCAGGACGCTAAAACCACGCTCGACAACGTTGCCAAGTTTCAGCAGAGCCTGCTGACTGAGGCAGGCCTTATCAAGTAACGGCCCGCTTTCTGGCTAAACTCTGTCGGAGCGCGCGACGATCTCTCGTGCGCTCCGCTCTTCTCCGAATATAGGTTCAGGATTCCGCCATGACTGCTGCTGCTTTGCCCGCACCTAGCCTATTTTCCTTAGTGCCTCACAACTGGAAACTGGCGGTCCTTCTCGGCCTTGCTGGATCCATCCTTGCCACAGCGACGCTTCCAACATCGACCTCGTTCTGGGTTGTAGGGGCAATGACGGTGATGGTTGGAGCCTCCTTTGTCATCAATGCCTTCCGCCGGGAATACTATGGCGGGCTTTTGGTGACACCCGCGATCGTCGTCCTTTTCGTGATGAATATCTTCCCGCTCCTCTGGTCGCTGGGCCTTTCGTTTTTTGCCTATCAGTCAAACCAGCAGTCGATCCGGTTTGTTGGCCTCAACAACTACATAAAAGTGCTGACAAACGATATTGCCTCTGAGGCGAACTGGAACGCGCTGGTCAACACCGGCATGTTTGTTGTGCTGACGGTATCGGCGCAGATGGTCGTCGGGTTTCTTTTAGCAATGATGTTTGCCAAGCAATTTCCTTTGCGAAAATACCTGCTGATCTTGGTTTTGACGCCGATGATGCTGTCGGTGGTAGCCGCTGGCGTGTTCTTTACCTACTATTATGACCCGACATTCGGCATCCTTAGCTACATTATGCAGAATATCACTGGCGAGCAATTCATCCTGATGGACAGCAAAGCCGGTGCTGTCGCAGGGATCGTCTTTGCCGATGCTTGGATGTGGTCGCCCTTTGTGATGCTCCTCGTCCTTGCAGGCTTGGTCTCAGTGCCGAAATACCTCTATGAGGCCGCGGCCGTCGACCGTGTATCGGCTTGGCGCCGTTTCTCGACGATCACTTTCCCCTACATCCGCGGTCTTTTGATGTTGGCGCTGCTGTTCCGTACCATTGAGGCGTTCAAGCTTGCCGATCTCGTTATCCTGCTCACGAAGGGCGGCAATGATACGATGACGATCTCGTATCACCTGATCCGCATCGCCAACGAACAGAACAAGTCGAGCGAGGGCGCTGCGATTTCCTATCTGATGTTGTTCATTGTGATCGTGCTGACCAACCTTTACCTCTACATCGCCAACAGGCGCTCACAAGGAAGCTGAACTATGACCGACAAAGTCTCGATCTTCGAAAGGCTTGGGTTCCGGCGCGCAAGCGGTGTTGGCGAAGCGGGCTGGGGGCACACCCTATTTGTTGCCGTCATCGCCTTTGTTTACTTCCTCCCAGTCCTGTTCATCATTTTCACGGCTATCAAGCCGCAAGACATGGCGCTGTCGGTTCCTCCGACGCTGTCGCCGACCTCGTTCTTCGGCCTGATCCCGGAGCAGTATGTGTTCACTCCTACATTGGAGAACTTCGGCTCCGTGTTTGAACGCTCGATGACCGTTGGGGGAGCGCCGGAAAACACCGGGTTCGACCGCTACTTCTTCAACTCGATTTTCATCTCTTCGGTGTCTGTACTTCTGGCGCTGGTGATTGGCACGCTGGCAGCTTTTGGG
>JANOPZ010000092.1:0-2475 GCA_031422195.1 Limoniibacter sp. | reverse complement strand
GATTGCAGGAACGGCGGCACGGGCGCCGAATGGCGCAGCAGCAAACAGCAGTGTCAAGGCCGCCAAGACGGCACGCCGGTTTACGTGTGCAGAGTTCAAATCATTGTGCTTCATGTGAAGGCCTTTCATAGAAGAATGCGTTTGATTTTTGGGATGGCGGTTGAGCGGTCCTCATGAAAATCAATGATATCGCTAAAGGTGCCGTCCGCAAATATTTAAGTTTTATCAGTGCTGATGACCAGTTGTTAAAATTTAAATCCTTGTTTTTAGGACAGGATTTTCATGAGTTTTGCCAACTTTTAAGTGTTCAATGGTCAGGCTGAGCGGGGTCGCGCGGAAATTTTTGGCCCATTTATCAAATATTTGAAAAGCTACGGTAATAGGCACTTAAACAGTGAGACAAATTGATGACCGGACGCAGCCTTTTTCATATATTGAAGCCGGTAATAACAACACTAAGCCTGTTGTTATCAATTCTTCCACGCGGCTTGTTTACTATATCGTGGCCGCTTTTGGAGCTGATCCCATGGAAAGTGGGTATATTTCTGCGCTACCTTTGGGCAAAACGCCTTGCCAAATCCTGCGGTGAAAACGTTCTGTTTGAAACCGGTGTTCGCGTTACACATTGGGACAAAATCGAATTGGGTTCAAACGTTGCCATATTTGAGACATGCTATCTCGATGGTAAGGGCGGAATAAAGATCGGCGACAATGTTTCAATTGCGCACCAATCTTCGCTAATCAGCTTTGATTTTGATATCAGTCATCCGGGAACATTACTTAAATATAGCCCGCAAAGGCTAAAGCCGATCACTATCGGGAGCGATGTCATGATATTCTCCGGTGTGCGGGTGTTTGCCGGGGCAAACATAGCATCCCGTAATGTAATCGCTGCCAATGCAGTGGTGAGAGAGGGCAATTACGAGTCCGGAGTTTATGCCGGATTGCCTGCAATGAAGAAAAAGTCTCTTTCAATACAGCCCAGCGATAAGGTGCACACTGGCGTTTAGTTTGTCTATTGCTCAAACAAGGCAGGGCGAAATCAAAACGGCTTCAAGACGGCATTGTAGGCCCGGAAAATGAAGCAAATCACACCTTTGGTAAAATAGCTTGAAAAAGGTACACTAAACCGCAGTTCAATGCCTTGTCGGCTCTGGGCAAGGTGCAGTTGAATCTACTTCTTAATATCTATCGCGATTTTACAACGACCGTTGCGCCGACCGGCACACGTTCAAAAAGATCAATGACGTGATCATTGATCATCCGTATGCAGCCATTTGAAACTGATTTGCCAATTGATGACGGCTCTGTGGTGCCGTGGATGCGGTAAAACGTGTCACGATTGTTGCGGTATAAATAAAGGGCACGTGCGCCCAAAGGATTTTTCGGGCCGCCGGGCATGCCTTTGGCAAAGCGGGCGTATTTTTTGGGACTGCGCGCTATCATGTTGGCGGTGGGTTGCCACCTTGGCCACTCGGCTTTCCGGCCTACGTTGGCTGTACCTTTAAAGGCAAGCCCAGCTTTCCCGACACCAATTCCATATCGCAATGCTTCAACATCAGACAGCATCAGATATAAAAAATGATTGCCGGTTTCGATAATGATCGTGCCTGCCGGATACCCAGAATAAGAAACAACTTGCGGCGCAAACTGCGGATCAAGAACAAATGGTTTTTTTGGTTTCTTGACCTGTGCACTGGCTGTCGAAATTGGCAAGCTTACTGCAGCTGCAGCAATCAGCCCGACAAAGAACATGCGTCTATTGATCAAATGGCTGTTCAAAGCGCGTCGACCTCCGATTGAACCAGTGCTTTTAACTCCTCAGGCCCAAAATTGGTGAGTGGCTTGCCATTGACAAAAAATGTCGGCGTTTGCTGAATGCCAACGGTTTTCACGTCATCAGCATCTTTGCTCAAAACAGCAACGATACCGGGCTGCATGCGGTCAATTTTGGCTTTTTCAATATCCAAACCGGCAGAGCCTGCAACTTGCCAAGCGACATCAAGATTGGGGCCGTCATGGGCCGCCCATTGCGGCTGGGCTTCCAGCATCGCGTTCATTACAGGTTCGAATACGCCTTGAATCCGCGCAGTTTCCAAAATGCGCACGGCCTCGTCTGAGCCAGGGTGAAGGGCGGCGTAGCGCAGCACAACGCGTACTTTATCACCATGCTGATCAAGGATGCTTTTCACAATCGGGTGAAATGCACGGCAGGCCTCGCACGACGGATCGAAAAACTCAACGATAGTCACAGGCGCATCCTTGTTGCCAAGAACAGGGGAATGCGGGCGCACAAGAAGTTCGTTTTTGGCAGCAATTGCTGCCTGCGCTTCAGCTAAAAGCCGGTCAGCCTCTTTATTGCGTTGGTTGACCACATAAGCCCCGCCCGCAAATACAACTGCGCCTGCAGCGATTGTTCCAAGTACCAAGTTACGTCTGTTCATGTGCGGCGACCTTTTAAAGTGTGAAGGAGAA
>JANOPZ010000091.1:0-2219 GCA_031422195.1 Limoniibacter sp. | reverse complement strand
TGCACCGACTCCACCCGCATATGATGACCGTCACGCGGGAAGGAAGCCACGTCGCCAATGGCATAAATATCGGGGTCACTGGTGCGAAGACAAGAATCGACGACGATGCCGTTGGCTATAATCAGCCCCGCATCATGGGCCAATTGCGTATCAGGAATAACCCCAATACCAACCAGAACCACATTGGCTGGCAGGATGGTTCCATCGGCCAATTCAACCGCATCGGATTTGCCGCCTTGCCCGATAATGCCGGCCACGGCGCATTTTTCAAGCACAGTAACGCCGTGCGCTTGATGCAAGTCACGAATATAACTGGCTGTTTGCGGGCAAGCCACTCGGCGTAAAATATGATCTGCGGCTTCAACAACCGTCACATCCAAACCGTGTTTGGCGGCAACAGCAGCAGCTTCTAAACCCACATAGCCACCGCCGATCACAACAATTTTTGCGCCCGATTTCAAAAGTGGCTTTAACGCATCTGCATCTGCCAGATCGCGCATCACGAGAACATTTTCGAGAGAACCGCCCTGATCGTCACCGAGACGTCGCGGGCTGGAGCCGGTGGCGAGAATCAGGCTGATATAATCTATGGTGCTTCCATCGGCCAAAACAACATTTCGGGCCTCACGGTTGATTGCGGCAACACGTGTGTTTAACCGCAAATCAATATGATGGTCGGTAAACCAGTTTGACGGGCGAAGCTCCAAGCCTTCCAGCGTCATGTCGCCAGAGACATAGGCCTTGGACAAAGGCGGGCGCTGATAGGGCAGAACGTTCTCAGCGCTCAACAGTATAATATTTGCGCTTGCCGACAAACGGCGTAATTCTGCAGCAGCTGCCATACCGGCATGGCTTGCGCCTATGATCACAATATTCATTTTATGCCCTCACTTGACTCTTTCCTAGAGCATTTTCTAATCCGATAAAATCACGAAAACGCTGACGGCAAGTGATTGAAAGTCGGACAAAAAAACCGGCCAAAGCAATGACGCTTTGCCCGGTTTCAATATCATAAGGTCAATTCGGTTAGTGTGCTACTTTGGAAGCATCTTCGGATTTCATCCGCTCAGCAGTAGCGGCTGTTTCCATCTCCGGTGTCCACACAATCGCAGTGGGCTGGCGCACGAGGGCATGTTTAAGAACATCACTCATCACGCTAACCGGGATAATCTCCATACCGCTTTTCACATTGTCTGGAATATCGGCCAAGTCTTTGGCGTTCTCTTCTGGAATCATGACCTTTTTGATGCCGCCGCGCAAAGCCGCAAGCAGCTTTTCTTTCAAGCCCCCAATTGGCAACACACGCCCGCGCAGTGTGATCTCGCCAGTCATAGCGATATCTTTATGCACCGGAATGCCGGTCAATACGGAAACAATAGCCGTTACCATCCCAATGCCTGCGGATGGACCATCCTTTGGCGTCGCACCTTCAGGAACGTGAACGTGGATGTCCTTGCGATCAAACATTGGTGGTTCAATGCCAAAATCAACAGCACGCGAACGGGCATAGGATGCCGCTGCAGAGATTGATTCTTTCATCACATCGCGCAAATTGCCTGTCACGGTCATGCGGCCTTTACCGGGCATCATGAGAGCTTCAATGGTCAACAATTCGCCGCCAACTTCTGTCCAAGCAAGGCCAGTGACCACGCCGACCTGATCTTCCTGATCGATCTGGCCATAGCGAAAGCGCGAAACGCCCAGATACTCATGCAGATTGTCGGGCGTGACTTTAACGGTTTTGACTTTGTTTTTCATAATCAAGGTCACGGCTTTGCGGCCAATGTTCATCAGTTCGCGCTCGAGGCTGCGCACGCCAGCCTCACGGGTATAACGCTGTACCACGGCGCGCAAAGCCTCATCTGTAACAACCAGTTCCTTGGCATCCAAAGCGTTGTTTTTGAAAGCTTTGGGCAGCAAATGCCGTTTAGCAATCTCCACTTTTTCGTCTTCGGTGTATCCGGCCACCCGGATAATTTCCATACGGTCCATCAAAGCCGCAGGAATGTTCAGAGTGTTGGCTGTCGTAATAAACATCACATCTGAAAGGTCATATTCAACCTCCAGATAATGGTCCATAAATGTGCTGTTCTGTTCTGGATCAAGCACCTCGAGCAATGCAGATGATGGATCACCGCGATAATCGCTGCCAAGTTTATCAATCTCGTCGAGCAAGAAAAGCGGGTTCGATTTCTGGGCTTTTTTCATCGACTGAATAA
>JANOPZ010000090.1:0-18965 GCA_031422195.1 Limoniibacter sp. | reverse complement strand
GCCTGCCGCATGCCAGGTTGAACCAGCGGTCAGCTCGTTTTTTTCAAGCAGCACACAATCGGTCCACCCTTCTTTGGCCAAATGATAAAGTGCCGAAACGCCAACGACGCCGCCACCAATAATCACGACGCGGGCATGGCTGGGTAATGTGCTGGCAGTATCACTCAAGACAAAATCTCCTCAAAAATTTTCAGTCCTTCACGCCTTCACGCCTTCACGCGCTCAGAGGCGGGGTCATAAAGCGGCTTTAGACTGGCGATTGCGCCGTGACGCACGCCAGCAATTTCAATTTCATAGCGCGAGGCCAAAACCTGTTCCGGCGTTTCGCCTTTGCAGGGCACATAGCCCATGCCGATGGCGCGGCCCAGATGATGGCCATAAGCGCCGGATGTCACATGCGATACAATTTTTCCGTCCCGCACAATCGGCTCATTATGATAAACCAGAGGCTCAGCATCATCGAGCAAGAACTGCACCATCCGCAAATTCAAGCCGCTTTCTTTTTTGCGCAACACGGCGTCACGCCCGACAAAATCGGGTTTGGCAGTTTTCACGGCAAAACCAAGACCAGCTTCAAGCACATGGTCTTCGCTTGAAATATCATGGCCAAAATGACGATAGCCTTTTTCAATACGGCAACAATCCATCATATGCATGCCGCAGAGTTTCAGGCCTAAGTCTATTCCTGCTTCCATCAGCGTTTCAAAAGCGTGGCCCGCCATATCCGATGCAACGTAAAGCTCCCAGCCGAGTTCGCCAACGTAGGTAACACGGTGGGCCCGCGCTAGACCCATACCAAGCTCTATTTCAGCGGCAGTGCCAAACGGATGATTTTCGTTTGACCAATTATGCGAGGACACTTTTTGCAGCAATTGGCGCGCATTTGGGCCCATAACAGCGAGTGTAGCCTCGCCGGATGTCACATCCACAATCGCAACCGAATGATCGCCTTGGTGCGAACGCAGCCAAGCCAATTCCCGCTGAATTGTGGCGGCGGGCGTAACAACAATATAGCTGGTTTCAGACAGACGCGTCACCGTGACGTCGGCTTCGATACCGCCGCTGTTGTTTAAGAATTGCGTATAAACAATTCGGCCCGCTGGCACTGCAACATCATTGCCGCAAACCCTGTTGAGGAAGGCCTCGGCATCGCGGCCTTCAACGCGGATTTTGCCGAAACTCGACATATCATACATGCCGATATTGTTGCGAACGGCGTTCTGTTCGTCGCGCGCATTATCGAACCAGTTTTGCCGTTTCCAGCTATATTGATAGTCTCGCGTTTGACCGGGTTTGGCATACCAATTGGCCCGCTCCCAACCGGCAAGTTCCCCAAAGACAGCACCTTGGGCTTTCAAATGTTCATGGAATGGTGTGCGCCGCACGCCGCGCGCAGTTGCCTTTTGGCGGTAAGGAAAATGGTCGGCATAAAGCAGACCAAGCGTTTCTTTGGCGCGTTCAACCAAATAGGTCTTATTGCCCTGAAACGGCTGCATCCGGCGGATGTCCACATCAGATAAATCATAAGGCGGATGGCCGTGCTCTATCCAATGTGCCAGCGCCATTCCGGCCCCGCCAGACGATTGAATGCCGATCGAGTTAAACCCGGCGCATACAAAATAATTCTTCAGGTTCGGCGCTTCCCCTAAATGATAAGCGTCATCCGGCGTAAAGCTTTCAGGCCCGTTGAAAAACGTATGAATCCCAGTGTTTGCCAATACCGGCATCCGGTTGATCGCCTTTTCAAGGATCGGCTCGAAATGATCAAAATCTTCGGGCAATTGATCAAAGCAAAAATCGTCTGGAATGCCGTTCATGCCCCAAGGCTTGGATACAGGTTCAAATGCGCCAAGCAAGATTTTACCGGCGTCTTCTTTGTAATACGCACATTCATCGGGCACACGTAAAACCGGCAATTGTGTAAGGCCGGGAATGGCTTCTGTAACAATATAAAAATGCTCGCAGGCCTGCAACGGCACATTCACGCCCGCCATTGCGCCAACGTGGTGGCCCCACATGCCCGCACAATTGACCACCACTTCAGCGTCAATATGGCCGTGTTCTTCGCCTGACACCCAATCAACACCACTCACTTTTCCAGCCTTAGTGTTGATGGCTGTTACTTTAACATTTTCGAGTGTCAACGCACCATTCATGCGGGCGCCTTTGGCCATTGCAAGGGCAATATTGGCAGGATCGGCCTGCCCATCAAGCGGCAGCCAAACCGCTCCTGTCACATCTTCAACGTTCAAATGAGGGTAGCGTTTTTTAACTTCGCTTGGCGAGATTTCTTCAACATCAACCCCAAAGGCGCGAGCCATGGAAGCGGCACGGTAAATCTCTTCTTTGCGATCTTCGGTGAGTGCGACCGTAAAAGAGCCACACTTGCGATAGCCGGTGGCAATACCAGTTTCAGCCTCCAAAGAGCCATACAGATCAGCACTATATTTGGCGAGGCGCGTCATGTTGCGGGTAGCGCGCAATTGCCCGATCAGGCCTGCGGCATGCCATGTCGTGCCACTGGTAAGCTGTTTGCGTTCCAAGAGCACAATGTCTTTCCAGCCAAGCTTGGCCAGATGGTAAGCCACAGAACAACCTGCCACGCCGCCACCAATAATGACAGCGCGTGCTTTACTCGGGACTTGAACCATGGCGTATCCTTAGCGGCAAACAGCTGGCCAATCACATGCACTCATGCGCCCTCCAGCTTCCAAAGTAATGTCGCTGAAGTTTGAGTTTTATACAATCCAACCTGCGATGTTTAAGGTCGCATTTCGCCATTAGTGGTGCAGCTTGGGTGGAACAGCTTGGGTGGAGCAGGTTGGGTGGAGCAGCTTGATGTTTATTTTTTAGTCCCTGACTTGGAACCTCAGGAAACATTAACGCAAAGCCTTCATGGCTGGCTTTAGCATTACCGCGCTCAGTGTTTAAGCCAGTTATCAAACGCGCCTAGTCAATAATGCGCAGAGGCTGGCTGGCAACGTTTTGACAATAAAAGGCTGATAAGTAGGCTCCATCATAGTGCTCTCAAATCAAACCATATTGACGGGCTTTATTTTTCAAAAACGGTAATCCTTCGGCAAGCACCACGTCGCGGCTTTCCGCAACGGGCCGCCAAACGGCCAAGCCATAGGCAATTTCTGGCGGCATATCGATGAAACTTTCCATTGCCAAACCACCCTCAAAACCAATGGCTGCAAGCCCGCCATAAATCTCATCCCAGCGCACATTTCCTGCGCCGGGCGTGCCACGGTCACTTTCCGATAGATGGATATATTTCAAATGCTCGCGCCCATCGAGAATACCTTTGGTAATCCCGCGTTCTTCAATGTTCATATGGTACGTATCAAGATGCAGAAAGATATTATCCGATCCGACTTTCTCGATCATGGCCACGCCTTGCGCCGCCGTATTGAGAATATGGTTCTCATAGCGGTTGACGGGTTCAATACCCAAGCCAATTCCTAAATGTTTGGCGTGTTCCGCAGCATAGGCAAGAACGCGGGCGATGTTATCCAGTTCGGCTTCAACCGGCGGCACGCCACTACGCTGGCCAATGCCACCATAAGTAACGCCGGTCAGCGCCTCTGCACCCATTGCGGCTGTTACATCCAGAGCGAGACGCAAAAATGCCTTTGCCTCTTCAGGGTGGCTTGAAGCCCAAGCACCCTCAGGAAGGCCCAACGAGCAGCAGGCTGGCAAATCATGTTTTTTGAGGAGTGCACGGCTATGTGCAGTATCGACTATGGCAGGCGATAAAAGCGCAATTTCGATGAAATCCATACCGGCCTCAACGGCAGCAGCAACGGCAAGCTCTGCACCGGTTTTATCCCAATGCATGGTCCACATTGATGTATGAACGCCAAAACCTCTCATTGCACTTCCCCTGTTTGGGCGTTGCCCATCAATGCTGCAGCAAGATGCACGTCAACAATCAAACGGTCAACAAAGCCAGCGAGCAGCACTGCGTTAAGCGCACGGGTTTTCCCGGCTCCAGCAGCAATCATCATGACATCGCAGCGCTTCAAATCATCCAGATCAATAGATGGCGCACGCTGATTCAAATCTGTTTCGGCCAGGGAACCATTGTCACGGAAAAACTTTCCCGTTGTGTCTGCAACAGCGCCCGCATTGTTCAGCTCCGCCACTTCCGCCTCTGTCAAAATACCGCTGGTTTGGAGCAGCGAGCCCGGGGTGCATTCGCCAACGCTGATAATAGCATGGCTGGCGGCACGCGCGGCAACCATGGTTTCGCGAACGAGGCGCTGCGATAAAATCAATTGAGCATCTGCCGCGCTGTCTGCCAAAAACGGCGCAGGCATGAACATAGCACTGCCTTGCGTCAGCTGCGCCAAACGCGCGCACACATCTGATGGGCTGGTGGCAGAAGTGCGCGTCATGGAACCCATGAGCGAAACAAAGCACAAATCAGGGTTTCGAAGGCCGGTTAGGGCATCTGCCATTGCTGCAACTGTGCGTCCCCAGCCAACACCGATGGTTATTGGCTTTTTGCTGTCTGTTTTGCCGATGCGGCTTAAAAAGCCTGCTGCCAATATGCCAACGCTTTGGCGTGCAGCGGCATCATTGCCACCGGTATCGGGCGCAACTTGCACCTCTTTCAAGCCAAATTTTGCTCGTAAATCATCTGCAAGTTTCAAAGTCTGGGTGGTCTTATGCTCAATTGAAATCCGTACCAAGCCAAGCTCATGGGCATCGGCAAGCATGCGCAGCACTCGAAACCGCGAAATACCTAAATGTTGGCTGACCTGTTCCTGGTTCATTTGCCCGACGTGATAAAGCCAAGCGGCTTGAATAATATCATCATTCATTGTGTTGACCGGCAATTGGGGCGGGTAATCTGGGGCAAAACATACGGCAAAACCATTTGAAATATCGCGGCATTATTCCCTTGACCAAGGCCCGCGTCAATGGATATCACAAAAGTGCAACAACTTCACATATGTGCATTGCAGCATTTCAATCGCAATGCAGCAAAAGTAAGGAGCGGCATTGAACGAGAATGAAGGGCACGGGAAGGGCGCGTATGAATTATGTGATCGGCATAGATGGCGGAACTGAAGGTTTGCGCGCGCATATTTTCGATTTGTCGGGTCGCTCGCAGGGTATTGGCAAAGGTGCTTATGCCACACAATTTCCCGAACCCGGCCAAGCTGAGCAACAGCCGGAGGATTGGTGGCAGGCAGCTGGCATCGCTGTGCGCGAGGCGCTGGCGGTTTCTAACATTAGCCCCGACCAGATTTCAGCCATTGCATGCGATACGACCAGCTGCACTGTCATTGCTTTGGATAAAGACGGATTGCCACTGCGCCCCGCGCTTTTATGGATGGATGTTCGCGCCCACCGTGAAGCCGCTGATATTGCAGCGTGCGGCGATGCGGCTTTGCGCATTAACGGCGGTGGCCATGGCCCTGTGTCTCCGGAATGGATGCTGCCAAAAGCGCTCTGGATGAAACGTAACCAGCCGCAAGTTTTTGATCAAGCCGCAATGATTGGTGAATACCAAGATTACATGACACTGAAACTAACCGGCAAATGGGTCGCTTCACTCAATAACATTACAATGCGCTGGCATTACCAAACCGAACATAATGGTTGGCCGGTGTCGATGCTTGAAACGTTGGGCCTTTCAAGATTACTGGAGCTTTGGCCTCAAGAGATTATTGCGCCCGGCAAAGTTGTCGGGCCTTTAACGCAAGCAGCAGCAGCGCATTTGGGCCTCAATGCTGGAACGCCCGTTGTGCAAGGCGGAGCGGACGCTTTCATTGGTATGATTGGCCTTGGGGTCACTGAGCCCGGCGATTTGGCTTTGATCACCGGGTCATCGCATTTGCATCTGGGTGTTGCAGGAAAGTCAATCAATGCGCGCGGCGTATGGGGCACCTATCAGGATTGCGTCTATCCCGGCAAACCGGTGATAGAAGGCGGGCAAACCTCAACGGGCTCGATTATTGCGTGGTTTAAGCGCAATTTTGCCGCGCATATGGAGTTTGACCAACTTAACGCAGAAGCGGCCGCCCTTCCGCCCGGTGCAGAGGGCCTGCTGGCGGTTGATCATTTTCAAGGCAATCGAACCCCGCATACGGATGCTTTGGCACGCGGTGCGATAACGGGCCTCACGCTGAAGCACACTCCAGCCCACTTCTATCGCGCGCTGATTGAAAGTGTGTGTTTTGGAACAAGGCTTATCGTCGAAACCTTTGGCGACGCGTTTGACGCAAAACGCATTGTGGTGGCAGGGGGCGCAACACGTTCACCGTTTTGGTTGCAAGTCCATGCCGATACTTTAGGCCTGCCATTGTTGCTCACCGAAGAAACGGAGGCTTGCGCTTTAGGGTCTGCAATTCTTGCCGCTGTTGGTGCAGGCCATTATCCAACGATTGAAAGCGCGTGTGCCTCAATGGTGCGTGTTGCTGCCACCGTAACGCCAAACATGGCCACCCATGCTGATTATGCGCCGATTTATGCACGTTATTGCGCAGCTTACGGCGCTTTGGCCGGTTTGCGCGAAGAGGCAAAAACATGACCGCAACCGCCCAAACTCTGCAAATGTCCAACTCTGCGCCCTTAGGGCGCTATCAAACCATGCGGCGGATCCGTTCATTTGAAGAGCGCGTGGGCGAATTGTTTTTGAAGGGCGAAAGCGCAGGCTCGATGCTGCATTTATCCATCGGCGAAGAGGCTGTCGTTGGCATGACCGACGCCATGCAGCCGGGCGATAGCTTCACCACACATCATCGCGGACACGGCGTATTTATCGGGCGCGGCGCTGACCCGTCGCGTATGATGGCAGAGATCGCCGGTAAGGAAGATGGGTATTGCCGCGGCAAGGGCGGCTCGATGCATATTGCCGATCGCGCACTTGGCCATCTCGGCGCGAACGCGATTGTTGGCGGCGGCGTTCCGCATATTGTCGGCGCAGGCCTCACCTATCGCAACCGTAAAACACCTCAGATCTCAGTGGCTTTTTTTGGCGATGGCGCAATGAGCCAAGGCATTTTGTATGAAGCTATGAATATGGCTGCGCTTTGGCGCCTGCCGGTCGTGTTTTGCTGCATCAACAACCAATATGGCATGGGAACGCGCGTTGACCGCTCAGCTGGAAAATTGGATTTCGTAGCTCGCGCCGAGGCTTTTGGCCTCAATGCCGCCCGCGTGGATGGCGTGGATGTTGAAGCGGTTTATGAAGCCGCGAGCCAAATTGCAAATGCTGCACGCAGCGGCACGCCTGGCTTTCTTGAAATTGATGCCTACCGCTTTTATGGCCATGCCCGGATGGACAAAAGCCCATACCGGACAGTTGAAGAAGAAGCGGAAGGCCGCAACCGCGACCCGCTTTTGCGCGCACGCAAAAATGTCAGTGACCTGAATTTGGCATCTATTGCCGACCTCGACCAAATAGACACCGAAATTGGCGCTGAAATGGACATTGCTTTGGCCCATGCAATTTCAACGCCAAGCCCCGCACTGGCGACCATGTTTGGAGATGTGTTTGACCCGTCAACACTGCAACCGCGCCCGCAAGCGGCCCGCTTGTCTGCTATTTTAAGCGAAGGGCGGCGCTGATGGCTGCTGTTGAAACCACATACCGTGATGCCATCCGGCAGGCGCTGCATGATGCTATGCGCGATGATGAAAATGTCATTTTGATCGGCGAAGAGGTTGGTCTTTATGGCGGGGCTTATGGCGTCACCAAGGGGCTGATTGATATTTATGGCGAAAATCGCGTGATCGATGCGCCAATTTCTGAGCCGGCCATTGTGGGTGCAGCAATCGGTGCTGCGATGACCGGCCTAAAGCCGGTTGCTGAACTGATGTATGTTGATTTCATCGGTATGGTCATGGACCAATTGGCCAATCAGGCAGCCAAAAGCCGCTATATGTTCGGCGGGCAAATCGGTGTGCCTCTCGTTCTGCGCACGCAAGGTGGTACAGGCCGTTCAGCAGCGGCGCAGCATTCGCAAAGTTTAGAAGCGTGGGTGCACCACGTGCCCGGCCTTCGTCTGGTGATGCCGGCGACGGTTAACGACGCCTACCATCTTTTGCGCGGTGCACTTGCCGACCCTGATCCGGTTGTGGTGATTGAGCATAAGGGTCTTTATACTATGAAAGGCCCGCTCAATGTCGATGTTGCAGATGGGGCTTGGGGCGAACCCGTTATTCGCCGCCAAGGCCATGATCTCACTTTAATTACGTATAGCCGTATGCTGCATGAAAGCCTGATCGCCGCTGAGGCGCTGGCCAGTCGCGGCGTTTCCGTTGAAGTTATCGATTTGCGATGCTTGAACCCGATGAATGAGGCGCCACTGGTCGAAAGCATTAAACGTAACCGACGTGCGCTGATTGTCACGGAAGCGGGCGTGACCGGCTCTGTTGCATCTGATGTTTCCGCGCGGCTTTCAGAGCTTTGTTTTGATTGGTTGGAAGAGCCGATTTTGCGCCTTGGTGGCGAGGATATTCCCATTCCGGTTTCGCCCCAATTGGAGAAAAGTTCCATTCCATCAGCAACACTGATTGCAGATACGGCACTTTGGCTTGTGACCCGCGAGGCACCGTCATGGGCCGCCTGACAATTAATTTGCCAAGGCTCGGCGAAACCATGGAAGAGGCACGCGTGACAGCTTGGATCGTCGCGCCAAATGCAGCATTTAAGCGTGGCGATATTTTGCTGGAAGTTGAAACTGACAAGACAGTTGTGGAAGTGCCAGCGTTACAAGACGGTATTATGCTTGCCCACCTGGTCGCCGAGGGTGACGTGGTGGCGTTGGAGGCGCCGATTGCTGAAATAGAAGCGCACATTATTGCTGCAATTGCTGTTTTGGGAACTGCAAAAACTGTTCCCAACATTCTGCCTGAAATAAATTACATTCCGCAAGGTCAACCCGAGCCTGTTGTGGCCGCTTCAGCAAATGGCATTGCTGCAAGCCCGGCTGCGCGTGCGATGGCCCGTCAAATGAATGTTCCCTTGTTTGCTGTTTCTGGCACTGGGCGCAATGGCCGGATTACGGCGAACGATGTGGAGAAAGGGCAATGTAAAACAACTGTTGTGTTGCTCCACGGCTTGTTTGACAATCACCGCGGCTGGCGTGATTTGCCACAGCGGCTGATGCAGGCCGGACACGAAATTGCCAACATTGATCTGCCAGGACATGGCGGCTTGTTGCCACAAGCACAAGATTTTGAGGATGCTGTTCAAATTATTTCACAGCATTTAAGCCAAACACTCACCGGTACAAATGTCATCATTGTCGGGCATTCTTTGGGTGCGGCGCTTGGTGCATCAGTTGCCGCTGAGTTGCAAAAATTACGACTCATATCTGTAAAAGGTTTGCTGATGCTGGCACCTGCCGGATTGGGCGCGCGAATCAACGCCAACTTCATGGACGGCATGATGGCGGCATCCAGTGTGACGGCCTTTAAAAACTGCTTGGCCCTGTTAGAAGCTGCGCCACTGTCTGACGCAGTTTTGGCTGCAGAACGTGACAGACTGATAGTTCAGCGGCCTGCAATTTCTGCGCTCGCAGGGAGTGCCGCCAAAGACGGCTTCCAACAGGTTAATATTGGGCCGTTATTAGATACCTTGAAAATACCCGTCATTGCGGTGTTTGGCCTCAAAGATCAGATTATCAACTGGCAGGATTGCGCGGCATTGCCCCAAAATATTGCATCGCATTTTTTGCGCGATGCCGGTCATTTACCGCATACCCATGCGCCTGAGTTTATCGTGCGCCTCATCAATAGTTTCAACACCACTGGGCTCCGCCCGGAACAAGCTGGCTAAGGAATAATAGCAATGCATTGAAGATTAAATGTGGTCGTTTTTGAACTGAATCTCGCTCTTTGCGCGAGCGCGCCTACCTGCGTAAATTATTGTAATCATTACCTTATAATTGATTTCATTTTTCAAAAAAACTGCTGGAGTTTTCAAAAAGACGCCTTATCGTACCATCGATGTTGTCCCCCGGGAGAGGGGCTTCAACTTGGGAGAGAAACATGAAAACGAAACTTTTGCTTGCAGCAACAGCAGCTGCTTTGACCACTGCCTTTTTTGTCGTACCGGGCATTTCTGCCGAACCAAAAAAAATCGCGACCGTTGTTAAAATTGCCGGCATCCAATGGTTTAACCGGATGGAAGAGGGTGTCAAAAAATACGCCACCGATACGGGCGCAAATGCGTTCCAGACCGGGCCAGCACAGGCTGACCCGCAACAGCAGGTTGCCTTGATCGAAGACATGATTGCGCAAGGGGTTAATGCGCTTGCGGTTGTGCCAATGTCACCAGAAGCTCTCGAGCCAGTTTTGAAACGTGCCATGGATGCCGGTATCACCGTGATCACCCATGAAGCGGCCAGCCAAGTGAATACCAATTATGATCTTGAAGCGTTCAAGAACGAAGATTTCGGTGCCAATTTGATGAAACAAATGGGCGAATGCATGGGCGGCGAAGGTGAATACGCCGTGTTCGTGGGTTCGCTCACATCACAAACGCACAACCAGTGGGTTGATGGCGGCATAGCTTACCAAAAGGCCAATTTCCCGAAAATGACACTTGTTGGCGACAAAAACGAAACGGCTGACGACCAGCAAAAAGCCTATGAAAAAGCACAGGAAGTTCTGCGCGCCTTCCCGAATATTAAGGGCATGCAGGGTTCGGCTTCAACCGATGTTGCCGGTATTGGCCTTGCCATTGAAGAGCGCGGTCTGGCTGATAAGACCTGCGTCTTTGGAACATCCTTGCCCTCAATCGCCGGGCAATATCTTGAAACCGGCGCTGTCGACGGCATCGGTTTCTGGGACCCATCCGTTGCCGGTTATGCCATGAACGTGCTTGCACAAATGGTGATGGATGGCAAAACCGTAACCGACGGTATGGACCTTGGTCTGCCGGGCTATAATAAAATCACGCTCGACGGCAAGGTGATCTACGGCCAAGCTTTCGTAAACGTCAACAAAGCCAACATGGCAGAATATCCCTTCTGATTTGCAAAAATGGATATGGGGCAGTGAAAACTGTCCCATATTTTTGTAAAGTGTAAGCGATTGCCATACATCCGCTGGTGATAGCGGGAAGGCTCATTGATGACCCCAAACTCGGCCGTGCAAGAATTGATCTCGCTTAAACGCGTTACCAAAACCTATTCGGGCATTACTGCGCTTGATGATGTGAACTTTTCAATTCGCAAAGGCGAGGCGGTGTGTCTGGCGGGTGAAAATGGCTCCGGCAAATCGACTTTGATCAAAATATTGGCAGGCGTTGAACAGCCAGATTGCGGTAGAATTGAATTTTCAGGCGTTGAACAGGGCACGCTTAACCCGCGGCTCTCAGCTGCATCTGGTATCAAAGTTATATTTCAAGATTTTTCTTTGTTCCCCAATTTAAGTGTGGCCGAAAACATCGCGTTTAGCGCTGAAATTTCAATTGGTGCAAAACTGTTCAATAAAAAACGTGTCAATGATCTGGGCCGCACGACCATGGCCCGTGTCGGTGTTGATCTTGATTTAGATGCGCCGGTTGAAACTTTGTCAGTTGCGCACAAGCAGCTCGTTGCTATTTGCCGTGCGCTCGCAACCGATGCACGTCTTATCATCATGGATGAGCCGACAACTGCGCTCACCGAAAAGGAAGTGCGCGCACTTTTGGCGATTATTCGCCGGTTAAAGGCGGACGGCGTCGCTGTGCTGTTTGTCAGCCATAAATTGGCCGAAGTGCTTGAAGTGTGTGAAAGTGTCGTTGTGTTGCGTAACGGTAAAAAGGTGGCGGAAGGTCCGGCCCGCGATTTTGATTCGAAAATTCTAACGCGGCACATGACGGGCCGTGATGTGGCGGCGGCGTCACCAAAGCCAATTGACAAAGCTGCGCCAGAACTGCTGCGCGTTGATAATCTCAACAAGGCCGGTGCATTTGAAAATGTGTCGTTTCGTTTGCATCAAGGCGAGGTTCTCGGCATTTCCGGCTTGCTCGGCTCTGGACGCACAGCGCTTGCTAAGGCTTTGTTTGGTTTGGTTGCGCCTGATGATGGCACAATTACGCTCAACGGAAAACGGGTAGCCCTTGGTAATCCGCTGCAAGCGGCCGCAGCTGGTATTGGCTACGTGCCGGAAGACCGGCTCACGGAGGGCTTGTTTTTACTGCAACCCATTGCCCGTAATGTTGCCATCGGTATGCTGGAAGCGCACGCCGCACGAAGCGGGTTGCTCGATTTGCGAAGTCTTTGGGACGAAACCGCCGATTGGTTAAAGCGCTTGAAAGTCAAAACCTCAAACATAGAAGCGCCAGTGCGTTCGCTTTCCGGCGGCAACCAACAGCGCGTGGTTTTGGCACGGTGGCTGGCGCGCGGGCCAGACGTACTGGTGCTTAACGGGCCGAGCGTGGGCGTTGATGTTGGTTCTAAAGCGGAAATCCATGACATTATTGCTGGGCTCTCTGGGCAGGGTTTGGGCGTTATCGTGATTTCAGATGATCTGCCGGAATTGCTCACAACCTGCCACCGGATTTTAGTGATGAAAGACGGCCGCATCATTGATGACGTTTCAGGCGCGGCGATCAATGAAGCCGACCTGGCCCACAGGTTGGCCTCATAATGTTTGACCTTACCAAGATTAATTTTGCCCGTAATGAAACACTGGTCTTGCTGGTTATCATTGGCTTTTGCTTTTTAGCGGCACTTTCCGACCCCGGGTTCCTATCGTTGCCAACGCTGTTTGATTTGCTGCGCGGCTCAATTGTGCTCACAATTTTTGCTGTGGCCGCCATGCTAGTTTTGGTATCAGGCGGTATAGATGTCTCTTTCACGGCCATCGCCGCTTTTACGATGTACGCAACCGCAATGCTGCTCAACATCTATGCGCCGGGCGTGCCGTGGTTTGTCGCGCTTGCGCTCGGGATGCTGATCGGTGGCGGCTTAGGCGCTATTAACGGCGTTCTTATTGCCGGGCTGGGCTTACCGACCTTGATTGTCACTTTGGGCACACTGTCAATTTTTCGTGGCTTTATGCTGACCTTCATCGGTCAAAAACAAATAACCACTTTGCCGGCCGGCATGCGTGAGTTCGGACGAATGATGATGATCCGCGGTGAAAACGCAGATGGATCGTTTTATGCGCTGCCTTGGGCATTTGCCGCGACTGTTCTGGTGGTTGTTGTCACTTGGTTTATTTTGCAGCGCACGATGCTGGGCCGCTCCATATTTGCCATTGGCGGCTCGGTTGAAAGCGCGCGGCGTATTGGTATAAATGTGCCAGCAACTCAATTCTTTATCTATGTTTATGTAGGCGCCTTGGCAGGGCTGGGCGGCATCATCCATTCATCCATGGCCCGGGTTGCAAATCCATTTGACCTTGTTGGCCCAGAGCTTTATGTGATTGCCGCCGTTGTATTGGGCGGCGCGCGGCTGGCTGGCGGTTATGGCACCTTGGCTGGCACAATGCTGGGCGTGGCTCTGATCGTGCTGGTGCGTAACAGTCTGGTGGTCATTGGCGTGCCTGCCACTTGGCAGTCAGTTGCTGTTGGCGTTCTCATCTTAATTGGCACCGGCCTTCCGGCATGGCAGGCCAAACGCTCTGCGGCGCGCGCAGCATAGGGGGCGAAAAAATGGTACAAAACTCCCGCCTCTATGCATTAATTGCGTCGCCTGAAGCGCGGCTGGCAGTGATTGCCGTTCTTGTATTTGCTGGCATGGCGGCGCTCTCGCCCGACCGGTTTTTGTCTGCACAAAATATGACATCAATGGCATTTCAGTTTCCTGAATTTGCGATTTTGGCACTTGCTATGACATTGACAATGCTCACTGGCGGCATTGATTTGTCCGTCGTCGGCATCGGAAATTTATCAGCAATAATTGCGGCAACAATTCTAACGTCTTTTGCGGGCGCTGGTCTTACGGGCACTGACGCATTAATGTGGTATGGTATTGGCATGGGCGCAGCCATATTGGTGGGAGCGTGCGCCGGCCTGCTCAACGGCGTTTTGATTGCAGTGCTTGGTTTGCCGGCCATTTTGGCAACCCTCGGATCAGGCCTCATCTTCACCGGCCTTGCCGTAGTACTGACCAACGGCAGTGCGGTGATGGGCTTTCCGGCGGTTGTGGCTTGGCTTGGCAATGGCCTGCTTTTTGGTATTCCAGTGCCGTTGATTTTGTTTGCCGTTTTAGCGGCTGGTTTGTCATATATTCTCACCCGCACCGGCTTTGGCCTCAAAGTGCAAATGTTTGGGGCAAACCCGCTGGCGGCGCGCTTTGCCGCAATCGATATCACCGGCATGTTGCTCCGTGTTTATGTCAGCTCTGGCGTGCTTGCTTCGATTGCCGGCATGGTGGTGATGAGCCGTGCCAATTCCGCCAAGGCTGATTATGGCTCCAGTTATTTGCTGCTCGCAGTGCTCATCGCCGTGCTCGGTGGGGTTAACCCTTATGGCGGTTATGGCCGGGTGATTGGTGTGGTTTTGGCCGTGCTGTCGATGCAGTTTTTATCTTCAGGTCTTAACATGCTGGGCGTTTCAAACTTTTCGCGTGAATTGATTTGGGGCGCACTGTTGATCATGGTGATGATCATCAATTCGCGGCCAGATTTGCTGAACCCGTTCAAAGCACAGCGCGCTAAATCCTAATTGTCTTGGAGGAACCCATGAAGAAAATTCTCAATAACCCCGTTGATTATGTCGATGAAACATTAGCCGGCTTAATTGCCGCGCATCCTGAGCACTACCGCTTGCATGGCGAAACCGGGCGCGTTGTGGCTCGCGCGCATGCAGGGAATAAAGGCAAGGTCGGCATTGTTTCCGGCGGTGGTTCCGGCCATTTGCCGGTGTTTACAGGGTATGTTGGCCACGGCTTGCTTGATGCTTGCGCAATCGGTGATGTGTTTGCCTCACCTTCTGCCGACCACATGGCCGATGCAATCCGCGCTGCTAACCAAGGTGCAGGCGTGCTCCGCCTTTATGGCAATTACGGCGGCGATATCATGAATTTTGATATGGCGGGCGACCTCGTTGAGTTTGATGACATCACGTGCACCACTGTGATGCTGGCCGATGATGTGGCCTCAGCCAAACCGGAAGAAGCCGAAAAGCGGCGCGGTGTTGCAGCCATGGTTTATGCGTTCAAAATTGCCGGTGCTGCCGCCGAAGCCGGGCATGATCTGGCAACTGTTACAGCCGTTGCGCAAAAAGCAGCCAATCATAGCCGCTCGATTGGGGCGGCGCTTTCGTCTTGCACTGTTCCGCAAGCTGGCAAGCCTACATTTCAAATCGGCGATGATGAAATGGAAATGGGCATGGGCATTCATGGCGAGCCAGGTGTTTGGCGCGGCAAGCTTAAGCCGGCCGATGACATTGCCAACGAGATGATTGACCGGCTGCTTGCTGATATGCCGCTTGGCGCAGGCGACCGCGTTTCAGTTTTGGTCAACTCACTTGGCGCAACGCCGGTTGAAGAACTTTATATTCTTTATCGCGTGGTCAAAGCCCGGTTAGAAGGCACTGGCGCAACCATCGTGATGCCGCTGGTCGGGCGCTATGCGACATCCATGGAAATGGCAGGTGTTTCGTTCACCTTGATCAAGCTCGATGAGCAGCTTGAAGGCTTTTTGAAAGCACCGTGTGATTGCGCGTTTTGGAGCGTTAAATGAGCATTGATGTCTCTGATTTTCGCAAGTCTGCTGCACAAGTTGCAGCGGCAATGGAGCGGGATTTTGAAGCATTAAACGCGGCCGACGGCGCGCTTGGCGACGGTGATCTGGGCGTGACCATGACGCGAGGCATGCGCGCCATTTTAGCCCTCAGCCCAACCTTGCCGGATGATCTGGGTTTGGCATTGCTCGCGTGCGCGCAAGCCTTCACAAAATCATCCGGCTCATCTTATGGCACGTTGATGGCAACAGGCTTGATGGCGATGGCAAAAATCATCAAAGGCCGCACCTCTATTGAACCTGCCGAAATATCCATGCTGGTTGCCGCAGCACGCGATGCGATGATGGCGCGCGGCAAGGCTGAACTTGGGGGCAAAACAGTACTCGACAGTTTGGAAGCTGTTGTCCAAGCCAGCGCCGGTTTAAGCGATGCTGATGAAATTGGAATCGCCTGTGCCACACAAGTGCGCGCTGCAATGGAAGCCTTCAAGACCAAACCCGCAACCATTGGCCGTGCAAGAATATTCGCCGAAAAAAGCATGACAATGGTCGACCCCGGCATGATGGCCATGACGGGAATTGTTGAGGCTATGGCGGGGAAATCGGCTTAAAATCAGCAGATCAATACAGTGATGATGGCCGAAACATCATTTGCTATTGTTTAGCAATGATACTGTTAGATCGTGCACTGCGCGGGAGCGTGACTGGATAAGCGGCCCTATTTGATGTTGCAATTCAAGTCCGCAGGTGAGGTTCTGTCATTTGTAGCAGCAATACGACCAGGGACTCCATACGCGGCCCAATCTCGATTGCGTTGGTTGTTGCAAGTGCTTGTAAGCCGACATAGCCAGCGTAATAAAGTTCAGCGCGTTCACGCGCATCATCAAAACCGATTGAAGCAAATAAGTTTTGGACAAAAGCAATCCTTGCGGCATCAACATGCCTGACGGCTTCGGCGGCAGCATCATTAAAACGCGCCCATTCACGGATCGCTGGTTCGGCTTTAGCCCCGCCATAATCGTTTTGGGTGTTGAGTGAAGCAATGATTCGGGTGAGTGTAAAAAGGCGCGCTTGGCCATCTTCCGGGATTGCCATAATATCATTGATAATAGCGGCCGTCGCCTTGTCCCGCCAGAGTGTTAGCATAGCAACATGTAGCGTTGGGACATCTTTGAAGTGCCAATAAAACGATCCCTTTGTCGCACCGAGTTCCAAAGCCAAAATCTCAGCCTTAACGCTCGAAACGCCTCTGGCAGCAAGCATGCAAAACGCAGCTTTAATCCAATCATCAGGCGTGAGTGTTTGGCGGGTTTTAGCAATCATTGCTGCACCATACGCTAACGTATTGACATAAGCAATCCAAGCATCTAGACATACGGTACCGTATGCAAATAAAGGGTTCAAATATGTCTCGTGGTCTACTATTCGGTGCTGGGTTCGCCTCCATTGCAATTGCCGGCTTGCATGTGTTTGGCGGCGGTCCCGAATTTCATTTGCCAGCTTTGGAAAGCGCGCTCAATCCAGCTTGGAAAGCATTGTTCTCAACGATCTGGCATCAAGTCACAGCCTTTTTGGTTTTGAATGGCCTTTTCCTGATTTTGGCTGGCCGATCAGCTCATCTTAATCGCAGTCTTGTCACTTTGATCATGGTCCAAAATGCCATTTTTGGCGTGCTGTTTCTTGGTTACGGATGGCTTCGCCTCGGCAGTGCATTTGTGCTGTCGCAATGGTCACTATTCTTGCCGCTCGCACTGATTTTAATGTTTGTTCTGCTGCGCGATAAAACCAAGCAAGCGGTCTAATTTTTTGTCTTTGTTTCATCAGCAAATTGGCCGCGCGCGTGTTTTTTCCGAAAACTGCGCGAATGTGTATGCCCCGGCATAGTGGTCCTGACAGGAATGGATTGGGCGATGGCCGATAGAGTGGATTAAACCAACGGATCCACACCGCCATAATGCCTATCCGGATAATCGGCATGCAGTGCTTGGTCAGCTTCGCTAAACCGCTCGCGCGTGAAGTTGTGTTGGTGCCAATAAGGGTAGAAGAGCGGTAGGCGGCTGGCATCATTGAGGCGCTGCAGGTCTTCTTTCGTCAGCACAATATCAATGGCTGCAAAATTATCTTTAAACTGCGCTTCATTGCGACCGCCAATGACCAATGAGGCAACGGCTGGGCGTGTTAAAAGCCAAGCCAATGCAATTTGCGCCGACGAGGTTTCATGTTCTGCAGCAATTGTGCCAAGCGTCTCTACAATGCGCCAGAGCTTTTCTTCATCACGAATTGGTGGCTCATTCCAACCGGCCGCTTGACGTGAACCATCTGGTGCTTTTGCGCCACGTTTGTGTTTGCCTGAAAGCAACCCGCCAGCAAGCGGGCTCCACACCAAAACGCCAAGGCCCTGGTCAACGGCAATCGGCAGCAATTCATATTCCGCTTCGCGGGCCTCCAACGTGTAGTGGATCTGTTGGGTAACAAAGCGCGCCTGATGATTGGCGTCTGCCGCAGCCAGTGATTTCATCACATGCCAACCGGCATAGTTTGAGCAGCCTGTATAGCGCACTTTGCCTTGCTGGACTAAAGTATCGAGCGCGGCCATGGTTTCTTCAACCGGCGTTACTCCATCCCATTGGTGTACATAATAAATATCCAAATAATCTGTGCGCAGGCGCTTGAGCGAGCGCTCACATTCGCGGATCAAATGATACCGGCTTGTGCCTTCGTCATTGGGACCAGTACCAACGCGCATCCGTGCTTTTGATGTAACCAGAACATCCTCGCGGCGCCCGACCAGCACCTCACCGAGAATTTCTTCGCAAAGGCCAGATGAATACATATTGGCGGTGTCAATCGTGTTGACACCGTGATCAAGGCATAAATCAACCAAACGCTTGGCCTCGGGCACACCTTGCGTGCCAACCAAAGCAAAAGGCCCCGTGCCACCAAAAGTAAACGTTCCCATTGTTATGGCTGAGACCTTCAAACCTGATCGTCCAAGTGTTCGATATTGCATGGTATGTTCCCGTTTTCAGACCTCAAGTTCTGAAGTGACTTTGGCAGTTGGTCAATGGCTTAGGCGGAGTGAGACGTGGAAGTCGGTGAAAATGATACTAAACGATCGCCATTGTTAGAATGGGTTGTTTTCTTGCAGCCGCGTATTTTCGAGGTGCAATGAGAATGAAGCAAGCGGGCGAAACGTCAGCGAAATTCTGCGACCGCTTTGTCGACACAACCCGTCTATCATATCGGTGTCGCGGGCAGGGTGAAGACGCGAAAATTACACTGGCTTCGCGATTTGGTTCGCGTTCTGCCAACCGACCTTATTC
>JANOPZ010000089.1:0-15652 GCA_031422195.1 Limoniibacter sp. | reverse complement strand
ACCTGACGCCCGGCGTGTCTTAATGGGATATCGCCGAGGACCAGCAATCTGTCTTTGGGAGAAATTCTCCGATTTATTGCCAAAACTTCAATGAATCTTGACAATAAATTAGGCAACCGACGCTTAACGACCACAACTTCTTTTATGTTGATCGGGTCGTGATAGGTAGACAATCGTCCAATTTCAGGAACCAATAAGAGATCAATTAAACCAATACTTTTAATTGCGCTTAGCAGGTTAAAGGTCACTTCAATCCCGCCAAGGCCTTTTGTGTTTGAAGCATGAATGACAAGCTTTGAAGACGTTAACTTTGAAATGTTATTTTGTGAGATGTTTGTCATTCGACAAGAATTCCTGAAATCAATTCAGCCGGCAATCCTCCGTTTTGAACGGGTCTTGTCGTAGAATTTATGCGGCAATGTGTTGGTTCAGTTTTGCAGCGGGTATAATTTCGCCTATCCTCATATTGGGTCGGTCATTGTTGTAAGTCCAGAGCCATTGCGTGGCAAAGTGCTGTGCCTTCTCTAGCCACAAACGTGTCGTCAACAGCATTCAATAGCGCGCTGTCTCAAACACTGCGCATTAGGCCCCCATCCACCTTCAAGCTTTGTCCGGTGATATACCCCGCTCCGTCGGACGCCAAGAATGAAATCGTTGCAGCGATTTCGGCGCTGGTACCATAGCGGCCCATGGGCACATTTTCGCGGCGCTCATCCAATTGAGGCAGACTATCAATCCAGCCCGGGAGAACATTGTTCATGCGAATGTTTTCCGGTGCGTATTGGTCTGCAAACAATTTGGTGAAAGCCGCCAACCCGGCCCGCGCTACAGCAGACGTCGGGAACATAGCGCTTGGTTCATCCACCCAAGCTGTTGAAATATTGATAATTGTGCCCGATTTTTGTGCTTGCATAATTGGCGTTACCAGCCTTGTGGCGCGGATGACATTCATCAAATAAATATCCATGCCCAATTGCCATTGCTCGTCCGTGATCTCAAGCAAAGGCGCGCGCGGGCCATGGCCAGCACTGTTGACCAACACATCAATCCGGCCCCAATGGTTCATCGCTGCATCGACAAGGCGTTGCAAATCCTCAACCACAAGGTTTGAGCCGGTAATGCCAACGCCGCCAAGTTCGTGTGCAAGCGCCTCGCCCTTGCCGGAGGATGACAGTATCGCCACATTAAACCCATCAGTTGCAAGCCGGCGCGCCGCTTCAGCGCCCATACCGCTCCCGCCTGCTGTAATGAGTGCTACTTTGTTGGTGCTCATGGAATATTTTCTCCTCGAATGCCTTATGTTATGCCAGTGCCATCATCTTTACGAACGCAATTTAGTGGTTTGAACTCTCAAAAATGCTAATGTGTTTTATTTCCCCAAAAGACCGGAAAAATGGCAAAATTACTTATTCATCACGGCGGCTGTCTGTGCGGCAATAGCCGCTTTGAGGCCAAAGGTGAGGCGTTAAAGCTGCATCCTTGAGAGCCGCATCCTTGCTCCTGTACTCTGTGCCAGCGCCACACTTGCGCACTGACAGCAACTTGGGTCTAATTTGCCCGTGACAATCTAACATGGACCGGCCCCGGTGGTGAACTTGTTAAATACCCGTGGTCAAAATGGTCGTCCCCCGCGTTTTGCCCGAAATGCGGCTGGTCGATGGGTGCAATTGACGATAAGCCTGTGATCACTTTGCTGGTCGGCGCGTTTGTTACGCCAAAAGCAAAAAGCCAAAGCACTCGCCCCGCAATGTCATTCCAATGTCACACCGCGACCCAAATGACGGCATCTGGAGATTAGGGGTTAAGCCTTCCCGGCAACGACCAGCCATTCACAATTGCCAGCGCGCGCAGGGCAAATGCGGCGAAAAACCCGCCAGCCAGAGCCAGTTCAATCGGCGCTGCTAAAGCCTGCAAAATCACAAACACCGTTGCGCCTAGCAGTGACGCCGTTGCATAAATTTCGCGGCGCAAAATCAATGGCACTTCAGCGCTTAAGACATCGCGGATAATGCCGCCGAATGTGGCCGTAACCACGCCCATAGCGCAGGCGACAACTGGCGCAGCTCCAGCGGTGAGGGCCAGTTTGGCACCAGTGACACTGAACAGCGCCATGCCCAAAGCGTCGCACCAGACGATGGCTTTGTGCATAAATTGCAATTGGCCATAACCAGCGTAAGTGACAATGGCGACGCCGATACATAAAAACACTGCAAACGGATCACTCACCCAGCTAACCGGCGTTATGCCCAAGAGCAAATCCCGCAACGTACCACCACCAACGCCGGTAACAATCGCAAGCAACGCAAAGCCGGTGATATCCATGCCTTTACGCGCCGCAACCAACGCGCCGGTAGCAGCAAAAGCTGCAACGCCAATTGCGTCCAATATTAGGGTCGCGGGTTGCAACACCTCAAGCCCGGTTTCTAAACTGATCATACCCATTTACGGGGATCATACGGTGTCATGTCTTCATTGGGTGTTTGCCCGCTTATCATCTGCGCCAGCAGACTTCCTGTTTTCGGCCCCCCCGTCATGCCCAAATGCTGGTGGCCGAAACTCAAAAACGCGTTTGAAATCTCAGGTGCAGCTCCAATCAAAGGAAGTGAATCTGGCATAGTTGGCCTAAACCCCATCCAATTTGTGGTGCGTTGCCATTTGACTGCTGGCAGGCAGCGTTTAACCCAATATTCGAGCAGTGCCGGGCCCTCCGGGCTGGGCCCTGCTTCCAGCCCGCCAAACTCGTCAATGCCTGCACAACGTATCCGCCCTTCCATTGGCGTGACGGCAAACTTGCCTTGTGTCACCAAAATAGGCCGCTTCATTTCAACATTGGGCTCCCAAAGTTCAAGATGATAGCCGCGTTCAGTTTCAAGCGGTAAATTGAGGCCTAATTTTTTTGCCAGTGCCTTTGACCATGCTCCAGCTGCCAATAAGACTGCATCGCAAACATGTGTTTGCCCGCCTGCAACAACACCTGTGGCACGGCCTTGCTTTATGCGGATGTCTGTAACTTCAGCCTTGATTATTCGCCCGCCCAACGCTTCTAAACCAGCGGCCAGCCCCTCAACATACTTGCCGGGGTCGGACAAAATGGCATGCTCGCCGCCATCAAAATGCACACCAAAGCCGTCGGTTTCAGCCAGCGACGGGTCAAAACTTCTAAGCTTGTTTGCTTCAATGGTTTGCCAAGAAATGCCCGCTGCCTTTTTGAGGGAATATCCAAAAGCATCTTTTTCAAACGCAACCTTGTCAGGATAAACATAGAGGTAGTCGGACGGTTTCAAATACCGCTCTGCAGGCGTGCCTTTGGCCAGCGCTAAATGATCATGGTAGGATGTACCGACCAGCGTATAAAGCGCAGCCGACGTGCGTTTTGCCTGTTCGGGGGTGGCATATTTGAGAAAGCGTATTAACCACGGCGCAATTGTCGTCAGATAACGCCATTTGATGAACAATGGTTGTTTCGGGTCAAGCAACATTCCCGGGGCCTTCCACGCCAGCCCCGGCATATTCAGCGGCAAAATACTCGATGCCGCCATTGCGCCTGCATTGCCAAAACTTGCGCCGCCCGCCACGCCGCGCGGATCAAACACAGTGATGCTATGGCCCATGCGAGCCAAATTCAATGCCGTTGAAATACCGATAATGCCCGCGCCAATAATGGCGATATGCTGTTTTTGAAATTCAACCAATTTAAGCCCCCGTGATAAACGCCGAAAAACCACGGAAGCATTCAATTGAAAAGGCAATTCCTTGATCATACATCGCTTTTCCGCTTGCGATTTATAGCCGGCCGCGCATTCTAGTCTGGATTAACGTGCTGCTTTGATTTGGGTGGCTGCTCTGAGGAATATCAATGTCCATTCAAACTGTCGCAACCACGCCTTATCTCGATCAAAAACCCGGCACATCGGGCTTGCGCAAAAAAGTTCCGCATTTTGCTCAGGTCAATTACGCCGAGAATTTTATTCAGGCGATATTTGATGCGCAATCCGGTTTTGAAGGCACAAGCTTGGTCATTGGCGGCGACGGTCGCTATTACAACCGGCATGTGATTGGCCTTTGCATCCGCATGGCAGCAGCGGCTGGTTTTGCTAAAGTTATTGTCGGACAGGGCGGCATATTATCAACGCCCGCTGCGTCGCATTTGATCCGCAAGACTAAATCCTTCGGCGGCATTATTTTGTCAGCCTCGCACAACCCCGGCGGGCCAACCGAGGATTTTGGCATTAAATTCAATATGGGTAACGGCGGGCCTGCACCCGAAAAAGTAACGGATGCGATTTACGCTGTCACCACAGCAATCAGCCACTATAAAATTTCAGATGCCGTTGCACCAGACCTTGATACCGTCGGCAAAAAAACCCTCGACGGCATGATCGTTGAGATTGTCGATCCGGTGCAAGACTACGCCGCTTTGATGGACGAGCTGTTTGATTTTCCCGCCATCCGGGCGCTGTTTGCCTCGGGCTTTCGCATGCGTTTTGACGCTATGAGCGCTGTTACCGGCCCTTATGCCACCGAGATTTTGGAACGGCGTTTGGGCGCGGCGGCAGGCACAGTTATCAACGGCATTCCGCTTGAGGATTTTGGCGGCCACCACCCAGATCCGAATTTGGTTCACGCTAAGGTTCTCTACGATGAAATGATGAGCAAAAACGCACCCGATTTTGGCGCAGCGTCTGATGGTGACGGTGACCGCAATTTGATTATCGGCAAAGGCATTTTTGTCACGCCTTCTGATTCTGTTGCCATGCTTGCAGCGAACGCGCATTTGGCACCGGGTTACAAACAGGGCCTTGCCGGTATTGCGCGCTCAATGCCCACCTCTGGCGCGGCAGATCGAGTGGCGGCCAAACTCGGCATAGGCATGTATGAAACGCCAACCGGATGGAAGTTTTTCGGTAATTTGCTCGATGCAGGTATGGCCACAATTTGCGGTGAGGAAAGCGCCGGCACGGGCTCCAGCCATGTGCGCGAAAAAGACGGGCTTTGGGCAGTTTTGCTTTGGCTCAATATTTTGGCTGTACGCCGCGAATCCATGAAAGCCATCGTCCACGGCTTCTGGAAAACCTATGGCCGCAACTATTATGCACGCCATGATTATGAAGGTATCGATACAGACGCCGCCAACGGATTGATGGCCCATGTGCGCGGCCAAATGGCGGGCTTGCCCGGCAAAACTCTGCACGGGCTTACAGTTGTTTCAGCGGACGATTTTGAATATCTTGATCCGGTGGATGGCTCGATTGCGAAAAATCAAGGCGTTAGAATTTTGTTTGAAGGCGGCAGCCGTGTTGTATTCCGTCTCTCCGGCACCGGAACATCTGGCGCAACGTTGCGGGTCTATCTCGAGCGCTACGAGCCTGATACCGGCGATCTGAGCTTAATTGTTAGCGATGCACTTGCCCCTATCATTTTGGCAGCCGAAGACTTGGCAGAGATAAAGCGAAGATCTGGGCGCAACGCGCCAGATGTAATCACTTAACTTCGCCTCAATTCCGCCGTTGCTCCTAATCGCTGAAGCAGCTATACCCGCCTCAATGCACCCGTAGCTCAGCTGGATAGAGCGTTGGATTCCGATTCCAAAGGCCGGGGGTTCGAATCCCTTCGGGTGCACCACTTCGGTTCACATGTGCGATTGACTCAGCCCATTTAAATTGGGTCCTGTAACTATCTGATATCTATCAATAATTTTTGGAAATACCTGTCGATCTGCTGGCGGAAAGATGTTTTGCTGTCGTCTAAAAACTATTTTGCTAGACATTTTGCTACACATTTTGATATACACGACTTAAAATAGAGATGTGTAATCATGCCAATTCAAAAGCGAAACAAAACTTTTCACCTAGTGCGGCGCGTGCCAAAGCGTTTTTCAAACGTTGAACAAAGAAGCGTAGTTACAATTAGCCTTCACACGGACTCAGAAGCCAAAGCACTGCACAAGGCAGAAGCAATTTGGGAACGGTATGTTGAAGCTTGGGAAGCCAAGCGAGCGGGCGATAGTGAGGACGCTGAATTGAGATTTGATGCTGCACGCGAATTGGCAGATCGGCGGGGATTTGGTTTTCTTTCTGCTGAAAAAGTTGCCCGATTGCCTTTGCAAGAAATTGTAGCAAGAGCGCGCGTGGCAATACCTGAAAACCGTGAACCTGATAAGATTGAAGCGGCGGCCGTTCTTGGCGGGGCGCGTGAACCAGAAATTACGATCGAGCGTGCACTGGAATTTTTCTGGTCATTAGCCAAAGATCGAATAATCGGTAAAAGCAGCGATCAAGTACGACGTTGGAAAACACCTCGAATTAAAGCGGTGAGCAATTTTGTCTCAATAATTGGCAACAAGAAAATTTCTGAAATCACAGCCGACGATATGTTGGAATTCCGTGATTGGTGGCTGGAACGAATGTCCAGCGAAAACATGGCTGCAAACACCGCAAACAAAGACCTAATTTTTGTTTCAGACATTTTAAAAACGATAAATGTGAAGAAGAGGCTTAAATTAGACCTGCCAATAGGCGGATTAACAATCAAACATTCAAGGAAAAATAAGCGCATTCGCCCCCCGTTTTCAAATGACTGGATCCGTTTAAAACTCTTGGCGCCCGGCGCGCTTGATGGTTTAAATATCGAGGCTCGGTGCATATTGCTGGGCATGATCAACACCGGCTACAGGCCGAGTGAAGCCGCAGGGCTCTTGCCGCAACATATTATTCTTGACCACGACGTGCCACATATTACGATAAAGCCAGTCGGTAGAGTTCTCAAGACACAGGAGTCTGAACGCATAATTCCACTGGTTGGAATTAGCCTTGAGGCTTTTAAGCTTTGCCCGAATGGATTTCCAAGGTACCGCGAGTCAAGCATAACGCTAAGCGGCACGATCAACAAATTCTTGAGTGAAAACCAGCTTCTGGAAACACCTGACCATGTAATGTACAGTTTGCGGCATAGTTTTGAGGATCGAATGCTTGCTGCCAAGATAGACGAACGCATCCGGTGTGACTTTTTAGGCCATAGGCTTAGCCGTGAGCGATACGGTGATGGTGCTTCTTTAGAATTTGGACAAACGCTTCTTCAATCGATTGCTTTGTAAGCGGTGTCCTGACCCCACCTTCCTCCTGACTTTATAACCTGCGATTGCGGCTTCCGGTTGAGAATTTCACGGGAGGTATCAATGGTTGTCCATAGGGAGCTCAGTATGGAGTCCGGTGGGTTTGTTGAGTTGCTTGCGGCTCCGTCGGCCAAGCGGCGGTGGTCGAATTATGCAAAAGGCCGCATGGTTGCCGAGACGCTGGTTCCGGGTATCGCAGTGGATGAAGTGGCGCGGCGGCATGGTGTGAAGGCAAACCATCTGTCGTCGTGGCGAACGCTGGCGCGGCAAGGCAGGCTGGTTGTGCCGGAGGTTGTAGGTGCGGAGTTTGTAGCGCCGATGGCTGTGGCCCAGACATTAAAACCGCCGGTCGCCACCGGCACAGTTGATGTGGTCCTTGGCCAAGTAACGCTGCGGCTTGATGCGGCGACGCCTGCGGTACGGATTGCAGAATTGGTGATGGCGTTACAGGCCGGCTTATGATCTTCCCATCCAACCGGGTGCGGATTATGGTGGCGACCAAGCCGGTCGACTTTAGGAAGGGCCATGATGGCTTGGCGACGTTGGTAAAGAATGAGCTGCACAAGGATCCGTTTACGGGCACGGTGTTTGTGTTCCGGTCAAAGCGGGCTGAACGGTTAAAGCTATTGTATTGGGATGGCACGGGCTTGGTGCTGGCGTTCAAAAAGCTGGAAAAACACACGTTCACTTGGCCTGCGATCAAGGACGGAATGATCAACCTCAATCACGCGCAGTTTGAGGCATTGTTCTGCGGGCTTGATTGGCGGCGGGTTCGGGCGGTGGAAATGCGGGCACCGGTGGCGTGTTGATGGCTTGTTGATGAGACTCTGATACGGATAAAGCAGCACTAAAAATGCCTGCGTCAGGGTGACTCATCAGGTCTGATTGCGTGGTTTTGGCAGGCAAACTGCGCCACATTTTGCTATAATTTGGCCAAGATAAACATGGCTGATTTGCTCGAAGAAATTGCCACACTGAAGGCACTGATCGTTGCCTCTCAGGCTGAAATCGTCAACCGTGATGCAGGCATTGCAACGCGTGATGCAGTGATTGAACGCAAAGAAGACCGCATCCAGCGGCTGGAAAAGCTGGTCTCTGATTTTAAGCGGGCGCTGTTCGGGCAAAGGTCTGAGAAGGCCAATCCTGAGCAATATGATCTGGCGCTCGAAGATATCGAAACGGCGATGGCTGCCATCCATGCTGAAGATGAGGCCATTGATCCGGCCAAATCCAGTTCAGAAAAATCTGACGTGGCCAAACCGCGCAATACCAATCGCGGATCATTGCCAAGCCATTTGCCGCGCGTTGAAATGGTGATTGAACCGGGCAGCTTGATCTGCGGCTGTGGCAGCGCTCTGCACGCAATTGGTGAAGACGTTAGTGAGCGGCTGGATATTATTCCTGCAAAGTTCCAAGTGATTGTCACACGCCGACCCAAGTATGCCTGTCGCGTCTGCACTGACGGTGTGGCGCAGGCAGCAGCCCCATCACGCCTTATTGCCGGCGGTATGCCGACCGAAGCCACAGTCGCGCATGTGCTGGTCAGCAAATATGCCGATCATTTGCCGCTATATCGACAAGCACAGATTTACAGCCGTGACGGCATTGATCTTGACCGGTCAACCTTAGCGGCCTGGGTGGGCAAAGCGGCTTATGAGTTAAAGCCTGTGTTCAGCGCGCTGATTGCTAATCTGAAGCAATCACAAAAGCTGTTCATGGATGAAACACGTGCGCCGGTGCTTGATCCAGGCGCGCGAAAGACCAAAACCGGGTACTTCTGGGCCTTAGCCCGTGATGACCGGCCATGGGGTGGTGAAAGTCCGCCCGGTGTGGCCTTCACCTATGCACCCGGCAGAAGCGGCCAATATGCCGACGATATTTTAGAAGGCTTTACCGGCATTTTGCAGGTCGATGGCTATGCTGGTTATAACCGGCTGATTGCACCTGATCGAAATACGATCAAACTTGCCTATTGCTGGGCTCATGCGCGCCGTAAACTGTTTGAGATTGCGCAAACCACCACCGCACCCATCGCGCAAGAAGGGCTTGCCCAGATTGCTGCCCTTTACAAGATCGAGGCTGAAATACGTGGCTTATCGTCAGAAGCCCGCCTTGCCGTCCGGCAACAACAATCAGCGCCCAAAATCGCTGACTTCGAGGTCTGGCTAACACATCACCGCGCCCGCGTCTCAGCCAAATCCCCGCTCGGCGAAGCCCTGAAATACGTTGCAAAATACTGGCAAACGCCAAACAGCGGGCTCACACTATTCCTCACCGATGGCTGCATTGAGCTCGACAATAACACCGTCGAACGCACCATACGCCCCATTGCCCTAAACCGCAAAAATGCTCTGTTTGCAGGCCATGATGCCGGAGCGGCAAACTGGGCCACCATCGCCTCACTGATTGAAACCTGCAAACTCAACGCCGTCGAGCCACACGCCTATCTAACCGCAACGCTCACCGCCATCGTCAACGGTCATAAGCAAAGCCAGATTGCAGAGCTGTTACCGTGGAATTACGCCAGCAAGGTGTGATCGGCGCACCGCTTACGCTCAATCTTGACAACCAATTGTCATAATGCCAATAAACTTAACTATGATTACGTCCGATGTGCTTTCGCGGTTTATTATCGAGACACTGCGATTGAGCGGTGCTTTAGCGAGCTATGCCGATGAGATGGTGGCTGATATCGGCCTTAGTTCCGCGCGCATGCAGGTTGTAGGGGCCATCCATGATGCTCCGGCTGCGCAGCCGGTGGCGCACTTGGCACGGGGTATGAGACTGAGCAGACAGGGTGTGCAGCGCATCATCAATGAACTTCACGATGATGGGTTTGTCGCTTTCGAACCCAATCCGCATCATCAAAGAGCACACCTTGTTGTGTTGACCGAAAACGGCGCCAAGGCATTCAACATGGCTATTGAGCGGCAAAATATATGGATGGCCTCAATTAAAGATACGTTGACCAACACCAGATTGATTGCCGCCACACAGACTATGATTGACATTCGCGACGAACTCGAAACGCCAAGCTTAACAACAGGGAGACCTTCTCATGGGCATAACGAGCACCTCTGATCGCTATGGAATTATAGCCATCATCATCCACTGGGTCACGGCAGTTTTAATCATCGGCATGATTATTGCCGGTGTTTTGACAGCTTCGTCTCAGGATGAGGCCACTAAGATAGCAATTTTACGGCTTCACGCTCCAGGTGGTATGGCGATATTTGTTTTGACCTTTGCGCGTCTTGCGTGGTGGGCTTTCGCTGATAAAAAACCATCTGAAATTGGCGGCCAAACCGCGGTCAGGACGTTGGTTTCAAAGTGGGTGTACCGTCTGTTTTATGTGATGTTGATTGCTATGCCCGTGTCAGGTTTTGTACTGTTTAGAATGTCGGAAGCGGCCAACGTTGTTTTCAACGGCGCTCAATCACCGCTACCCGTTTTTTCTGATTACAACGCATTTTACGTGCACATTGCCGGCGGTGCCATTTTAACCGCGCTTTTGGTTCTGCATGTCGGCGCTGCGCTGTATCACCAATATGTTCTAAAGGATCGCTTGCTTTCGCGCATGGGTCTTGGGCGATGATATTAAGCTGGTGCCATAAAATTGGAAGATAATATTGTTGATCCCACGCCAAAGGTCGTTGACCAAAGCCAATCTAAATGGCGCTTGGTCGGCATAATGGTTTTGACCGTTACGCTCTTGTGCTGGGTAACGGCCGCTGGATTGACTTATGCCGTCGCATTTAAGGGTGTCTCACCATACTGGTTGCCAGCAGCTGCAATTGCAGGCTTTTCTGGTGAAATCAGCCTCGTCATCGGCTTATCTTTGCTGGGTTTCCAACAGTTCTCCAAAAGGTTTGCGCGCTTAAAGACCGTGGCACCGTGGCACCGTGGCTGCGCGCACAGATGAATCGATAATGTTTGTCATTTCAGATAATTATTGTGCTTACCCTGCGCATAAAAAACCACCCCGGATTGCTTCCGGAGTGGCTGTTTGCGCCGTTTTTGTTTTGTTTAATCAAGTTTAATCAAAATCGGCTTGGCATGCTGTCACTGGGCACATGCTGCCGTCACTGACAGGAACCGACGACGATTTTTCAACTTCCTGTGAGCCGCAAGATCCGGTTCCACCAACATAACGGCCGTACAGCATGACACCGTCAGTCGTTTTTGACGGGAAGCGGAGGATAGCCTCGCCTTCCTGTGCCAATGTTTGCTGTATGGTTTCACAAGTGCTCGTCTGCGTGTCCAACCGTTGAGCGGCGTTGGCTGCAATTGGCATGAGTGTCAGGGCTACTAAGCCAGCGATAGCAAATGATTGAAGAGTTTGCATTTTTAAGTCCTTTGGTTTCGTTACGTTATTTTACGATCCCCGAGTTTTAAACCTACCACGCAATCAGATAGTTGTCAACATGTTGTCAAATATTTATTGACGTGATGTATTGCCGTATGCTGCATCTTTTTGTTTTTGGCAGGTTTGTTTAGCCGACAATGCATATTCAAGCTTGGCTGAAAATTCCGCGCTATTCGTCGGTCTAGGGGGCATGTGAACGCATAAGAACCGTTGCGACCTGCAACTTTTGGCAGTGTCAAACGCCCTTGTTTTGTTTGCGACTTGCGAGTTCGTGTTCAATCGCCAACACAAGAAAAATAGGAATAATTTTGGATGAACTTAACAGAGAACCTGATTTGGCAGCAGGCGAATGTCTGTTTTTGGGTATTGCGTTTACCTGCTCTATTGACCGAATCTTAAGCGCAAAACTGAACGACTGGTCAGGGGGCCGGAAGCCGAATGGCGGGTTTTGGAGTCGAGACCATGAATAGCCGACATCAGCCTAGATTGCTTGTAGCGAAGTTGTCAGCTCTTTGCTGCCATTGGGGCCAGCTTTAGTTTGATCATTGATTTTCCAAGTGGCCGTTCCTTACATGCCCGCGGAGCCTGAACGAGGCAAGGGCGCGGAGGGAAACCGGGGTAGGGCCAGATCGATTAAAAACGATCATGCCATTTGCTTTAACACCACAATCTAGAAATCCGTTTTTGGCCGAGTTGATTTTCGGCAAGATCAATTGCCGATATGCTGATCTGAGACATAATTGCATTCCCGCTGTCTATTTTAGAAAATCACTTTCTTATATTCCATACAGTCGGAAAGAGAGCATATACCGCATCAGTTCATACAAGGCACGCGCAAGCAAAACGTGTTGGATCGGTTTGTAAAACCCCGAGCGAAATCGAACCCGCTTTTGGACGTCAACGGTGCGAACCGTGCAAAACCAGATTACCGGAGAGCCTGTGAATGACGGAAAACTGTTCCGAGCACGTCGTCGCGGATGCAATGCTGCCCATCATCGATTTGGATGTCCCGTCTGCTTTGCGGGAAGGCATCGAACGTCAGAGCCGAAATCTCTTGGCGCTGGCATCTAGCCTGCTGACCGCCGGGATGGACGAGCAACGCGTTAGAGCAGTCATCGGCCAAGCCTGCGCTACGTATCGCGACGAGCTGATTACCACAATTCTCACTTTGAGGGAACGCTATGGGTCTTGGTCACAAGCTAATCGACGAGGATGGACGCCTTGCTGCGTTGCGGCGCTATGACGTGCTGGACACGGATCGGGAAGAGCCTTTTTACAAGTTGACCGAACTGGTTTGCAAGGTGCTGAATGTTCCGATCGCCGCAGTCAGTCTCGTCGATGCAGAGCGGCAAGGGTTCAAATCATTTGCCGGATTGAACACCTGTGAAACATCGCGTGATGTTTCATTCTGCTCTCATACGATTAAAAAGCGCGAACCCATGATAGTGCCAGATGCGGCTCTTGATATTCGGTTCGCCAAGAATCCTCTGGTGACGGCGGAACCGAGGATCCGCAGCTATCTCGGCATCCCGCTGGAAACACCTGACGGCTACAATCTTGGCGCGCTTTGCGCGATAGACACCAAACCCCGAAACTTCTCGGACAGCGAGATCGGAATCCTGACCAGTTTTGCAAAATTGGTGCTCGACGAGCTTGAGCTTCGTCAGATCGCCATGAGCGACGGGCTGACGGGCGCGATGACACGCCGGGGCTGGGTCGACGCCGCCCAGAAAGAGTTCGCCCGGAGCCGCAGGCATGGCAGTGATGCTTCGATCATTCTATTTGACGTCGACCATTTCAAGCGGGTCAACGATGGCCACGGACATCCCGCAGGCGACACCGTCCTGCAAACCTTGGTCCAGCGGTGCATCGGCACCTTGCGCGTGAATGACTTGTTGGGACGGATTGGCGGCGAAGAATTTGCGGTCTTGCTGCCATCGACGAATGCTGACGGCGCGTTCGAATTTGCAGAACGTGTTCGCATTCTTTTCGCCGAAACGCCAGTAGAGGTGAATGGGGCCGAACTGCACGTCACTGCAAGTTTCGGTATCTGCAGCCTCGATCGCTATATTAATGACTTCGATGCATGGATGGCGACCGCAGATGTGTTCCTCTACGCAGCAAAGGCGAGTGGACGTAACCGTTGCCATGGGATTGTCGAAAAGAACACTGGGGCAGCCGCATAGGCACCCAATTGCTAACGTGATCGGGGGAGACTTCGCCGCGACACTCTGCGAGAGCGGCGGCGCGGGTCTTCTTGTAGGTGTCGCGGTTCTGGAGGTAGTGCAGCGCCGGCAAGTGTTTCTGTGGACCGAGGCATGGACAAAACGAACTTCTGCAGTGTCCGCATGCGCCGGAACCGCAACATCGCCCGCTCTCGTCGTCGGAATGTCGTTTTCGGATCTCGGCGGCTAACATCAGGCAGAACCGAAGCCACCAGTAGCGAACCGTTTAATGGCTGATGTCGATGCCCCGCTCGTGTAGCAGACCTTCGACGTTCCTTAGTGACTGAGGGAACCGGACGTAGAGCATCACAGCAAGGCAGATGATTTAGGAGCTGGTTTTGAAGTATCGGAACGGGCAGCGTTATGTCATCGAGAAGACTACGCAGCCGCCCTGCACCGCACAAGCCCGCTTTCTCTGACAACACCCACAGTGGGCTTTGGGGCTCTAGGTGCAGCTAAACGCGAAGCAGACGTCAGAACTGCACTTAGCAACGAAAAGGACACCCTTCGGCGCCCTTTGGTAGTCATTAAAAGTACCGGACGTGGGGTACCTCCACGCGATTTGCCTTAGTTCAGCCTGTCTAGATAACGGCAGGTGTCACGCGTCTGAGCATTCGTCCCGTAGTCGAAAATTCCGCGCCGATCATTTGGGCGGTCGATAGCCTCGGCCCGAGCCCTGGTCATGACGTCTGCCCTCTGTACGTCAGCGTCGGCCCCGCCCTTTACTTGGCTCCGCTTGTAGAAAGTTGCCAAGCAGACAAGGTCTCTCTGGCTGCCGCGCGGCCCGCCCAAAGAAAAGCCGTCACCGCGACCGAAGGAGAAGCTGAAGCTGACGCTCGGCTTTGACTGACGAACGACGACGTCTGGCTCATCATTCTCATTGGCGAGATAACGCCCTGACACCCACCCATCCGGGCCACTCTTAATGACGTAACACCAACCATTGCTGGCACATCGATCAACCTCAACAACTTCGCCGGGATAGAGGGTATCTACGGTGACATACCCCGTGCTCGGTCCCGTACGGACATTGACAATGCCGGTGGCAACGGCACCTAAGGCAGTAGTTGCCACCAAGGAAGCGGCACCAATAGTTCCATACAACGCAAATGCTTTAATCTTCTTCATTTCTGGTTCCTCTTGTGACGCCGTGACGAAAAAACGCGGCAAAGAGGATTTTGTTCCCGTCTTGGTCGATCGTTATTGAAAGTGTGATCTTCTCCTCCGCCTACAAATGGGTTCGGGCTGGACATTTTTGGCCGGCAGCGCAAACGCTGGAGCGGGCTCCCTTGAAGTTACCGCGCTACGGGCAGGCATTCCCAGCGGTTTGCGCGGTGCCCAGCCAATTGCTACACCTGCGCTGGTGCCATCACTAGCCGCGCAGGTGCTTGATCATAGCCTGCTGCCGCGTGTCGCCTGCGCTTTCCAGCTTCCAAAAACTCTTTTGACCAAGTGTAATAAAGGCTCTGAGCAATGCCCTCTTTGCGGCAAAGTTCAGCAATGCTGTCCTCACCACGCAGGCCATCTAAAACAATGCGAATTTTATCTTCAGAAGAATAATGGCGCCGGGTCGCCCGACGAATGTCTTTTACAACATCTTCGGCAGCACGTTTGCCGCCAGTTATTTTATTCTCTAACTTCGTGTTCATGTTCGTTCCTTCGTCACTGACGAGAACCAAACACTCCTTAAATCAAACCGTCAATTTAGTGCCATAAGCGCTGATGGCGGACAGCGTAGTGCCTGCCCACACCTTCAAATACATCGCCGCGCTCCAAGCCGCCGATCTTGGTCCGATGCCGCGCCTCGCACGGATTGAAACCCGCGCAGGCCACGGTGCGGGAAAACCCACCGACAAAATCATCGCTGAGGCGGCAGACCTATGGGCCTTCGCCGCGCATTGGACGGGCTTGAAGGTGGGGCAGTAGTAGGTGCTTAAATGAACTTCGCTA
>JANOPZ010000088.1:0-32937 GCA_031422195.1 Limoniibacter sp. | reverse complement strand
AATGCTTTGGCTTTAGCCACATCGCGCGGATAGGTTGCTGACAAATCCACGTAGGCTGGGTTATGTGGTGCAAAATGAGTATAAATCGGTATGCCTTGGCCAAACATCGCCCCGTCAATAACGGCCTGTCGATCAAGCGTCATGGCAATGGCTTGACGTACTTTTAAGTTGTCAAAGGGCGGCTTTTTGTTGTTGGTTGAAAGAATGGTTTCGCCTTCAGTGGTCCCTATGCTGACCGTAAAGCGGGGATCGGCCTGAAACTGCGGTACGGCTTCAGGTGCCGGAAAGTTAGGAAATACCTGCACATCGCCGGACAGCAATGCGGCAGTGGCTGCTGCGGGGTCGGCGATGATGCGAAATTGAACCTTATCGAGCATTGCCGCTGTGCCCCAATAAGCCGGGTTTTTGACCAAAGTCACGGCAGAGCCTTTAGCCCAATTATCAAATCTAAACGGCCCGGTGCCAATTGGCTTTTCTTTGTTGGTGGCTGCACTGGCGGCATCAACGATTACCGCGTCACCCCAACCTAAATTGTAAAGCAAGCTGCCAACTGGCCGAGATAATGTCAGCGTCACCGTAGCAGGATCAACCACCGTGACGGCGGTAATACCATCAAACAGTGCTTTTTGGGCATTAACAGAGTCTGTGGCCATGGCGCGGTCAATTGAAAACTTCACATCTTCCGCGGTAAAATCTGCTCCATCATGAAATTTCACACCAGTTTGCAGTTTGAAAGTGTAGCTTAAGCCATCTGTTGAAATGGTCCAGTTTTCAGCAAGGCCGGGTACGACTTCGCCGCTTTCATTAATGCGCGTTAAGCCTTCAAAGATATTGGCATAAGTCACTTCATCAATTGCAGCGGCCGCACCTGCTGTTGGATCAAGGCTGGGTGGTTCAAGCGCAATACCCACCACCAAATCGGTTTTTGCGGCAGCGCCGGCTGCAAACGGAAAAGCTGAAAGGCTGGCGGCTAATAGAAGGGCAAATTTAGCATGAGAGAAGGTCATTGAAAAAGTCCACTGAGTTTCTGGTCCCGACTTTCACCTTAATCACTTATCGCATTGATTGTCAGCCGGTTTTAGTTGACATTACGTCATGTTCCGACTGCGCCGGAACGGAGGAATGTTATTATGCAAATTTCACCGGCGGAGGTATCCGTGGTGTTGGCATCTGCTATTGCCGGTTGTCTAGGAACAGCTGTGGCATTTAATGCGGTGACTGGAAAACCGGTCTCAGTGATTGCCTTAAATTGGCGAAAGCATGTTTGGTCGATGATTTTTGCATTGCCTGTTTTGGGGCTGTTTCAATTGCCCTTGCCTAATACCGTTAATTTTCTCGTGATTATTGCTTGGTTGATTTTAGCACCCAGTGTGGGCTCAAAATACGTTTTTGGCCCCAAGGATGCAGCATGGTCTTTTTTGCTGATGTTGCATTCCGCATTTGCTTTCACAACAATTGCAGGAATTTTGGTCCTCTATAATTTTCTAGGAATTGCGGCTTGATCTAACCAAGAAAGTTTTTATTCGGATACGTTAAGCACGACGGTGTAAAAGGTGATCGAGAGCGATCGCCATTACTTGAGCACTTTCAACCATATCTTGGATCCCAATCCATTCATCCGGGCGATGGGCCAAATCCAACTGACCGGGGCCATAAGCAATGCAGTCATGCAGATGTCCAAGACGGGCGATGTGCTTTTGATCGTATGATCCAGGTGATACGACATAGGCGGGTGCCCGCCCCAATATTGCTTCGATGCCTTTTGCGATAGCACGTGCAACCGGCGCATCGCGCGATGTCATTAAAGGTTGCACTTCCATCAAATCGCGAATGGAGTATTCAAATTTGGGCCGCTCCCATTGCAAACGGTTCAGAATATCGGTGATCTCGCGCTTTACATCCGCGATATCCTCTTCGATCAAGAAACGGCGATCGATGATAATTTTGCAGCTGTCTGGCACATTGGGTGACGGCAAGCCGGAATAATTGTCGCTTTGGCCACCATGAATTGAATTAATGTTCATAGTGGATTGTTTTGCGCCCTCTGGCACCACCGGCATAGCTGTGCGTTTTTTACTCAGCGCGGGAAACAAATCGGTCTCTAGTGCGCTGAGGACCGCGCCCATATGGCGCACAGCGCAATCACCCAAAAACGGCATTGATCCATGGGCCATTTCACCTTTGGTCTCAATTTCTGCCCACCAAACGCCACGATGGCCAAGGCAAATTCGATCTTTGTTCAGCGGCTCAGGAATGATGACGTGGTCAACCCGCGGTTGCGAGAAATAGCCAAGTTTAGCGAGATAAGCGACGCCGCCAAACCCTCCAGATTCCTCATCAACTGTGCCAGAAATTTCTATCGCACCGGCGAACGTTGGGTGCGCTTCAATGTAGGATTCGACTGCTACAATGCTGGCGGCAAGTCCGCCTTTCATATCGCATGCGCCACGGCCATAAACACGTCCATCGCGAACCAGCCCGGCAAAAGGCTCAACTGTCCAATCATTGCCGGCATCAACAACATCAATGTGCGAATTAAAGTGCACCGTTGGTCCCGGTAAGCCGCCCTCATAGCGCGCAATCACATTAATACGCGGGAAGCGATCAGTATCTCCGGGGGCACCATCAGCCCGGATAAACTGAACTTGAAATCCGCGTTTTGCCAAACGATTTCCGATATACTCGGCGCAGGGCTGGTAAGCGTCCCCCGGTGGGTTGATCGTTGGAAAACGGATGAGCTCCGCCGTAAGCACGGCTAACTCTTCAGCGCTGTCTGATATGCGTTTGATTACAGTTTCCATCATCGCTGCTTTGTTTATGCCTTAAGGGAAGCTGGCAAGATTTGATGTGCTTGCAAGGCCAATGGTTTTGGTGTTTCTTAACGTAACCATTCAATTTCGAGCATTGAATTTCAAGGTTTGAGCAGAAAATTCAGATATTATTCAGCAGGAAAACATTTTCCGTAATCTGAAAGCAGTTTTGAGGGGGGCAAGCGATGGCGAAGGGTTCAAAACTATTTTATGTGTTAGCGCTGATTTTTTGGGTCTCTGCGGCGCAAGCAGCTCAATTGGTTGCGCGGATCGACGTCTCTCAGCAAACAATGACGGTCAGTTATGGCGGGGAATTGTTGCATCGTTGGGCGGTATCAACGGGGAAATCTGGCTACTATACGCCCCGCGGCGCATACAAACCTCAGCACATGGCAACGATGTGGCGCTCAAAAAAATACAATAATGCGCCCATGCCCTATTCGGTGTTTTTCAAAGGTGGTTATGCCGTTCATGGTACAAACCACATTAAGACGCTGGGGCGCCCCGCATCTCATGGCTGCGTTAGGTTAAAAACGAGTAATGCGGCGGTATTTTATTCGCTGATCCAGCAAATCGGACGTAAGAACACACGAATTGTGATCACAAATTAAGTGATGCAGGTTTTGGCTTTGCGATTTGCCAGCGCTTATGGAACCACATCCATTGGCCGGGATAAGATCTTACCCATCCTTCAACATGATCATTAATGGCTTGCATGAGGGCCAACGGATCCAAGTTGCCTTTGGTATCTCGCGGAATTTCCAATTTGTCTTCAAGCGTCAGCTTAAAACGGCCGCCCGGCAAGCGGATACAAAAAGCCGGATAAATATCACAGTTATATTGCCGCGCCAGTTTGGCGACCAGAGGGCTGGTCAAACATGGCGCGTCAAAGAATGTTGTGTGAAGGCCCTTTATGAACTTCTGATCGACGAGAACCCCCACATTACCGCCAGCCTCTAAAACGCGAGCAAGATTGATGGCAGCTCCGGCTTTGGATGGCACCAGATGGCCCATGCGTGTTGTGCGTGCATTCAAAACACGTTCCGCAATATATCGATTATTGGGCGGGCGAAACATAGCTGTAACATTCAAGCCAAATGTTGCAGCGGCAATAGGCAACAGTTCAAAATTACCCATATGGGCAGTGATAAAAATCTTTGGGTTTTTGTCGTCACGTAACTTCAAGAACAGTTCGGCACCTTCTACAACAATATTTCCAGCGTCAGGCCTATTGGGGTCGAAGTTAAAAATATCATCGAGAAAGATATATTCGCCAGCCAGACGGGACATATTTTCCCACATGTCTCCGATGATTAACTGCTGTTCTTGTTTAGACAGTGCAGGTAGGGCCAAGGAAAGATTATTGTGGGCAATTTTGTTGCGGGCCAGAAACGGGCCTACTTTGCGGGCGATCCAGCTTAAGCCACGCAATGCGTTTTCAGCGGGCAATAGGCTCATGACGGCCAGAATGCCAAAAATCAGCTTGGCCTTTGTCCAGTCAATGGCGTTTCTGGAGATTGCAAGAAGGCGCAATTTCGTGCCGGTCATCGGTTCAGCTTAGCTGGAAACGCGCAAGATGATTTTGCCGAATACATTGCGGTTCTCCATGGCACCCAGTGCGTCTCCGATGGTTTCCATGGTCACTTCGCGGTCAATGACGGGCACAACCAAGCCCTGCGCCATTTTTTCCATTGCGTTGGCCATATTGCGCATGGAGCAGCCAAATGAGCCCATTAAATGCAATTGTTGCTGAAACAACATCATCAAATTGACTTCGGCTGAAACGCCTGATGTCGAGCCGCAAGTTACCAAGCGCCCGCCGCGTTTTAGGCAAAGCATTGATCCGGCAAATGTATCTTTGCCAACGTGTTCAAACACGACATCCACGCCTTTTTTCTTGGTCAGTTTGCGTACCACACCTTCAAAGCGGTCGGTGCGGTAGTTAATAACATGGTCTGCGCCGAGCGATTTTGCTTTTTCGATTTTATCATCGGAGCCGACAGTGGTAATAATTGTGCAGCCCATTTTTTTAGCAAGTTGAATGGCCGCCGTGCCAATGCCAGAACCACCAGCGTGGATGAGAATGGTTTCACTTGGCTGCAATTTTGCATTGTCAAAAAGCATATGCTCGACAGTGCCAAAGGTAACTGGTGCAAGCGCTGCACCCACATCGGAGCAACCGGGCGGTGCAGGAACCAATTGGCGAACCGGAAGATTGACATATTCGCATGCAAAACCATCCAAATGAAAGCCATGCACACCCGAAACATTTTCGCACAGATTATCTCGCCCCGAGCGGCAGGCTTTGCATAGGCCGCATGTGCGGGCACCATAAATCGACACCAATTGGCCCGGCAGAACGGTTGATACGCCAATGCCAATAGCTGTCACCACACCAGAGGCTTCAGCGCCAATGGTTAGCGGCATTTTGCGTTTTGCAAACGCCATACCGCGCCAACCCCAAACATCGATATGGTTGAGTGCAACAACGCGGATGGCCACCGTAGCCTCGCCGGGGCCGGGTAAGGGTGGCAGTTCAACATCAGTCATAGTCAGATGCCGGTCTTCGACGAGTTGTAAGGCACGCATGGTTTAACCCCGGGCAAAGCGCCTGCCAGAAATCTGCAAGCGTAAATGATGTCCGCCTAAAACGGATTGCGCCCTAAGACAAGGCAAGTATTTTGCCCACCAAAGCCAAAAGAGTTTGAAAGTACTGTGCGAATGGCGGCTTTGCGGGCAAAATTTGGCACAACGTCGAGCGGAATGGCTGGATCTGGCTCATCATAATTGATGGTTGGCGGCAAAACTTCGTTTTGCAGCGACAGCAATGAAATGACCGCTTCAACAGCGCCAGCGGCAGACAAAGTGTGCCCGATCATCGATTTATTGGATGAAACAGGTATATTTGCGATTGCGTCACCGAAAACAGTGGAAAGCGCCAAATATTCCATTTTGTCATTTTCGGGGGTCGATGTGCCGTGTGCATTGACATAATCAATACCGTGCTCATTTAGACCTGCATCACCAAGTGCTGCACGAACGGCTGCAATAGCGGGGCCGCCGTCTGGCGAGGTGCGGGTCCGATGGAAATCATCCGCTTTATCGCCGCAGCCCAAAATCAAGCCATAAATATGTGCGCCGCGATTGGTGGCGCTTTCCAGCGTTTCCAAAACCAGTGCGGCCGCGCCTTCTGCCATTACAAAGCCTGAACGGTTTTTTGAAAACGGACGTGACGCTTTTTGTGGAAGCTCATTTTGCGTTGAAAGCGCGGACAATAGCGAAAATCGGATCAGCGCTTCGGCAGTGGTTGATCCATCTGCGCCAACGGCTAAGGCACGCGTTGTCTCACCCCGCCTTATCGCTTCAACACCTAATTGAATGGCGGTTGCACCAGATGCACAAGCGGTTGACAGCGTTATTGGAACGCCTGTTATGCCGTAACGATCCGCCATTGCGTCGGCGATATTTGCAAATTGAACGGCGTCAAAATAGGCAACAGGCTTCATTGAGCGCGCAGAATCCAAAAGAGACCTGTAGGTGGTTTCCTTGTCAATTTTACTGTTCGCAGCCAAGGCTAAGCGTTGGGGCCACTCCAATTCAACAGGCGGTGCAGCCAGAAACAGTGGCCCGCCAAAATCGTTTGAGGCAAAACCACACTCAGCCAAAGCTTCGTCGGCAGCAGCAAAGGCCAATGCGCGTGTTACAGTTTGCGTATTGTTATCTTCGCTTTCCATAAACTCAACGGTGCCGCCAATCCGAGTATTCAAACCCTCGGTTGGAAATCGCGAGATATTATGAATACCGGATTGGCCGGCCATTAAACGCGACCAGTTGGCATTTTTGCCTTGCCCAAGGGAAGTCACGAGGCCCATTCCCGTCACGGCAATGAGGGGGCGTCCAAATGAGTCGAGAAACTTGCTCATTTAATCATGCCTTTTTCAACATAACGGCGCCTTCGCCGCGCAAAGCGCCGACTATTTGCGCCAATACATATGATGGAGCGCCTTGTGCTACTTTTTCATTTGCACTGAATGGAGAAAATGAAGTGCCTTTATGAAGGGCTAGAGTTGCCAATCCAACGCTGAAAATAAACTGGGGCTCTTTCAAAAAACCGGTTAGGGACGAGAAAGCGCGAACGGGTGCAGGATCAAAAGCAGCCAAAACTTCTTTTTCAAGAACAATTGCAGAAGGCAAGCCACTGGCGCCTGAAATGATTAAATCCGGATGGTCGGTTGCGCAGGCTTTTGACATCATTGCGCAAATTTTGCCTGCTGCATTGCCATCGCGTTTGACCCGGCCTTCTTCAACATCGCCAATCTCAGCCAATATGGTTGCGCCACGAGCTTCAGCATGATTGCGCTCTTCAAGCACTAGAAAAGCTGCGGCAGATCCCGACAAAAGCCCATCGTTTCCTTGCCGCTCCCATACGGGCTGCCACCCGTCGCGCTTAAGAAGGGCTGCCAGTTCATAGTTCAAAAGCATGTCGGCGTCTTGCCCGTTATATGAACCGCCAACCAGTGCGTGTGTCGATTGGCCGTGGCGTATGCGGGAAATTGTTGTTTTTAACGCAGAAACGCCCGCGCTTTCTTCACCCATAAAGGTTCTTGATGAGCCGGTAACCTTATGGACGATCGATATATTTCCGGCCAGTAGGTTTGAAAGCTGAGCCAAAAATAATGTCGGACGCAGATCGTTGCTCAAAACAGCATTGATCACTGTGCCAGCTTCTTGGCCGGCAGAAACGCGCGCGATGATTTCGGCATCAACGTCGAGGTCCCGTTCACCGCCAGCGGCAGCGACAACCATATCCATGGTTTTACAAAGATCATGATTGTCTTTGATCCCTGCCTGGTCGAGTGCAAGGCCAGCACCATACACGCCGAGTTTTTGCCAAAGCTCCATTTGGCGCTGCTCGCGTTTGGGTATTTGCATCGAATAATCTATGTCCGGCGCAGGATGCACAATCAGTGGTGCATGACGCTCAGCATCAAAAACAGGTTTTGGCTGCGGTTCACTCAGCGCAGCAAGGTGGGCTTCAAATCCGACACCGACCGAAGAAACGAGGCCTACGCCCGTTATGACAACATCGTGGGCCATGGGCGTAACATCCTGCTTTCAGGCGCGTTTGGCAGCAATGAGTTCGTCGATTTTTGCAACCAGGTTGCCCATTACAAAATATTCTTCCGCGGCCACTTTGCCATCATTGACCTCTTGGGTCCATTTTTCGAGAGGAATTTTAATTCCAAATTCCTTATCGACCGCAAAAACAATGTCGAGAAAATCAAGGCTATCGATTCCCAAATCATCAATAGTGTTGCTTTGGGGGGTGATCATCGCGCGGTCAATTTCGCTGGTTTCAGCAATAATATCAGCAACGCGGTCAAATGTTTCGGACATGAATCGTGGTTCCCAAGAAAATGGTATTGCCCCGGCAAAGTTTGCGAGCCGAGAGAGTTGCACGGTGTCTAACCACATTTGTGGATTAAAAAAAGTAAAAATCGTGGCTAAGCAATTCTGGCCGTCACTAAAAGTCGGTGCCTCTTGAAGATTAAGTCAAGGCAGGGCATTTTAAGCAATGGCAAAATCGATTTCGACGATCGCTTCTGATGCTGACGATACGCTTTGGCATAATAATCGTTATTTTGCTGAAGCGCAGCGAACGTTTCAGTTTTTATTGGCCGATTAGGTCGACCCGCAACAGGCAGATTGAGTGCTGCTGGCCACCGAAAAGCGCAATATTCCAAATGACTTGATATTTGCGCTTGAACCTACCGAACCGCAATTTGATCATCTGCGGTTTTATAAACTGTCCAAACTAGGCGCTTTGCCGGCACTAATAACCACTTTAAGCGAAAGCCAGCCGTTATGACCCTCGTATTATGCACTGGTGTATCAGTTGTTGATTTTGTTTTTTCGGTTGCCGAAATGCCGCGCCAAGCCATTAAATACCGCTCAACGGGTTCGGTTATTGTTGGTGGTGGGTGCGCCGCCAATGCAGCCGTAGCGGTCGCCCGGCTCGGCGGGCAAGCTTGGCTGGCGGCCCGCATCGGCGACGATGTGATTGCTGATATGATGCTGAAGGACTTAGCGGGCGAAAACGTTAACACCAGCCTCATTCAGCGCTATGACGGCAAACGGTCGCAATTTTCATCGATATTTGTAACACCCGATGGTGAACGCCAAATTGTCAGTTATCGAGATTTAACCATCAGCCAAGATCCAAAATGGCTCGAAGACGCTGATTTACCTGATTTTGATGCCGTGCTTGCGGATACACGCTGGGCACGCGGAACTGCCGCCGCAATGATGCGTGCCCGCGAACGTGGCAAACCAGGTGTGATTGATGGTGAAGCCCCATTTGCTGAAGCTATGCAGGCGTTGCCTTTGGCAACACATATCGCACTTTCACGCCAAGGCATTGCAGATTTAACAGGCATTGGCGAGTTTGAACCAGCGCTGCGCAGGGCCATTGATATGACTGCGGCCTTTGTTTGCGCGACCGATGGCGAGCACGGCGTTTTTTGGCTGGAAAATGGCAGAATACAACACTCGCCGGCCTTCAAGGTAAAAGCGATCGATTCGTTGGGGGCAGGCGATGTTTGGCATGGCGCTTTTGCTTTGGCTTTGGGGCAGGGCCAAACAGAACGCGCTGCCATTCGCTTCGCCAGCGCTGTTGCCGCTCTAAAATGCACTCGGTTTGGCGGCAGGGCGGGAACGCCAACACTGGCGGAAGTCAACCTGTTTTTACGTCAAAACAGTTGAAACGATAGCGAAACATCAATCAAATGTTTGCCGGCCCAGCACTTTTATTGCGCCACTGGCATCGGAATCAATAATGATCATCTCGCCTTCGCGCGCAACAAGCCCGGTTAAGGCCGTGATATTGACTTGATGAGTGATCAGCACTTGATTGCCAGAACCTTCAAACGCCTCAATCAATTTGAGGACTGCATCTGTTTGCTCGCGTTTGCTCGAATCATCGGCATAAAACGAATTGAGTGCAGGTAGTTCGACAATTTGCATCTGCGGAAAAGCCAACCGCGCCGTGTCTAGAGTGCGGCACCATTGGCTCGTGCGCACAATGTCAATTTTGATCGCTCTGGCAGCTAACCTTGCGCCAATGCGCTGAGCTTGTTGACGACCTTGCTCTGACAAATTGCGCTGGGTTGCGCAGTCATCCAATTTGAAATTGGCAGGGTCACCCGTGCCGGGTGCGAATGCATGGCGCAACAAAATGGTATGGCCGCCTTCGAGAAGTTTTGCCCAAGCAATTTCAGTTGCTTTGGCAGGAAACGATAACAATGCGAAAAGGGCGACAATGAAGACCAAACGCATGGAGCAGATTTCCAACCGATGAACCGGTCTTTATATAGGTTCCATTTTGCTTACGGCAAATGGCCGATAATATTTCCATGTTTGGGATTGAGAAATGAGCAAGCGCCATGGCAAAAGGCAATTTGATAAATTTAAGATCTGGAGTGCGCTATGGCCGAGTTAAGCAATCCCTTTATTCGTGATGCAAATTTAATCGGGGGCAATTGGATTTGGGCAGAAAGCGGTAATGTAATCACCGTGAAAAACCCGGCCACCGGCGAAGTTGTTGGCACAGTTCCACAATGCGGCAAAATTGAAACGCGACGTGCCATCGACGCCGCCAAAATTGCGTTTGAAACCTTTAAAAAAACAACCGCCAATGAACGCGCTAAATATTTGCGCTCCATGCATGATTATATGATGGCCAATCAGCAACAGCTTGCTGAAACCTTGACCTTGGAAATGGGAAAGCCTTTGGCTGAAGCGAAGGGTGAAATTGCCATTGGTGCCGCTTATCTGTTGTGGTTTGCTGAAGAAGCGCGTCGCGTTTATGGCGAGGTTGTGCCAAGCCCTTGGGCAGACCGACGTATTTTGACAACGCTGGAGCCTATTGGCGTGGTTGCAGCTATCACACCCTGGAATTTCCCCTCTTCGATGTTGGCGCGCAAGATTGGCCCCGCAATCGCGGCAGGTTGCACCACCGTAATTAAGCCAGCCTCGCAAACGCCATATTCCGGCATTGCTTGGGGCATAATTGGCGAAGCCGTTGGTCTGCCCAAGGGGGTTATCAATATCATCACCGGTAAAGCCTCGGAGATTGGCGAAGAGCTTTGCATTAACCCTGATGTGGCAAAAATCACGTTCACGGGATCAACCGAGGTCGGCATTAAATTGATGCAGATGGCAGCTGGCACTGTGAAAAAATGCTCGATGGAGCTCGGTGGCAATGCGCCGTTTATCGTGTTTAATTCAGCCGATATTGATAAAGCAATTGTTGGTGCCATGCTGGCCAAATATCGCAATTCTGGCCAAACCTGTGTTTGTGCCAACAGGTTTTTGGTGCAAGCCGGTGTTTATGATGAGTTCTGCGCCAAACTGGTTACAGCAACAAATGCGCTTAAAGTCGGAAACGGCATGGATGATGGCGTGCAGCAAGGCCCGTTGATCGATGATAAAGCTGCAGAATCGACGGAGGCATTTATCGCAGATGCCATTGCCAAAGGCGGCAAGATTTTGGCTGGCGGAAAGCGTCATTCACTGGGTGGTTCGTTTTTTGAGCCCACCGTTATCGGCGATGCAACGTCAGATATGCGTTTTGCCCGCGAAGAAATCTTCGGACCCGTTTCACCGGTGTTCAAGTTTAGGACCGAAGCGGAAGCCATTAAAATGGCCAATGATACCGAGTTTGGCTTGGCCAGTTATTTTTACACCTCTGATTTGGGCCAGACTGTGCGTGTTATGGAGGGCCTGAAATATGGTATTGTTGGCGTTAATGAAGGCTTGGTCACCACGCCAGAAGCGCCATTTGGCGGCGTAAAAATGTCGGGCCTTGGTTCAGAGGGCGGCAGCCAAGGCATTCATGAATTTCTTTCAACCAAATATATTTGTCTTGGCGGACTGGGGCTCTAAATTATGGCGATTGAGGTTTTTGGCCGGACAGAATCTGGAGAACAGGTTGAGCGCTTATCAATTTCGGATGGGCAGCTCACAGCAACAATCATAACATGGGGCGCTGCGGTGCAGGATTTGCGCCTTCGGGGGCATGATGCGCCGGTTGTTTTGGGTTTCCACAAATTCGCCGACTATCCCGCCTTTTCACCCTTTTTTGGCGCAACGGCTGGCCGAGTGGCTAACCGAATTGGTTTTGGTAAATTCCAATTGGATGGCGTTGAGCATCACACCGAACTCAATTTGCTAGGCCGCCATACTTTGCATTCTGGCAAGCAAGGTATTGGTAAGCGCAACTGGAGCATTGCGGAACACGGCAAAGACTTTGTGCGTCTTGAAATCATTGATCCAGACGGGCAAGGCGGTTTTCCGGGAAATGTGAAAATCACCAATGAATACAGAATTGAAGACGGCGCGCTTCACGTTTTGATTCATGCGACAACGGACAAGTCTACATTGGTGAATATTGCGCACCATTCTTATTTCAACTTGAATGATGGTGGCGCAACGGACTGTCTCGATCATCATATCAAAATCGCTGCTGAAACTATCACCGAGCTTGATAGCGAACTCATTCCATCCGGTGCGCTGAATTTGATTGCAGGCACGCCCTATGATTTCCGGGAGTTTGCGCCGCTTCGCAGCCCAACGTCTGACGGGCCGTTTGCCCATGATATTAATTATTGCGTTTCTGCTGCGCGCACAAAATTGCGGCCTGTTTCTTGGGCAAAGGCACTGAAATCCGGCGTTGAAATGGAAGTGTCATCCACAGAGCCGGGCATGCAGCTTTATACCGCTTCAAAAATTGGTGGTAGGCCAGCCAATGGTCTTATTGGAAAGCCCTACGAAGCGTTTGCGGGTTTTTGCTTTGAAGCTCAATGCTGGCCGGATGCACCGAACCATCCGCATTTTCCGTCAATCGCGTTGCGGCCGGGCGAAACTTACGAACAGACCACGGTTTATGCATTCCGGAAGTCTTGAAGCGCAGCATTTGAAGCCACCAATGCGCCGCGGCCTTTGATCACATCTGCGGCAACAGCGTGGCCGTATTTCGCTGATGCCACAGCGCTGAACCCGTTCAAACGGCCCGATAAATATCCGGCATTAAACGAGTCGCCGGCGCCAGTTGTATCCACCGGCCTGTTCACTTTGATGGTGGGCACTTCGGCAATGAATCCGGCTGAAGAAATGAGGGTGTTATTTGCGCCATCTTTAACGATGATTTCTGTTGCGCCGAGTTTTTGATAGCGTTTCAAAGTAGCTTCGGGCGAAGCGTCACCAAACAGAATTTTCTCGTCATCAAAACTCGGCATGATTCGGGTCGAGGCTTTGGCGGCGGCAGTAATTGAAGATTTTGCCTCACTCGCATCGGCCCAAAGCCGTAAGCGGATATTGGGATCAAGCGTGACGCTTTTTCCAGCAGCTTTCGCCTCCAGCAATGCAGATACGAGGGTTTTGCGCGCGGAAGCACTTAAAATGGCCAATGTAATTCCGCTAAAATAGATATCTGATGCTGCATTTATAGCAGCTTTTAATGCGTTGGGGTCATCGGCAAAATGTTTTGCAGCTGATTGTCCGCGCCAATATGTAAAGTTGCGCTCAGCACCCTCAAGGTTGATTGTATAAAGCCCGCAGGTAAGGCCACGCAAAACTTGAACGTGAGAAATGTCGATGTTGGCTTCTGCAATGAATTCCAGCATTTCAGCCGACAATTTGTCGTCGCCAATCGCAGTTAAAAAAGAGGTTTGCCATTTGCGCCCGGCTTGCCGCTGAAAATGCCAAGCAGTGTTCAGCGTATCGCCAGCAAAGGCGCGTTGAAACAGCCCTTCTTTTTTAGCTGGTGCAAATTCTACCATACACTCACCAATCGACAAAAAATTGCGGGCCATCGACATATTTTCCTTTTCTTAAATATTACTCACAAACTCATGTTTTTAAACATTTGACAAACGCCAGCCCTCGGCTAGCCTTTCGTTTTGGTGTTCGCAATGAGGATAATATGGCGCACAACGCGTTTACAGATGGCATCGCATCCGGCCGGTTAAGCAAAGACGAATACGAAACGAACTTTGCAGATTTGCACCCAACTTTAAACCGCCACGAGGCACTTGTTGCGTCTGACCGCTGCTACTTCTGTTACGATGCGCCTTGTGTGACAGCATGTCCAACCACCATCGACATTCCGCTGTTTATTCGTCAAATTTCCACTGACAATGCCATTGGCGCTGCAAAGACAATTTTTAACCAGAATATCTTGGGCGGGATGTGCGCGCGTGTTTGCCCAACAGAAACGTTATGCGAAGAGGCGTGCGTACGTGAGCACGCAGAGGGCAAGCCCGTGGAAATTGGGCGCTTGCAGCGATTCGCCACTGATTTGGCCATGCTGCATGAGAAACAGTTTTACACCCGTGCTGCTGAAACCGGCAAAGCGGTTGCGGTTGTTGGAGCAGGGCCTGCGGGCTTAGCTGCGGCGCACCGGCTTGCGATGCACGGCCATGCTGTGACCATGTATGATGCGCGGCCAAAGGCAGGCGGCCTTAACGAATATGGCATCGCATCTTATAAATCGACCAACAACTTTGCCCAAAGTGAGGTTGAGTATATCCTGTCCATTGGCGGCATCACAGTGAAAACCGACCAAAAACTGGGCCGCGATATTACAATTGCCGAACTGAAAGAAACTCATGACGCTGTGTTTTTGGCTATTGGCCTGTCAGGCGTCAATGATCTCGGTGTCGCCGGTGACGAGGCCGCTGGCGCAGATGACGCAGTGACATTTATTGCCGGTTTGCGGCAGGCCAAGATGCTGTCGTCAGTGGCTGTCGGGCGCAAAATTGTGGTGATCGGCGGCGGTATGACCGCGATTGATGCTGCTGTGCAATCCAAACTCCTTGGTGCAGAGCAAGTGACCGTTGCATATCGCCGTGGCCGGGACCGCATGAATGCTTCGACCTATGAGCAGGATTTAGCGGCCTCACACGGCGTATCTCTGCGCTGTAATTTGAAGCCGGTGCGCGTTGTGGAAACCGATGGCAAAGTGACGGGCATCGAAATGGAATACACCGCCGAGAAAGACGGCAAATTGATTGGAACCGGTGAGAAAATCGTTATTGCTGCTGATCAGGTGTTAAAAGCTATCGGCCAAACATTTGTTGCCGAAGGTGTTGCCCATATAGAACTGGATAGTGGCCGGATCAAAATAGATGCTGATGGACGAACATCATTGGCCGGTGTCTGGGCAGGAGGGGATTGCGTTTCGGCCGGTGAAGATTTGACCGTGACCGCTGTTGCGCAAGGCCGCGATGCTGCAGAGAGCATTCATAAAGCACTTGCCGTATGAACTCAGCTTTAGCCACTTGCCGAATGCTTTTGTCTGCGCCAATGGGTGCGGAAAAAGGAACATTGAATGGAACAGTTTGCACAAGCATTGGTCGGGTTGATCGAGCGGCATCAGACTTGGATACCGCTGATCATGGTGGTGTTTGCCGCCGCCGAAACAACAGCGTTTCTTTCAATCATTATTCCGTCAACACCAATATTGGTGGCCGTCGGGGCATTGGCTGCAACCGGCGCCATTCCGTTTTGGTCGCTTTGGGCAGGGGCAGTAACCGGGGCGCTCATCGGCTCCTTTTTCAGCTATTGGCTCGGGCTTCGGTATGGCGGCGCAATTTTGGCGATGCGACCGCTGAAAGACTACCCGGAAATGGTGGAAAAAACACGCGTGGCATTCGACAAATACGGCCCGGCGACCATTCTGATCGGCCACTTTGCAACGATTTTTCGTCCCGTAGTTTTCCTGATGTCCGGCATGAGCGGTATGCCGCTGGCCAAGTTCGCGTTTTGGAACATTATTGGCGCGACAGCTTGGGCCTACATTGTACCGAAAGCCGGGCATTTGAGCGGCGATGCCATCGGGTGGCTTTGGGGGCAGTTTCAGTAAAATCTGAATTTCCCCCCTTTCTCCTGATCTTCGGGGTAGACGTGCCGCAAAGTGGCGGCGAGGGGAGGCTAAATTGACAACTGGGTATTCCGGCACGTCGCTTGCCAAAAAGCTCAGTTTTTCGGGCCAAGTCTTTGCGCATAATGTTCCAGAAAGCGTGAAGGCAGAAATCGCGCAGGCGCAAAATGTGAATTGGGTCGGCGATATGAGCACTGCCAAAGATGCCTATATATTCGTGACACTGCGCGTTGAGTTGGAAGCGTTGCTCAAGCTGGGTCGCAGCGTATTGCCTGACATTTCGACTGTTTGGGTTTCATGGCCAAAGAAGGCCTCCAAAGTTTTGACCGATATTACAGAAGACACCATCCGCGAGGTTTGCCTGCCCATGGGCTGGGTTGATGTCAAAGTCTGCGCGGTCGATGCGGTATGGTCCGGGTTGAAACTGGTTGTGAGAAAAGAATTGAGAAACACATCGAAGGCGCAAGCGACATCATTCGCATAGCGCAAACGGAGACTAAGCATGGCTGATATCCGCAACGTATTTGTAGGCATAAAATCGCCCAACCCGTTTTGGCTGGCCTCTGCGCCGCCAACGGACAAGGAGTATAATGTGGTCCGGGCGTTTCAGGCAGGCTGGGGCGGGGTGGTTTGGAAAACATTAGGGTCTGAGGGCTTTCCTGTCGTCAATGTTAATGGCCCGCGTTATGGTGCCATTTGGGGCGCTGACCGCCGGTTGCTTGGCCTGAACAATATTGAATTGATCACCGACCGCCCGCTGCAAGTTAATTTGCAGGAAATCAAGCGCGTTAAGAAAAACTGGCCTGACCGCGCTATGATCGTATCTCTGATGGTGCCGTGCGATGAGGAAAGCTGGAAAGCTATCCTAAAGCCGGTTGAAGAAACCGAAGCTGATGGCATTGAACTGAACTTTGGTTGCCCGCATGGTATGGCCGAACGCGGCATGGGTTCTGCCGTGGGGCAAGTGCCTGAATATATTGAGATGGTAACGCGCTGGTGCAAAATGCACACGCGTATGCCGGTGATTGTGAAATTGACGCCGAATATCAGCGACATTCGCAAGCCCGCTGAGGCTGCAAAACGTGGCGGAGCCGATGCGGTGTCGCTGATCAACACGATCAATTCGATCACATCGGTGAATCTCGATGATTTTGCACCGGAACCTATGATTGACGGCAAAGGCACGCATGGTGGTTATTGTGGCCCGGCTGTGAAGCCAATTGCGCTGAATATGGTGGCAGAAATTGCGCGCAGCCCTGAAACTTATGGCATGCCAATTTCAGGCATTGGCGGCATTACCACGTGGCGCGATGCGGCAGAGTTTATGACGCTTGGTGCAGGCAATGTGCAGGTGTGCACCGCGGCCATGACCTATGGCTTCAAAATCGTGCAGGAAATGATTGAGGGCCTGCATCATTGGATGGATGAGAAAGGCCACGCTAACCTCGATCATGTGATCGGGCGCGCGGTGCCAAACGTGACAGATTGGCAGTATTTGAATTTGAACTACGTCACCAAAGCCCGCATCAACCAAGACCTCTGCATTTCATGCGGTCGTTGCCACATTGCGTGTGAAGACACATCGCATCAGGCAATTACCCAGATCGTGGATGGTGCGCGCAAGTTTGAAGTCATTGAAGAGGAATGCGTTGGCTGCAATTTGTGTGTCAATGTTTGTCCGGTTCAGGATTGCATCACGATGGAGCAATTGCCAATTGGCGCGATGGATAAGCGCACTGCCAAGCCGGTTAGCCCGAGTTATGGCAATTGGACCCAGCACCCGAACAATCCGATGAAAGTTGCGGCTGAGTAAACGAAATGTAGATTCTGTTTATTTTTGAATAGAATTTATAGTCGACTTCTGGCTAATAATCGTTCTGCGAGCGCAAATGGGAAGATTGCGCGCCGCAATTGCACTTGCTGCCACAAACGGCCAAGCGTAGAGATTCACATCACATTTCCCTGATTTTGAGGCTGATATGTCGAACCGTTTGAATATGCCGAATGATTTGCGTGCGTTCTGGATGCCTTACACGGCCAACCGGCAATTCAAAGAGGCCCCGCGCATGTTGGTGGCCGCCAATGGCATGTATTATACTTCGGCGGACGGACGACAGATTCTCGATGGCACAGCAGGCCTTTGGTGCTGCAACGCCGGTCATGCGCAGCCCCGTATTGTGGAAGCCATTGCCAAGCAGGCTGCTGAACTTGATTATGCGCCTGCGTTCCAAATGGGCCACCCCAAAGCATTTGAACTTGCCAACCGGATCATCGACATTTCGCCGCCGGGTATGGAACATGTCTTCTTCACAAACTCCGGCTCGGAGTCGGTTGAAACTGCGCTAAAGATTGCGATTGCTTATCACCGTATGCGCGGCGATGGTTCCCGCACACGCCTGATTGGCCGTGAGCGCGGTTATCACGGCACCAATTTCGGTGGCATTTCGGTGGGCGGTATTGTTGCCAACCGTAAGCATTTCGGCACATTGCTGGCTGGCGTTGATCACATGCCGCACACACACAATCTTGCCAAAAACGCTTTCTCAAAAGGGCAGCCAGAACATGGCCATGAGCTTGCAGATGATTTGCTGAAAATCATCACGCTCCATGATGCTTCCACCATTGCCGCCGTGATTGTTGAGCCGGTTGCCGGTTCAACCGGTGTGCTCATTCCGCCGCTCGGCTATTTACAGAAGCTGCGTAAGCATTGCACCGATAATGGCATCGTGCTTATTTTCGATGAAGTGATCACCGGCTATGGCCGCCTCGGTTCGCCGTTTGCTGCGGATTATTTCGGCGTCATTCCGGATATGATGGTGACAGCCAAGGGCCTGACCAATGGCGTTATCCCGATGGGCGCTGTTATCGTTAAAAAAGAAATCCATGATGCGTTTATGGGTGCGCCTGAAAACACGATTGAGCTGTTTCACGGCTATACGTATTCCGGCAACCCGATCGCATCAGCTGCCGCTTTGGCAACGCTTGAGACCTATAAAGAAGACGGCCTGTTTGAGCGCGGCGCAGCATTGGCCCCTTATTGGGAAGAGGCGCTGCACTCACTGAAAGGCAAACGCCATGTCATTGACGTTCGCAATTTAGGCCTGATCGGCGGCATTGAGCTTGAACCCATTCCGGGCAAACCAACCAAACGCGCGTTTGCGGCATTCCTTGCAGCCTATGAGAAAGGCGTTTTGATCCGCACAACGGGCGATATAATTGCGCTTTCACCGCCGCTGATTATTGAAAAACACCAGATTGACCATCTCGTTGAAACCATTGGCGATATTCTCGAAACACTCGATTGAGAGCTTAGTTATGTACATTATTGAAAATGCCGTTGGCGCAAAACGCGTAAAGTCTGGATCAACCCGCACAACCCAAGTGTTTAATCCGGCAACAGGCGAGCAAATTGCTGAATTGCCGCTGTCAACGCCTGCTGAATTGAACGACGCCGTGGCTGAGGCCAAAGCCGCTTTTCCGGCATGGCGCGATATGCCGCCCATGAAGCGCGCGCGCATCATGTTCAATTTCAAGAATTTGCTTGATGCCAACGCTGACAATATTGCCCGCGAGATCAGCCGCGAACATGGTAAAACCCATCCAGATGCACTTGGTGAAGTGGCACGTGGCATTGAAGTGGTGGATTTTGCCTGCGGCATTCCGCAAATGCTGAAAGGCGAGTTCAGCCGCAACGTCGGCCCTGCGATCGACACCTATTCTGATCGCCAACCACTTGGTGTGGTGGCCGGTATCACGCCGTTCAACTTTCCTGCCATGGTGCCAATGTGGATGTTCCCAATGGCAATTGCCTGCGGAAACTGTTTTATTTTGAAGCCCTCTGAGCGCGACCCTTCAGCCTCGATGATGCTCTGGGATTTGTTCCGCGAGGCGGGCCTTCCTGCTGGCGTATTCAACGTCGTGCATGGCGACAAAGAAATCGTCGATGGCATTCTTGACCATCCGGATATCAAAGCCGTCTCGTTTGTCGGCTCTACGCCGATTGCTGAATATGTTTACCGCCGCGGCACGGTTGCGGCAAAGCGCGTTCAAGCGCTCGGGGGCGCAAAGAACCACATGATCGTGATGCCGGATGCCGACATGGAACAGGTCGCCGACGCGCTGATGGGGGCGGGCTACGGTTCCGCCGGTGAGCGTTGTATGGCGATTTCAGTTGCGGTTCCGGTTGGCGAAAAGACTGCGGACGCACTGATCGCTAAGTTGAAACCCCGCGTTGAATCGCTGCGCATCGGGCCTGCCACCGATATGGATGCCGACATGGGCCCGCTGGTGACAAAAGCGCACCAGCAAAAAGTGCTCGGCTATATCGATCAAGGCGTTAAAGAAGGTGCGGAAATAGTTGTTGATGGCCGTGGCTTTAAGATGCAGGGCTATGAAAATGGCTATTTTGTTGGCGGCACATTGTTTGACCGCGTTACGACCGACATGACGATTTACAAAGAAGAAATCTTCGGGCCGGTGCTCGCCGTCGTACGCTCGCCAGATTTCAAAACGGCCGTCGATATGATCAATGCCCATGAATATGGCAACGGCACTGCAATCTTTACCCGCGATGGCGATGCCGCGCGTGATTTTGCTAACCAGATCGAGGTCGGCATGGTGGGCATTAACGTGCCGATTCCGGTGCCTGTAGCTTATCATTCATTCGGTGGTTGGAAGCGTTCATCTTTCGGCGATCACGGCGCTTATGGGCCAGAGAGCGTGCATTTTTACACACGGCTGAAAACGATTACCACACGCTGGCCGGCGGGCATTAAGACTGGCGCGGCGTTTGCGTTTCCGAGTTAGAAACAGTCACTGCGTTTTGTATTTGGTCACCCCCGCCTCTTTTTTGTGCGGCGGCCTAGACTTGATTTTTAAAATTGCCCTAACACATTCGAATGAAAGAAAGTCTGGGTCCCCGCACAAGAGGCGGGGGTGACTAATTGAAAGATCTACACTGTCAACCCATTGCAAACATCTTCAATTTGTGGCGCAGTAACTTATGTCAAACTTCCATGCCCGCCTCACTGCAACCGCCACAATCCTCATCGACAACGCCCGTGTGCGTGTAACGCGGTTTGATTTTGAACCGGGCGCAGAAACCGGCTGGCACATCCACGGTTATGATTATGTGGTGACACCCGTGACTGATTGCACGCTGTTGCTCGAAGACCCGGATGGCACTTCGCGAACAGTGACAATGCTGGCGGGTGTTGCTTACAACCGCATGGAAGGCGTGCATCATAATGTTATCAATGGCGGCGACAAGCCGATGACGTTTGTTGAGGTTGAGCTTAAATAAATCAACAAAATTATAATCTTAGTCATCCCCGCATTTATTGCGGGGACCCAGACTTGTTTGAGATTTTGATTGCAAGAGAGAAAGTCTAGGCCCCCGCTCAAGAAAGTGGCGGGGGTGACTACGATAAATATTGCGCATGGAATTGAAGAGTTTTTGTTGCAACAACCCGCATTTTATGGCGACATGGCTTCATACAATGGAGCCTTCAACATGACCCTTCGCGCCAATCTTCGCACCAACCCAGATCGATTATGGGACATGTTGATGGACATGGCCAAGATCGGCCCGGGTGTCGCAGGCGGCAATAACCGCCAGACTTTGACCGATGAAGATTCCGAGGGCCGTCATCTGTTTCAGCGTTGGTGCCAAGCTGAAGGCATGACCATCGGCGTCGACACAATGGGCAATATGTTTGCAACGCGGGCTGGCGAAGACGCTTCCGCGCTGCCCGTCTACATGGGGTCGCACCTCGATACGCAGCCGACCGGCGGCAAACATGATGGCGTGCTGGGTGTGCTTGGCGCGCTTGAAGTTGTGCGCACAATGAATGACCTCGGCATTAAAACCAAGCACCCGATTGTGGTGACCAATTGGACCAATGAGGAAGGCGCGCGCTTTGCACCTGCTATGATGGCTTCCGGCGTGTTTGCGGGCATTCATACGCAAGACTATGCTTATGTCCGCGAGGATCTTGACGGTAAATTGTTTGGTGAAGAACTCGCCCGCATCGGCTGGATAGGCGACGAGGTTGTTGGCGCCCGCAAAATGCACGCAATGCTTGAACTGCATATTGAGCAAGGGCCGATTTTAGAGGCGGAAGGCAAAACCATCGGCGTTGTTACACACGGGCAGGGGCTCTGGTGGCTGGAAATCACGCTCACCGGCAAGGATGCGCATACTGGTTCAACGCCGATGAATATGCGCGTCAACGCCGGGCTTGGCATGGCGCGTATTACCGAACGCGTGCATCAAATTGCGATGGCACATCAGCCAAATGCGGTCGGCGCGGTGGGGCAGGTGAAAGTATTTCCAAACAGCCGCAACGTGATTCCGGGTAAAGTGGTGTTCACGGTGGATATTCGCTCGCCTGAACAAGCCAAACTGGATTTGATGAAGGGCGAAGTGTTGCGGGCGGCCCAAGCTGTTGCGGCTGAGCTTGGCCTTGGATCCGCCATTGAAGATGTCGGCCATTTTGACCCGGTGACGTTTGATGCAGGTCTTGTGAAAACCGTGCGAAATGCTGCCGAACGGCTGGGCTACAGCCATATGGACATCGTATCCGGCGCCGGCCACGATGCCTGCTGGATAAACCGCATTGCGCCAACCGTCATGATTATGTGCCCGTGTGTTGGTGGGCTAAGCCACAACGAGGCTGAAGAGATTTCCAAAGAATGGGCAGCGGCGGGGACGGATGTGTTGCTGCATGCAGCGCTGGAGACGGCGGTGGTGGTGTCATGAAAGTAACTTCGACGATCTGGCCGCGCTGTCGTGCAGTTAAACGTGGTTATAAAGATGGCCGTCCAGCAAAGTTTCGCGCATTTCCTCCAGGTAGTAACGAAATAATTGATGAACAGGCCTTTGATACTGAACAGGTACTTGCTGACTACCTTTTGTCAAATCCAAGTTGGAAGACTTATTTCAGGTCCCACGTTGGCAAAACCGCGCAGCATCTGGCGATAGTTGTGCGATAACAGCATCTCAAATCAGAATCCTTGGTCCTTAAGGGAAACAACCATGACCACCACCACAATCCGCAACGGAACCATCGTTACCGCTGATCTCACCTATAAAGCCGATGTCAAAATCTCAGGGGGGAAGATTGTTGAAATCGGCATTAAGTTGACGGACGATTTCACATGAACAATAATTGGGAATTGCGCGTAGATTTGGCCGCAGCGTTTCGCTTGGCTGCGCGTGCAGGGTGGCATGAGGCCGTTGCAAACCATTTTTCAGTAGCTGTTTCGCCGGATGGCAAACAGTTTTTGATGAACCCGCGCTGGGTGCATTTTTCGCATATCAAAGCCAGTGACCTGCTGCTGTGTGACGCCGATGATCAGGAAACCATGAAGCGCAGTGATGCCCCAGATCCGTCGGCGTGGTCGATCCATTCGGCAATCCACCGCAATTGCGCACAAGGCCGTGTCGTGCTGCATTTGCACCCGCTTCATGCAACCGTTCTGGCATCGCTTAAAGACCCGACGCTAAAGCCGATAGACCAGAATACGGCACAATTTTATAAGCGCATCGCGATCGATCGCCATTTTGGCGGCATTGCCACAGGTGAAGCTGAGGGCGAGCGGATTTCCCGGACGATTGGCAATCATTCCTCGGTGATCATGGCCAACCATGGCGTGCTGACTTTGGGCGCAACTGTCGCTGAAGCCTTTGACCGTATGTATTATTTGGAACGGGCGTGCCGCACACTGGTCACGGCCTATTCAACCGGGCAACCGCTCAATGAAATGAACCCGGCTTTGGCTGAAGAAACAGCCTTGGGCTGGGAAGATTACAATGACGCTAGAACGGCGCATTTTAATGAGATGAAACGGATGCTTGACCGTGATGAGCCGGATTATGCGACATAGGTTTGGTACAATCGCCCAATCAAACAGTGGCGTTTTGCACCAATAAGGCGGAACTCTGATAGCCATGGATATCGAAGGCTTACTTCAAAGCGTTATCCGGTTCTCCAATTTTATGACATCACGGCTGATCGTGGCCGGTGTGTTTTTCTATGTGCTGGCTGGATTTACTGAAATTGGCAGCGTCTCGACCGGCTTTTTGCCTAATCTTGATTTGGTCAAAGAGGTCGTTGGTAACTACCAAACCATATTTGATATTCTGGGTGTTTCCGACTTTGCGTTGCTGCTTATTTTATTTGTATTTTTGACTGCCATTCACATTACCCACGTCGCGTTTGACCGTATCGGGGCTTACTTGCCACCCGCGATCACGCCCCTGTCTGGATGGGATGCGATTGATGATTTGATCTATCCTGCTTTTGATGTTTTGCGCGATGCGAGGGGCGTTGAACATTCAGATGAAGAAAACCAACGCCTGTTTGAATTTGATAAAAAGCTGCGCGAAATTGATGCCGCCAATGAAACTAAATATCGCGATGAGCTTGAAGGTGTCGATGTGGCCTTTCGTATTTCAAAGGCTTTTGTGTTGTTTGCTGCCTTGATTTGGATTTATGCGATGGTCACCGGCACCTATTCCGGCAATCTCAATATGTTGTTGGTTATTTTTGGCGTTGCGATGGTTGTCGCGCTTTATTCCGCATTTCGCATTTACCGCGCCCATTCCTTGCGCATCGCTGAATTGCGCGCCCAAATCAGTTCGCGGTTTATTGGCTTTTCCCGTATTTGGGCGCCAGTTGAGCATCAGGAATTGGTTTTAACGGCATGTGTTCCGTCCAAAGATTTGATGTCAGCAAAATTTGAAATTATGGTGCCCATCTTTGGAAACTATCAAAATTTGAAGCAAGAATTTGCCAGATGGCGGCAAAAACGTGAGCGCAAAAAAACAGAGGGTATTTGATTGCACTTGGGCACGATAGCCTGTTGCGTTTGATACTATTTCGCTCTCAAATGAGGAACGCAAAACGTCTCTTGGGGCTCAACTATGACTACGTCAAACGCTTTAACCATCATCCGCAACGGAACCATCGTTACCGCTGATCTGACCTATCAATCAGATGTCAAAATATCCGGCGGAAAGATCGTTGAAATCGGCGAAAACCTTTCCGGTGGCACCGAGCTGGATGCGACTGGCTGCTATATCATGCCGGGCGGGATTGACCCGCACACCCACCTCGAAATGCCGTTCATGGGCACTTATTCCAAGGATGATTTTGAGTCCGGCACCCGCGCGGCGCTTTCCGGCGGCACAACAATGGTGGTTGATTTTTGTTTGCCTGCGCCCGGCCAATCGCTGCTCGAAGCGATGACAATGTGGGATAATAAAACCAGCCGCGCCAATTGCGATTATTCATTCCATATGGCGATCACCTGGTGGGGCAAGCAGGTGTTTGATGAAATGGCAACGGTGGTGCACGACAAGGGCATCAACTCGTTCAAGCATTTCATGGCCTATAAGGGCGCATTGATGGTGGATGATGATGAGATGTTCTCATCGTTCTCCCGCATCGCAGAGCTTGGCGGCCTTGCCATGGTGCATGCTGAAAACGGCGATGTCGTTGCGCAAATGCAGGCCAAGTTGCTAGCCGAAGGTCACACCGGCCCAGAGGCGCATGCCTACTCGCGCCCGCCGGAAGTGGAGGGAGAAGCCACCAACCGCGCCATAATGATCGCCGATATCACTGGCACGCCGCTTTATATCGTGCATTTGTCGTGTGAGCAGAGCCATGAGGCCGTGCGCCGCGCGCGCCAGAAGGGCATGCGGGTTTATGGCGAGCCATTGATCCAGCACCTGACGCTCGACGATAGCGAATACCAAAACAAGGATTGGGATTATGCGGCACGCCGCGTGATGAGCCCGCCATTCCGCAATAAATTGCATCAGGATTCGCTGTGGGCGGGACTTTCTTCCGGTTCGCTGCAAGTGGTGGCGACGGACCATTGCTCGTTTACAACGACACAAAAACGCTTTGGCATTGGCGATTTCACGAAGATTCCCAACGGAACCGGCGGGCTTGAAGACCGCATGGCGATGCTATGGACGCACGGCGTCAACACCGGGCGTATCACCATGAACGAGTTTGTGGCGGCAACTTCAACCAACATAGCCAAGATATTGAATATGTACCCGAAAAAGGGTGCAGTGCTTGTGGGTGCTGATGCCGATCTGGTGGTGTGGGACCCTGAAAAATCGAAAACGATATCGGCAGCAACGCAGCATTCGGCCATTGATTACAATGTGTTTGAAGGCAAACACGTCAAAGGCCTGCCGCGCTTTGTGCTGACTCGCGGCCACGTTGCATTTAGCGATGGGGCCAATTTGTGTGTTGAAGGCCACGGCCAATTCGTGAAGCGCCCGCCCGTGACAGCGGTGAATAAGGCGCTGTCGACATGGAAAGAAATTACAGCGCCACGGAAGGTGGTGCGGACGGGGATACCGGCCAGCGGGGTGTGAAAAGTGGAAAATGAGCGCGTAGACTCGGCTTCAAAACTTATTCAGCTGATAAACAAAATTCTTGAAACAAGTTCAGTTGTTGGGGATCTACATGGTAACGCAATTGGTAAGCTACCATTTCATAGCGTTGTAGACAAAATCGCTTCAACCGTTGGTAAAAAGGACTATTTGGAACTCATTGCGTCATTCTTGAAGCTTTGCGAGGGCATTAAGGATGAAATTGGCGTTTTGGGCTTGACGCGTGAAAGCGTTAGATCAAGTTGGCTAGAGCAAGTCGACTTGATATCCAGAGCGTTCAGTCAGCAAAACCTAAGCGCAGTTACACTCGAAGTGTTCAACAATCACTTTAACAGCTTACAGCTGAGCGTGTTGGATATGATTTCAGAGCGTTTACAAAATGATCAGATTTTTCATACTGATTTAGTGGGCTTAAAGGATGCATTTGAGACTTTGAAATCCGCTTCGGACGCCTTTGATAAATCAGCTGAAATTGAAAAACGTGTTAAAAACATAATCAAAGTACACGTAAACCATTTAAAGGATATTGTCGAAACTTACGAGGACTTCGGTGAGGCTGACTTTTGGGACCGGTATAGAGTTCTATTCGCGACCTTTTCACAAATTTTAGGCAAGATTAGTGATGAAAAAGAGAGGGACTCTTTGACTGAAAAAACAAAGGCCGTATGGGACCGGATCTTGCTTCATTCGACTTTAGGCTCCAACCTAGTCACCATTGGCACACCAATCGTTCCTGTTTTGCTTAGCGCATTACCTCGATAAAGATGCCCGTCAAATAATCTATATTGGCTGAATCCTCAGCCTTTCCCGCCGGTGTAGGGTCAGGGGTGGTAGTAGGCTAAATCCAATGATCTGTGTTGTCGTCCATATAAATCGAACACTTATTCTCATAAATCGCATGTTTTGTGAACGGTGATATTGGCCTATATTCGTTCCGACAGGAGCTCCCCCAATGTCCCGCATTCCCTCAATATTCATCTCTCACGGTGCACCAAACATCGTGCTCAGCGATTTGCCGGCCAAGCATTTTTTGCAAACCATGGCAGCAGATTTGCCGCGACCAAAAGCCATCGTCGTTATCTCCGCGCATTTTGAGCATGAGGGTGTTGCTGTTGTCACCGACCCAAGCCCGACCATGATTTATGATTTTGGCGGGTTTGAAGATGCACTTTACAAGATGATCTACGCTGCGCCGGGTTCGCCCGAAGTGGCAGAGCGGGCAGTCGCGCTACTAGCTAATGCGGGGCTGAACCCAACACGTGTGGCCAAGCGTGGTTATGATCACGGCACGTGGAACCCGCTGATTTTGGCTTATCCCAAAGCGGATATTCCGGTGGTTGTGGTTTCAGTTGATCCAACCAAAGACGCCCGTCACCATTATGCCATTGGCAAAGCGCTGGCGCCGCTGGCGGATGAGGGCGTCCTGATTATTGGCTCCGGCCACATCACCCATAATCTGCGCGGGTTTTTCCAGCGCGGGCGTGATGCCAAATTTGATACGATGATTGATAATGCCAGCGCTGAATTTGTGGCTTGGATTTATGACCGCGTGTCAAAAAGCGATATTGAGGCTCTATTGAACTGGGAGACTGAAGCGCCGTTCGCACAGGAAAATCATCCGGAAGCCGAGCACTTCATGCCGTTTTTTGCGGCGCTCGGGGCAGCGGGCGAGCATGTGACTGCATCACGGTTGCACCACTCCTTGCAATCAGGTTTTTTTGCTTATGACCACTATGCTTTTGCAAATGCGGCGTAAGGCTCAAATGTTTTTACCGCGCCATCGCCGTGAGTAAATCAGCGCGGCATAGGCTATGATCAGACCGATCACAATTCCAATCAGCAGGCGCTCGTGTTTCAACAATTCTGTGCCCAAGGCAGTTTCGGCCCCTGCGCCCAAAAAATAACCGAGGCTAAAAAATATTGCGGTCCAAACCACGGCTGAAACCGCGTTCAACGCCATAAACAGGCCAAACGGAATGCGGGCCATGCCAACAGCAACGCCGCCCAAGAAGCGCAAGCCATAAATATAGCGGTTCATCAGAACTGACTTTATCGGATTCATGCGCACAAAACTCATGGGTTTATCGAAGCCCGGCCTTTGAAACTGACGCTGCATCCACGGCCAAGAAGCGGCATAGCGCCCAAGACAATAAACCAGTACATCGCCCAAAAATGCGCCGGTGAACACGGTAACGACGGCGACTGGCGCATTGAAGATATTTTGATGGCTGAAAAACCCGGCCAAAGTGGCAGCGCTTTCGCCTTCGGCCAAACAACCAACAAAAACAGCAATTAAGCCATAGTTTTCAACCAGACGATGAAAAAACTCGCTCAATTTTTGGTCTTGCTCTGTTCAAGCGCTGCAACAAGGCGGTTGAGCGTCGCTTTGATCTCTTCAATTTCGCTGGTTCGTAAATCTTCAATACGGTCGTGCAAGGCCATTATTTCCAGTTCGGCTTTCAAATTTACTTCGTAATCGTGACGGGCGTCGATGCGGTCACGTGCAGATTGCCGGTTTGCCGCCATCAAAATAACCGGTGCTTGAAGGGCAGCCAACATTGAAAGTATCAGGTTGAGAAAGATGAAGGGATAGGGGTCAAACGCACCGCTGCCGAGAAGTTCAGTGTTGATTAACGCCCAAAGGACAAGAAAGCCCAAAAACAACAAAATAAATGCCCAGGAGCCAGCCCAGCGGGTGATATCATCGGCAAGCCTGCCGCCAAAACCGCCTGCGGATTGATATTCCGTGTTCATATCACGGGCGATGGTCAGTCGCGCTTTGGCATTGCTAAGCACTTTGCGCTCGGCGGCATTGCGTGTTTTATCCGTGGCCATTTTAACTCTCCAGGGGGCTGCTTGCTTTCGCACGCAGATATAGGCGAAAAGACGGCGCGGAGCATGTTGAAACGTTAGTATGCTGGGGTTTGGAATGGAACGTATAATCAACGCTTTCGGCCACTCCATAAGAGCGCTTAAGCACTTGGCAGGCAATGAAAAAGCGGTACAACAGGAACTCACAGTGCTGGCGCTGGCGTTTCCTGTCGGCTGGTTTATAGCGCCAAGCTTCGGATTTTATTTAGCTATGCTAGCAGCTTTGCTGCTGGTATTGATGGTGGAGATTTTGAACACCGCAATAGAAGCTGCCTGCAACGCGGTCACCCGTGAGATGCGTGACGAAATTCGCGTTGCCAAGGATAGCGGCTCGCTTGCTGTGTTGCTTGCCTGCATTATTGCGGGCGGCGTTTGGCTTTATGCTATTTGGCTGCGGTTCTTTGTTTAGATCAATTGCAGGCAACACAAAGCCGCGCTAATTCAGACGTATGATGACAAAAGCCCCTGACATTCTTCGTATCGCCACCGCTCAACTCAACCCTACTCTGGGCGATATTAAAGGCAACCTTGCCAAGGCCCGTGAAGCGCGGGCTGATGCTGCGCGGCAAGGCGCGGATATTGTCTTGTTTACTGAATTATTTATCTCAGGCTACCCGCCAGAAGATTTGGTGAAGAAGCCCGCGTTTATTGCCGCCTGTATGAAGGCTGTCGATGAGTTTGCTGCCGATACTGCTGATGGCGGACCGGCGGTCATTATTGGTGTGCCGGTGCAACGTGGTGACAAACTCCATAATGCTGTGCAAGTGCTTGAAGGCGGCAAAATGATTGCGGAGCGCCATAAAATTGATCTGCCAAATTACGGCGAGTTTGACGAAAAACGCGTATTTGATGCTGGTGAAATGCTGGGGCCGGTTTCCATTCGCGGTGTGCGGGTTGGTATTCCAATTTGCGAAGATATCTGGGGCGATCTGGGCGTTTGCGAAACACTGAGCGAAACCGGCGCAGAACTATTGCTCGTTCCCAATGGTTCGCCTTATTATCGCGGCAAGCAAGACATCCGCCAGCAAGTGGTGCTGCGCCAAGTGATCGAGAGTGGCCTGCCGCTGCTTTATGCCAACCAGATTTGCGGGCAAGATGAGTTGGTTTTTGATGGTGCTTCCTTTGCCATAAATGCCGATAAAACACTGGCGTTTCAAATGAGTGAGTTTGAAGAGCAGGTGTCAGTCTCGGTTTGGCGGCGCAAATCCAGCGGCTGGGTGTGCGACCAAGGCCCGATAACGCACATCCCGGATGGGCCGGAAGCTGATTGGCGCGCCTGCGTGACGGGCCTTCGTGATTACGTCAATAAAAACGGGTTCAAAGACGTCGTGCTCGGCCTTTCCGGTGGCATTGATTCAGCCATTTGTGCAGCGATGGCGGTAGATGCGCTTGGCGAGGAGCGGGTGCGCTGCATTATGATGCCGTATACCTACACATCCGAAGACAGCTTGGTGGATGCCAAAGCTTGCGCCGCTGCGCTTGGCTGCCGCTATGAGATCGTGCCGATATTTGAGCCGGTCGATGGTTTTATGAAGGCGCTTGGCCCGGTGTTTGAGGGCACGAAATCCGGTATCACGGAAGAAAATTTGCAAAGCCGTGCGCGCGGAACCATCCTTATGGCTGTGTCGAACAAGTTTGGTTCAATGGTGGTAACGACCGGCAATAAGAGCGAGATGAGCGTCGGCTATTGCACGCTTTATGGCGACATGAACGGCGGGTTTAACCCGATCAAAGACCTGTATAAAATGCAGGTTTACGCGTTAGCACGCTGGCGTAATTCGAATGTTCCGGCAGGTGCGCTGGGGCCATCGGGCGAAGTGATCCCGGTTTCAATTTTGGATAAAGCGCCGTCGGCGGAGTTACGCCCCAACCAGAAAGATCAGGATTCCCTGCCGGAATATCCGGTTCTGGATGATATTTTGGAATGCTTGGTTGAGCGCGAAATGGATGTGGCCGCAATAATCACGCGCGGGCATGACAAAGCCACCGTCGAGCGCATTGAGCATTTGCTTTATTTGGCAGAATATAAGCGCCGCCAGTCAGCTCCGGGCGTGAAGATTACAAGGAAACCATTTGGGCGGGATAGACGATATCCGATTACGAACAGGTTTCGGGATAGGGGTTGAAAACCTTTTGATCTTGTTATATAAATATATAACAGGAGATTTTCATGCTTACTTCAACTTTGCGCACAGTTGGCGGTTCTGTCATGCTGGCCATTCCTAAATCTGTTTTGGATGGGCTTGGGCTTGCTGCTAACGAAAAAGTAGAACTCTGGCTGGACCAAGGCCGCTTGGTAATTGAGCCGCGCCGCCGACCCAAATACACGTTGGAAGAATTAGTTGCGCAGTGCACGCCAACTGAACCGGATGAAGACTTGCGCCAATGGGATGATGCCGCCCCGGTCGGGCTTGAGATAATCTGATGGAGCGCGGCGAGATTTGGCACGTTGACCTGAACCCAACCAAGGGCAGGGAGCAAGCCAACCCGCGCTATGTGCTGATTTTGACGCCGCGCAGTTTCAACCAGCTTGGCACGCCAATTGTTGCGCCGATCACTTCTGGTGGTAATTTCGCGCGTGATCAGGGTTTTGCAGTGTCGCTCACCGGCGCTGGAACAAACGCCACAGGTGTTGTATTGTGCAATCAACTTCGTGCGCTTGATATGCGGGCTCGCAACGCAAAACTTTCTGAGAAAGTGCCGGAATTTATTATGGATGAAGTGTTGGCGCGCGTTCAACCGCTGTTTGAGTGACAGGTTTGCGCTCGCCCCCTTGAACATCGCGCGCGGCTCCATTAACCCGCACATATGAGCACATTACCCGTCACTGTCCGTTTCGCGCCGTCACCCACCGGCTATATCCACATTGGCAATGCCCGCACGGCGTTGTTTAACTGGCTGCACAAAGTGCGTGTTGGCGGCACATTTATTCTGCGTTATGATGACACGGACGTGGCGCGGTCCAAAATCGAATATGCAGACGCTATTGCACGGGATTTGGCATGGCTGGGCGTGGCGCCTGACCGCGTGGAATGGCAATCCAAGCGGCAGGAATTCCACAATGCGGCGGCGACAAAGCTTAAAGCGCTGGGCCTTCTTTACCCTTGTTATGAAACCGCTGAAGAGCTTGATTTGCGGCGCAAGATTCTGCTCTCCCGCAAACTCCCGCCGGTCTATGGCCGCGAGGCGCTGAAATATACCGCCGAAGACAAAGCCAAGTTTGAGGCTGAAGGCCGAAGCCCGCATTGGCGGTTTTTGTTACCGAATTTTGCAAGTGACCCTTTCAAACCAGTGCGCACAGATGTGATTTGGGCTGATTTGGTGCGCGGCACGCAATCGGCGGATTTGGCTTCGCTTTCTGATCCCGTTTTGGTGCGCGAAGACGGCACTTATCTCTATACATTGCCTTCGGTAGTGGATGATATTGATATGGGTGTGACGCATATTGTGCGCGGCGATGACCATGTGACCAACACTGCTGTGCAGATTGCGATTTTCAAGGCGCTGGACGCAGCGGTTCCAACTTTTGGCCATCATAATCTGCTGACTACATCAACAGGTGAGGGCCTTTCAAAACGCACCGGTGCATTGTCGCTCGGTTCACTTGCGGAGATTGGCCATGAGCCAATGGCGGTGGCGTCGCTGGCCGTGCTGATCGGCACATCTGAATCTGTGGTGGCTTACCCCGATATGGAAACCTTAGCGAAGCATTTGCGGCTTGATGGTGTGTCTAAGTCTGCCGCCAAATTTGACCCTGCTGATCTGGATCAACTCACAGCCAATCTGGTTCACGCCAAGGAGTTTAATGCCGTTCAAAGCCAATTGACGGCGATGGGCATTGAAGGGCCAAAGGCCGAGCAGTTCTGGCTGGCCGTGCGCGGCAATTGTGCCAAAGTACGAGA
>JANOPZ010000087.1:0-36137 GCA_031422195.1 Limoniibacter sp. | reverse complement strand
TCGTGAGGCAATGGTCGCCATAGGTTACGTCTATAATCGGGCGGCAGCCAATTTGCGGTCATCAAACGTCGGTTTGATCGGGCTTGTTATCAATGATTTGCGCAACCCATTTTTTACCGAGTTTGCTACCTCCGCCCAGATGGCATTTTCGGCGCGTGGCTATGCAACCGTGATTGCCAACACGGATGAAGACCCTAAATTGCAGGCGCAAGTTGTTGGTTCCATGATTGAACATGGTGTTTCAGCGCTGGTCATTTCGCCGACCTATGGCCACGAAGAGGCCACATTCGGTGCACTGGCTCGGGCTGGCATTCCCACTATGCAAGTGCTGCGGAAAGTTGATCCGCGCCTTAATTTATTTCCGTTTGCCTCCCACGATTATGCGGCTGGAAGTGAGCAGGCAGCACAGCATTTGGTGGGTTCGGGCGCAAAGAATATTGCATTTATCGGCGGTTTTGCAGAACGCGCTATCACGCAAGAACGCATGTCTGGTTATTTGAAAATCTTGAACGACGCGAACCTGGCACCATTTGCCCTGCACGGACGCGCCACGCGTGCCTTTGGCCATGATGCCGCGCTGCGATTGGCCAAAGACGATCCGCATATTGATGCGGCTTTGTGCTTTAACGATTTGGTTGCACTTGGCATGCTGACCGGGTTTGCCCAACTTGGAAAACAAGTTGGCCGCGATTTCAGTTTGGTTGGTTTTGACGATATCGAAGAATGCGCACAAGCATGGCCGCAGCTAACGTCTGTACGCTGCGATATTGCCGCTTTTGCGAGGCAAACTGCCCATACATTGCTGCATTGGCTGGAGGATGGCGAGCAGCCAAAGCCAGAATCGCGCGCTGCAGTGGATTTGATTATCCGTGCTTCCAGCACCGGTATCAAACATGCTTGAAAACCCGCCAGCTTTGTTGCGCCAGCTTTTTGACCGCGCGGTTGAAGTGGCAGACCCCATGCGCATGCTGGCACAGCATTTGCCGGAAAAGCCAAAGGGCCGCATTATTGTGGTTGGCGCTGGAAAGGCTTCTGCACGTATGGCGGAAGCCGTAGAAACCGCTTGGGGAGTGTGCAAAGGCCTTGTGATCACGCGTTATGGCTATGGCCGCCCATGCCACAGTATTGAAATTGTCGAAGCCGCCCACCCCGTGCCAGACCAAAATGGGTTTGATGCAACGGCACGGATGCTGGCCTTACTATCTCATTTAGAACCGGACGATTTTGTGCTGGTATTGATGTCAGGTGGCGCATCGGCTTTGCTTGTTGCGCCCGTTGGCGGTGTGACACTTGGCGAAAAGCAGGCGTTAAACGCAGCATTGCTGGCCTCTGGCGCACCGATTAACCGCATGAATATGGTGCGCAAACATTTGAGCCGCGTTAAGGGCGGCCAGCTTGCTGCCGCAGCTTATCCGGCAAAAGTGCTAACCTTGATGATATCTGATGTGCCGGGCGATGACCCGGCCTTTATTGGCTCTGGCCCGACAGTGGGCGATGTTTCAACAGTTGCCGATGCGCGGGCTGTGATTGAGAACTGGAACATTTCTGTTCCTCATTCTGTGAAAGTGGCGCTTTCAAAGCTAAGTGGTGTGATCGCCCCGCACGATGTGCGCCTTTCCAAAGTGACAAATCATATTATCGCAGCGCCCGCGCAATCGCTGGAGGCTGCCGCAGATAGAGCGCGGCAGTTAGGCTGCGATGTCCGTATTTTAGGTGACGCTCTGGAAGGCGAAGCCCGCGATGTTGCAAAAGCACAGGCAGATATAGCGCTTATGATCCAAGCGAATATGAAATCTGGCGATAGACCGGTCCTTTTACTTTCCGGTGGTGAGTTGACGGTGACACGGCGCGGATCGGGCGTTGGTGGGCCAAATGCTGAATTCATGCTGGCGATGTCTATTGCTCTAAATGGAGCACTTAATATTCATGCGATCGCCTGCGATACTGACGGTGTTGACGGCGCTGCCGAAGTGGCTGGCGCATCAATTGGCCCTGATACTCTTTCCATGGCCCGTGCCTTAAAAATTGACGCTTATGATTATCTGGCCCGCAACGATGCCCATCGTTTTTTTGCCGCGATCAACAGCCAAATCATCACTGGCCCGACGCTGACCAATGTCAATGATTTCAGGGCAATTCTCATTGAGCGTTGATCGCTGCAAAAAGCTATATCCAGCCTCATCAATGAAAATCCCGGCTTTTGGGAATCACGCGCACATTGCGCGGATGGCTGCCATGAGCCGGCTGAATGGCAGAGCCCGGCACCGGCAATGGTTGATTGTTGGATAAAGCTCCTGCCCGCGCCCGCATGCGCATAACGCGGCCATCTTCGTCAACCGGCCGTGCAACCTCGTCGGCGCGAGCCAGCGGCGCCGCAAAATCTGTGACGCCGTTTTCCGCCAACACTGAAAGATCAGACGTGCGGTCGATCACACGGCGCGCGACGACATGGATCACGTCACCGGCACGCTGCACAATACCTTCCACCGCCACCAGCCGCGCTTGCATCACCTCTTTGCGGTATTGCTCCATCAGTTTTTTCCACACCACGATATTGGCCACGCCGGTTTCATCTTCCAGTGTCATAAACACCACGCCCTTCGCGGTGCCGGGCCGCTGGCGCACCAGAACCACACCGGCCACTGTCACCCGCTGGCCATGGCGGCAGGTGAAAAGCTGTTTGGCCGCAATCATACGCTGCTTGGTATAAAGCCCGCGCAAAAATGAAACTGGATGGGCTTTCAAAGAAAGGCGTGATGTTTGATAATCGGCTACAACATGTTCAGACAGCGGCATTTCTGGAAGGCTTGCCGGAATATCCACACCGGCTGGATCAGCATTGAATGCATCAAACAGCGGCAATGGCTTGTCGCTCATCAGCCCGCGCACATCCCAAAGCGCGTTGCGCCGGTCGAGCGGTTTGGGTTCTACTGAATTTTGCACTTGGTTGTGGGCTTCAATCATCTTGGCTCCAATCTCCCCCCTTGCGGGGGAGATGTCACCAAAGGTGACAGAGAGGGGTCCTTCCTTTTGTGCAGTAACCCCTCTCTGTCGCTTCGCGACATCTCTCCCGCAAGCGGAGAGATCAGACGCCATATTTTGTTCGCTCAAAGAAATATCACTTGCCACCGACCTTAGCGCGTCACCCGCTGCAAGGCGCTCCAGCACGGCCACAGATAGCCCTGCCCTTCGCACATCTTCCAAGCTTTCAAACACTGGCAAATGTTCACGCTTCGCCACAAATTCCCGCAGCACATCTTCGCGCAAACCATCAAGTTGCCTGAAGCCCAGCCGCACAGCGTGAATGCCATCGTCAACAACTTCCAGCGTGCAATCCCAATTGGAAAAACTCACATCAACAGGCCGCACAATGATCAGATGCTCACGCGCATCGCGCACAATTTGCGCCGGTGCATAAAAGCCCATCGGCTGAGAGTTGAGCAGGCACGCACAAAACACATCAGGGTAATGGCATTTGATCCAAGCTGAAGCATAGACCAGAAGGGCAAAACTTGCGGCATGGCTTTCGGGAAAACCATATTCGCCAAAACCTTTGATTTGGTCAAAACAGCGTTTGGCAAAATCGGGGTTATAGCCGCGCTCAATCATGCGGCCGACCATTTTTTCTTGGAGTGAATGGATGGTGCCAACACGGCGAAACGTCGCCATGGCCCTGCGCAAATCATTGGCCTCATCGGGCGTGAATTTTGCGGCATCAATGGCAATTTGCATCGCCTGCTCTTGAAACAACGGCACACCAAGGGTGCGGCCCAGCACACGTTCCAGTTCGTCCGCGGGGCCGTGTTCGGGCGCTGGTGACGGATAGGCGACCTGCTCGATACCGTCGCGCCGCCTCAAATAAGGATGCACCATATCACCTTGGATTGGCCCGGGCCGCACAATGGCTACTTCGATCACCAAATCGTAAAACCGGCGCGGTTTCATACGTGGCAGCATGTTCATCTGCGCCCGGCTTTCAACCTGAAATACACCGATGGCATCGGCCTTACACAGCATATCGTAAATCGACGGATCTTCCTTCGGCATCGTCGCAAGGTCGTATGAGTGGCCATAATGGGCAGCAATCATCTGGTAGCTTTTGGCAATACAGGTCAGCATACCAAGCGCCAACACATCGACTTTAAGGATTTTAAGTTCATCCAAATCATCCTTATCCCACTCAATAAACGTGCGGTCATCCATCGCTGCATTACCGATGGGCACAATGTCGTCGAGCCGTTCACGCGTCAGCACAAAACCGCCAACATGCTGCGATAAATGGCGCGGGAAGCCGAGGAGCTCCTGCGTCAATTCAATAACACGTTTCAAATGCGGATCGTTCAAATCCAGCCCGGCTTGGCTCACTTCCTTAGCATCAATTTCTTTGCCCCATGAGCCCCAAACTGCGCTGGATAGCGCCGAGGTAACGTCTTCGGTCAAGCCCATGACTTTGCCGACTTCACGCACCGCAGAACGCGGACGGTAAGTGATGACGGTTGCGGCCAGTGCCGCCTTTTCACGCCCATAGCGCTGATAGATATATTGGATGACTTCTTCCCGGCGTTCATGCTCAAAATCAACGTCAATATCAGGCGGCTCTTTGCGGGCCGTCGAAATGAAACGTTCAAACAACAGCGAGGTCGTGGCCGGATCCACCGCTGTCACACCAAGGCAGTAACACACCGCCGAATTGGCGGCTGAACCACGGCCTTGACATAAAATACCCTTCGATCGGGCAAAGCGCACAATGTCATTAACCGTGAGAAAATAGCCCTCATATTTAAGTTCAGCGATGAGTTTCAGTTCTTTTTCAAGCGCGGCTTTCACCTTGGCTGGCACACCGTTTGGATACCGTTGCTCTGCACCGGTTAAAGCCAGTGCCCGTAAATGTGCGCTTTGCGTTATGCCTTCCGGCACCGGCTCATCAGGGTAATTATAAGAAAGTTCGTCGAGCGAAAATGTGCAAGCCTCAAGAAAACGCGGAATGTTTGCAATGGCTTCAGAAAATCCGGCAAACAGCCGCGCCATCTCTTCAGGAGTTTTCAAATGCCGGTCGGCGTTTTTTTGGAGGAGAAAACCGGCATCTGTGATTTTGGCTTTCTCACGGATGCAACTGATAACATCCGCAAGCGGGCGTCGCAGGGGGTTGTGCATGATCACGTCATTGACAGCGATAAGCTCAGCGCCAGCATTCTGCGCCATAATTTTTAACGCCAAACCCCGCGTCCTGTCCGTGCCGCGGGCCAGCATATGCAGTGCCAAAAACACTTGGGTAGGAAAGGTGCGGCAAAGTGTATTGAAGCGGGGCGCAAACAACGGATATGTTAAATCATCCGGCGGCAAAACAATAATCATCTGGCCTTCAAGCGCAGGCAGCATGTCTTCAAATGTGAAGTGGCACTCACCCTTTGGTGCTGCCCGCCGTCCTTGTGTGATCAGGCGCGATAGTGCGCCGTAAGCCACGCGGTTTTTGGGATAGGCAATGAGAGAAAAACTGCTTTTGTATGGATATGTTACGTCCAAACGCGCACCCACCAGCAGCCGCATCCCCTGCTTTTTGGCAGCACTATGCGCGCGCACTACACCTGCTAGCGTGTTGCGGTCGGCAATACCAAGGGCGGCATGACCAAGCGCTTTGGCCTCAGCTACCAGTTCACTGGCGTGCGACGCGCCTTCCAAGAATGTGAAATTGGTAAGGCATTGCAACTCGGCATAAAGCGGTGCAGCATTGCTAGCCGTATCCTTACGCTTACCTGTAACCAGCGGAATGACCGGCGCAAGCCGTGGAAACTCAGGTGGCCGGGACATTATTTTTTTTCATCATGCAAACACCCCGTGCACAAACCAACGCGGCGGTTCAAGGCAATCATAAGCGCCAGCGCGGTAGAGCCAGAAGCGCCGCCCGTGTTCATTTTCAACGGCATAATAATCGCGCACGGCAATGCCTTCAGAACCAGCGCGCCACCATTCAGGCGCGATGCGCTCCGGCCCGGTGGCGCGGATGATTTTATGGGTCACGCGCCGCCAGACAAACCGCACCGGCGGGCCATCCGGCACGCTCGCCATCACCTCAGCAGGTTCAGCCCGCTCAAACAGCCGAAACGGGCGCGGGGCTACGCCTTTTTGCGTTTCAGCCCAAACCGCCCAATCTTCCGCCAGATTGACTGAGGCAGCAGATGACACGCGTTGCTGCGCCCGTTCGGGAACATGACTATGGCGCGGGCCAAGAGCAAACACACTTCCAGCGGGCAAGCGATTGGTCAACGTGTCAATCAAAGGGGCGAGCCCGTCGCAAAAATGCGTGCCATCTTCGCATGACACTATGCTGCTTTGCATGTGCGTGACAGGTTCCACAAACCGCGCTGCGAGCACAAAGGCGTCAACACCATGGCCGCAATCAATCTCCGGCAAGTGCGGGGCAAACAACCTTGCAATACGGGCGACATCACGCGCGGGTTCTGACAGCTTAATATGGATTGCCGAAGTTCCGCCATCGGCACGAAACGCGGTCAAATGAAACGCGCGCGCACCAAGCCCGTCACGCTCAAGCCGGTGATGGCCGGAAACCAAAAGCTGGTTCAGCGCCACGCCAACGCCGATATGGTCAATCAAAGGCTCGGCAAGATTGAGCGCAAACCGGTAAGGTTCAGGCGGGTGAATGGCTTTGATCGCCTCAGCAACATTACCCGACAGCCGGTCAAGCACGAGGCGCACCGAAAACGCTTCCTGTTTGGATCTAAACCGGCGTTCCAAGGCAGCGCGCGGTAAAGCCTTCAGATCGCCAATACGTTTAAGACCAAGGCGTTTGAGGAGTAAATTACGTGTCCCGTCAAGGCCCAACGCTTCAACTGGAAATGCATCCAAAGCATGAAGTGCATCATCTTCGAGTATATCCGCGCCTGAGCCAAACCGCGCCAAAGCCCGCGCCGCCAAAGGGGTTGGCGCAAGGCCGAGCGACACACTAAAGCCAATGGCAGCCAAGCGACGCTGGCAATCTTTCATCAGACTTTCTTCGCCGCCAAACAAATGGGCACAGCCAGTAATATCCAGCAGCAAACCCGCGTCACCATCGAGCGCCACAATCGGGGTATAGCGCATTGCTGCATTGGCCAGCTTTAGAAGCATCGCATGATCAGCCTCACCGTCAGCATCTTCAGTGCGCAACCCAGGGCAGGCGGCACGCGCATCATTCAAAGCTTGGCCAACAAAAGCGCCAACTTTCCCGGCTGCAGCATTGACAGCGGTAATTCTGATCCCGCGCGGCTCGTGGGCCACCATCACCAAGGGTTCGGTTACAGATTCTTCAGCTTGCCCACGCCCGCCGTTGCTCCGCACTCTCCACAGAAAATTGTCGATTTGGAACGCTGTCAGGTTGAGCGCGAGAAAACGGCGCGAGACCGGGCGGTCTAAAAGAAATGCTTGCATGATCAAACACCATTTCAAATGAAAGGCCGGGACGCCCGCCACGATTGCGGGCCAAAGTTACGTGGAATGCAGGTGGGCCAGGAGAACGAGGGTCGAGTGAGTGGGGATCAAGTGAACGAGGGTCAAGTGAGCGAGAATCAAATGAGGTTTCAGATTCCGTGATGGGGCGCACCCTAAACCGCGTTGCAGCGGCACTGCCTTGAAGCGCCTTGCCGTCAGGCAAAAACAACATTGGCACACCGCTCGACGCTAAAAGCAAAGCCAAACGCCGTGAGGCCGTAAATGAGGGCAGCGGCCCTTCGGCAATAATCGCCGCCAAAGACGAATGCCGCGCCGCCTCTTCGAGCACAAAGCTCAAATCTTTCGGGTGGCGCACAGTCACGCAAATCATACGGGCTGGATCAATGCCAAGCATTGCCAGCCCCGGCGCATAAGGTGCGCCATACTCGGTGCCGGTCATGCCGCTCATACACCAAAACAAAGGGCCGCGCCGTTTGAGCCGTGCCAATAGGCCCAATGCAAATGCTGACGCTACCGGTAAGTCCACCGGCAAAGCAGGTGCAATTTCGTGGAGTGCACCAAGACCAAGCCCGCCGCCCAAAGCAGCATCCAAGCCGTCAAGACCGCAGGTCCACGCCTTAGCCTGCCCATCATCACTCAAACCGGCAGGACGGCCTTCAATCTTTGCAATCCGTGCCCTCAACAGCCCAATCGCCTCTTGAGAGCCTTGCCAATTATAGTGCGTTTGAACAGACATTGAACCCTCCTGTTTTTGAGATTCTTAGTCAGGAGTTTGTTCCTATTTTGTTCTTTTTTGAGAGTCAAATATTCCTTGAAAATAAATTCCATCCTGAAAGGCGGCGGCTAAGATACGTCTTGCTTCTTTGTAAAACTAGAACACTTTTCGATCTCATTCGGTCAGATGACGCTCTGGCGTCTGGTTTCTGTCAGCCCCAATCAAATGTTCCAGATCAAATGTTCCAAATAGTGCACTTTAATTCCAAACGTATTTTTGGCTTCAGCAATATCCGCCGCTATCTTTGCAGTCGCAACCTCACTGCGAGATACACTTCGCCTATTGCCAACGATCATCACATTTTTTGGCGTATGGGTATCGGAGATGAATTCAAACAGATTGCACTCGTAGCCGCTCAGTTCCATCAACTGCGCCCGAAGGCTATCGGTGATCATTTCGGCAAGACGCTCTTGATAAGTGCCAAACCGCAACAAAAAAGCCAACGCCTCTTGCTGGCTCGACGCCTTCATTTCACGGCGGATTTGTTTATGGCAACAAGGCGCAACGACAATAATTTGCGCGTTAGCTTTAACCGCTTTAGCAATGGCATCGTCGGTAGCGGTGTCGCAAGCATGAAGCGCAATCACGATATCAGCGCCTGCGCAATCATAATGGGCAATCGTGCCTTCGACAAATTTCAAACCGGAAAATTCCGAGGCGGTTGCGATGTCGTTACACAGCGCCACCAAGTCAGCGCGATACTCAACACCGATAACCTCACAATCGCGCTTGAGCGTGCCGACCAGATGGTCATAAAGCGCAAATGTAAGGTACCCCTTGCCAGCGCCCATATCCACAATGCGCAGTTTTTGCTGCGGCAGGTCTTTGATCAAGCCATCAATAATTTCGATATATTTATTGATCTGACGGAATTTATCTTGGGCGGTTTTAAGAACTTGGCCTTGCCGGTCTGTCAGACCCAAGGCTTGTAAATAAGATTTGCCACTGCTGGAAATCAGATGATTTTTTGCGCGGTTATGTGTCAACTCAGCTGGCTGCATTGTAGGCTTTGTCGTGGCCTGAATAAACTCAGCGCCTTTGCGCGTAACTGCATGATCTGATGATGTGCTAAACAAACGCGCAGCAGAAAAACTCTCCATAAGCAGCTGCGGCAACAGGGTTTGCGCCTCAATCAAATAATAGTTTTTCACAATATCGCGGGTTTTATGATGGTAGGTGAAACTCAGTTTCAAATCGCGTTTTATCATCAACGGCCGGACGTCGATTGATTTCAAATCCCCGGCGGCCATGTCTGGCTTCGTCAAGGTAATCTTAATCAACTGGCCAGCCTCAAAAGAAGTGGAAACAGCGTCAAGCCAAAGCTTCAAATGTGGGTGCATAATCATGCGCTCGTGGTTGGACAAAAAAAACGTTCTGTCAAATTATGTTAGAAAATAGCTTAAAACTGCCGCCCAAATGCACCCGGATTGCACCCGGATTGCACCGTCGGAAGGCACAACTTTGAATGTTCTTTAAGATTATTGGACACGGGGATTTAGGTGTGCTCGGCGATAACAGAAAGGAAAGCCGGGCCGTAACGGTCAAGCTTTGCTTCCCCAACACCTGGCACATTGGCCATAGCAGCGCGAGACTTTGGCCTTAGAGCTGCAAGCTCGATCAGCGTTTTATCATGGAAAATAATATACGGCGGCAGGTTCTGCTTTCGTGCTACTTCCATGCGTTTCAATCGCAACGCCTCAAAAAGTTCGCGATCAAGTTCATTTACAATCGCTTTTGCCGGGTTGCGTTCTGTTGCGTCTCGTTGCGATCGGGAAGCAGCAAGCGTCGGCATGCGCAACATTAAAGCCGGTTTATCCCGCAAGAAATTACGGCCGGCAGCGGAAATTGTGAGGCCGCCGTGCCCGGCAAGATCAACATCAACAAACCGCAATGCAATAGATTGCCGCAAAATGGCCCGCCATGTGCGCCCATCATAATCCTTGCCGATACCGAAGGTTGAAACCGAACGATGCCCGTTTTGAACAATACGGTCATTTTCAATACCGAGCAGCACATCAATGATATAGGCCTGCCCAAAGCGCTCACCTGTCCTGTAGATGCAGGACAATGCCTTTTGAACGGCAATGGCTCCATTAAAGAGTTTTGGCGGCGTGGCGCAGGTATCGCAATTTCCACAAGGATCATGGAAATCCCCAAAGTAAGACAGCAGCACTTGACGGCGGCAGCCCGCCGTTTCAGCAAGGCCCAATAAAGCGTCGAGTTTTTGGCGCTCCATATATTTGCGTTGGTCCGGCGCTTCAGATTCTGCAATGAAACGGCTGCGCAAAGCAATATCTTCCGAGCCGTACAGCATCAATGCTTCTGAAGGTAAGCCATCCCGCCCGGCACGTCCTGTTTCTTGATAATAGGCCTCAATACTGCCCGGCAAATCCAAGTGCACCACAAAACGCACGTCTGGCTTATCAATACCCATCCCGAAGGCAACCGTGGCGACCATAATAACCGCCTCACCACGTTGGAAGTTTTGTTGGTTGGCCTCACGGTCAACTTTTTCCATACCCGCATGATACGCCAAAGCATCATGGCCTTGATCGCGCAGCCAAGCGGCAGTCTCTTCGGTTTTACGCTTCGATAAACAATAAATAATACCGCTTTGCGCGCTGTGCCGCTTTAGGAAAGCCTTCAATTGCATGCGGGAATTATCTTTTTCAGCGATTGCATAATGAATGTTGGGGCGGTCAAACCCGGCAATAAAGGCATCGTTTTCAGCAATATCGAGATGAGATAAAATTTCTGCCCGTGTCGGTTCATCGGCGGTTGCAGTCAGTGCCATACGCGGCGTATTTGGAAAACGAGCGATCAGTCCGTCAAGCTGGCGATATGAAGGCCGAAAATCATGACCCCACTGCGATAAGCAATGGGCTTCGTCGATGGCAATCAATGAGAGCGGCACGCGGGCAAGACGCTCCAGCACATCTTGCCGCAAAACTGTTTCAGGCGCGACGTAAAGCAAATCAAGTGTGCCAGTGTGAATATCGCGCCAAAGTGCTTGCCTTTGGTCTGTGGCTAAATCTGAGTTCAGGGCGGCCGCCTTGATACCAGCCTCGCGCAGCGCTGCCACCTGATCAGCCATTAAAGCCAACAATGGTGATACAATAAGGCCCATGCCGGGCCGAACCAATGCAGGAATTTGATAGCAAAGCGATTTGCCACCACCCGTCGGCATCAGCACAAACGCATTTTTGCCGCCAATAACGTGCTCGACTATTTGCGCCTGCGGCCCTCTGAACGCATCATAGCCGTAAACAGTTTTCAAAATTTCAAGGGCTGTCAAAGGGTGGGCTCTATTTTCAGGGCGATGCAGATGTTGTTGAGCATTATAGACGTGCGGCTATCGAAACGAACGGCCGAAATCAAACGAAATCAATTATATAGCAATCGTTAGTTTCACACGCCCGCGTTACGCCCCTAATCGATGTTGCACCAAGCTTGCCCAATAGCTTACCCCATATGGAATGGCATTATCGTCAAAATCAAATTTGGTATGATGCACATCTTGAGTGTCGCCATTTCCGATGAAAATAAACGCACCGGGGCGCGCCATCGCCATATAAGAGAAGTCTTCAGCGCCTAACGACGCCGGCATATTGCCTTCAACTTCTTTAGCTCCGACAACGTTTGACGCTGCCTCGATTGCGTTTTGGGTTTCGTCAGCGGTGTTCACCGTCACAGGGTAGCCCGGTGTGTGATCGACGTGAATTTCGATCCCATATGCTATAGCCACGCCAGCGCAAATCTCGTGCAGGCGTTTAACCGCAAAGGCGCGAACATCGTTCGAAAGCGTGCGGATTGTGCCTGCCAGAGTTGCCGTTTCAGGAATAATATTCAGCGCCGTTCCGGCATTAAACTGCGTAATGGTCAGCACAACAGCTTCCATGGGGTCAACATTGCGCGACGCGATCGTTTGCAAAGCAACAATCAATTGCGCGCCGATCACAATAGGGTCAATCGTGTTGTGCGGATAAGCGGCATGGCCGCCTTTGGCCTGAATTGTGATGACATATTCGTCGGTTGCACCCATAATTGAACCGGTTTTGGTGGCAAATTTGCCCACCGCAAGGCTTGGCATGGTGTGCATGCCGTACACCTCCTTGATGTTAAACCGGTCCATCATGCCATCTTTGACCATCGCCTGCCCGCCCGCGCCATCTTCTTCGGCAGGCTGAAAAATCACAGCAACAGAACCCCTGAAATTGCGCGTTTCAGACAGATATTTTGCCGCGCCAAGCAGCATCGCCATATGGCCATCATGGCCGCAGGCGTGCATTTTACCTGCGTGAATAGAGGCATAGGGCAAGCCGGTTTCTTCCGGCATCGGCAATGCGTCCATATCGGTTCTGAGGCCAATAACGGGGCCAGCGCCCTTCGTTCCGTGAATAATCCCGACCAAACCCGTTTTGCCAATACCGGTGGCAATTTCGTCAACCCCAAAATCACGCAGCTTTTGCGTAACAAATGCAGCTGTCGCATGCACCTCATAACCAATTTCAGGATGCTGGTGGAGATGTTGGCGCCAACCGGCAACTTCTGCTTGAAATTCAACAGCGCGTTTGAGAATGGGCATACGTCAACTCCATAAAATCAGAATTCAAACTTGCCATGCAGGCCCTGTCCGGTGCAATCGGTTTTGCATGAAATTAATGCAAACTATTTTCGTCAGCCTCCTTGTCAGCTTTTGTCTGATTACTGGTGCGTTGGCACGGCCATTCATTGTGGTGGATGTTGGCGCGGGCACGATTTTATCCGGCGAAAATATCGACCAGCGCTGGCACCCTGCCTCACTCGCCAAACTCATGACGGCACTTGTTGTGTTTCGTTTGCTCGAACGCGGCGACATCACGCTCGGTTCGCCCGTTAAAGTAAGCGCTTTGGCTTTGAAACAACAGCCCAGCAAAATGTCCTATCCGGTTGGCACGATCATGCGGCTTGGAGACGCCTTGCCCATGATGATTGTGAAATCAGCCAATGATATCTCTGTGGCGATTGCCGAAAGCACGGCAGGCTCGGTTGCCAATTTCGTTGTGGAGATGAACCGTGAGGCGTTCCGTCTGGGTTTAACAAATACAGTGTTTACAAATCCAACCGGCCTGCACGATGCGCGGCAATTTACGTCAGCGCGGGATCTGGCGATGATCGCCAGCGAAATCCGCCGTTCATTTCCGCAATATGCGGCGTATTATACCTATGATGCTATTATTGTTGGCAAAGTGACATTGCCTTCATTCAACCTGCTCATGGGGCGCTTTGAAGGTGCAGACGGTATGAAAACCGGCTTTATTTGTGCTTCGGGCTATAATCAGGTTGCCAGCGCCACGCGCAATGGGCGCACCTTGATCGGCATTGCATTGGGCCGTGCCTCACAAAATGAGCGAGCGGAAATCTTAGCTGAAATTTTGGCAAAAGGGTTTGCAGCACGTGAGGGAACCCAACTCATTTCAGGCGCGCAAACTGCAGACGGCCCGCCAAACATCCGTGCTAAAACCTGCCCAAACGGCGGCCCACCCGCCGAAGATGCAAACCTGAGCGAGCCTAATTCACCTTTTCTGGTGCGCAAACCCAACGATATTGTGAACCCGCTGCGTGTAACTGTTGGCAAACCCGACGGGCCGATACCGCCAGCTGCAGCAGCGTTTTTTGGCGTTAAAAAACCGAAAACTGAAACACCCGAGAAACCCATTCCTGTGCCAACGCCGCGGCCAGACTACAGCCCTGCTATAAACGCCAAAACCGAAATTCGGGGCACACTGCCTGCCAAACAACCCTAACTTGCACCAATGTCTGTTCCTGCTAATGAGCAGGCAAAGCAAATTCTCCAAGGATTATTGAAATTGTCGAAATGGAAAGACGTTAAAAAAGTCGTGCTCGCTTATTCCGGCGGGCTCGATACCTCTATCATCCTGAAATGGCTGCAAACCGAGCTTGGTGCTGAAGTTGTGACGTTTACAGCTGACTTGGGCCAAGGCGATGAGTTGGCCCCGGCCCGTAAAAAAGCCGAGATGATGGGCATTAAGCAGATCTATGTCGAGGATGTGCGCGAAGAGTTCATCCGTGATTTCGTGTTTCCAATGTTCCGCGCCAATGCCGCTTATGAGGGCGTTTATCTTTTAGGCACGTCCATTGCCCGCCCGCTGATTTCAAAACGCCTCGTGGAAATCGCTGAGGAAACTGGCGCTGACGCCATTGCCCATGGTGCCACCGGCAAGGGCAATGATCAGGTTCGTTTTGAACTCTCAGCCTATGCCCTCAACCCGAAAATCAAAGTGATCGCACCATGGCGGGATTGGACATTTAAGAGCCGTACCGACTTACTGAAATATGCCCAAGAGCACCAAATTCCGGTTGCTAAGGATAAAATGGGCGATGCACCGTTTTCGGTGGATGCCAATCTGTTGCACTCATCTTCTGAAGGCAAGGTGCTGGAAGACCCTTGGGTGGAAGCCCCCAATTATGTCTATATGCGAACGATTTCGCCGATGGATGCGCCCGATTCAGTCACCGAGATTTCCATTGAGTTCAAAAACGGCGATCCTGTCGCTTTGAACGGCAAAGCCATGAGCCCTGCAACATTATTTGCGGCGCTCAATAATTTGGGCCGCGATAATGGTATTGGCCGTTTGGATTTGGTTGAGAACCGCTTTGTCGGCATGAAATCGCGCGGCATCTACGAGACGCCGGGCGGTACAATTTTGCTGGCTGCTCATAGGGCTATTGAATCGATCACGCTGGACCGTGGCGCTGCCCATCTCAAAGACGATTTAATGCCGCGTTACGCCGAACTCATCTATAACGGGTTTTGGTTCTCGCCCGAGCGCCATATGCTGCAAGCCGCCATTGATTTGAGCCAGCAGAGCGTTGAGGGCGAAGTTCGCTTGAAGCTGTATAAGGGCAATGTGATGGTAACCGGACGCCGTTCAGCCAAATCACTCTATGATGATGCGCTTGTGACGTTCGAGGATGATCAAGGCGCTTACGATCAAAAAGACGCGGCGGGCTTTATCAAGCTGAATGCATTGCGTTTGCGCACACTCGCTGCGCGCCAGAAACGCTAACTCTGAGTGCTCGAAATGGCCGCCAATTCTGATTCCATTGCGGCCAAAGCCCGGTTTAGGGTCAGGTTTGGCGCTGTTGGCAATTATTGGCATTGTGGCTTGGATGGCATCCAAGCCTGCCGAAAAGCTTGTGGGCGCAAACCGTTTAGCGCCAACTTAAGTTGGCTTGGCGTTTAAGTTGGCTTGGCGACTGCGCACCCTTTCGCGATAGAACGCATAAATCCCAGAGGCCATGATCAACGCAGCGCCGGCTAAAGTGAACAGATCTGGCCGTTCGGCAAAGATAAAAATGCCAATGAACAATGCAAACACCAACCGCGAATAGCGAAACGGTGCAACCGCCGAAATTTCTCCGCTGCGCATGGCTTCTGTGATGGCCCAATAAGCAAAAACCCCGACGGATAAAGCGCCTGATAGATACACAAACTGCTGTAATGTTGGGGTAATCCATTTGTCGCCTGTAGCCAAAAGCAACGCACCCAGCGCCCCCACAACAAAAAACCCCCAAGAAGAAAGTTGCAGCGTCGGAATGGTTTTTGGGATGCGCCGTGTTGCCAAATCGCGCGCGGAAAGACCCACCACACCGAGCACAGCCCAAAGCACATTGGTATCAAACGCGCCGATACCCGGTTTAACGACCAGCAGCATGCCAACAAATCCAACGGCAATTGCGCTCCAACGGCGCCAGCCAACATTTTCTTTGAAGATGAAGGCGGCGGCCATGGTTACCAACAACGGTGCGGCCTGCAAAATGGTCGTCACGGTGGCGAGTGGCACCAATGTCAGCGCGGTGACAAAACCCCAAGTGCCAAACATTTCAGTGATATTGCGCGCTAAAACCGCCGGGTGGAAAAATTGTCTGGAAAATAGAGAGATACCGTCTTTGATAGCCCAAAGAATGTAAATAGCTGTGCCGCCTATTGCCAGCATCACAAGGATTTGCCCAACACCAAGTCCGTTATCACCGCGCGACATCAACTTAATGAAGGCGTCTTCGACAGCAAAACCTGCCATCGCCAAAACCATCAAAACAATGCCGCGTAAATTATTCATCAGGACGCTTTCAACTGAATACAAAGAGCAACCGCTAGGGTCAGGACCTAGGCTTGCGGCAATCACAAGTCAAAGCATTGCGTCTTCTAACCTTGTCAGGGTGGCATCAACCGCCCACATGTTACAAAACAATAACGTGCTGCCTTTGCGCTACCTTGGAGCCCATAATGCCAAAACAAAACTTAAATTCTTCGCCAGCCGCCAAGTGGAATGGCCCCCTTGGTCTGCCGGATTTTGGCGTGATCAAAGATGAAGATTTTGCGGCTGTGTTTGAGGCGGCATTTGCCGCCCATGCCGCTGAAATTGATGCCATTGCTGATAATTCCGACACGGTTACAATCGACAATACCATGAAAGCGCTGGAACTTGCCGGCGATGCGCTCGACCGTGTGTCATCTGTGTTTTGGGCAAAGGCGGGCGCCCATACCAATACTGTTATTCAGGGTTTAGAGCGCGATATTGCGCCCAAGATGTCACGGCATTTTGCGGCCATTACCATGAACAAACAGCTATTTGCCCGCATCGACACTCTCTGGGAAACCACTAAAAACAATGACGCTGAAACCGCACGCGTGCTTGATAAAACCCGCAGCGGTTTCGTGCGTTCGGGTGCTTTGTTGAATGACGCTGACCAAATGCGTTTCAAAGCCATTGGCGAGCGCCTCGCCATTTTGGGCACAACCTTTGGCCAAAACGTTTTGAAGGATGAATCCACTTGGGTGAAGTTTATTACCAAAGCTGATTTGGACGGCCTGCCCGATTTTTTGATTTCTGCTATGAAAAATGCAGCAACCGAACGTGGTAAACCAGAAGCTTGGGCGCTAACCCTCTCACGGTCCATTGCGGAACCGTTTTTAAGCCTGTCACCACGCCGCGATTTGCGCGAGATTTTGTTTAACGCATTTATCGCCCGTGGCGAAAATGGTGGCGATAGCGATAATGTTTCCATTATTGCCGAAACTTTGGCCTTGCGCGCCGAAAAAGCCGCGTTGCTCGGTTTTGCAACTTTTGCTGATTACAAACTCGACCGCACCATGGCTGCCAAGCCAGAACGTGTTTACGAATTGCTCAACCCTGTTTGGGAAGCTGCGCGCATTAAAGCAGGTATTGATGAAAAAGCGCTTGGCGCTTTGGCCCAAGAAACCGGGGCCAATGCTGAAATTCAGCCGTGGGATTGGCGTTATTATGCAGAAAAACTGCGCGCCAAAACCTACGCTTTTGACGAGGCGGAGCTGAAACCTTACCTGCAACTCGACAATATCATCGCTGCTGCGTTTGATGTGGCCGGCCGCTTGTTTGGTCTTTCCTTTGAAGAGCAAAAGGGCATGACCGCTTGGCATCAAGACAGCCGTGTTTGGCGTGTTCTTGGCCCTGATTGCAACCAAATCGGCTTATTTATTGGTGATTATTTCGCACGGTCTTCAAAACGATCTGGCGCATGGATGAGCGCTTTGCAAAGTCAGCATGGCCTTGATGGCGGCCAGCAGCCGATCATTTATAATGTGTGCAATTTTGCCAAACCGGTCACCGGCGAAACGGCTCTTTTGTCGTTTGATGATGCCCGCACGCTGTTTCATGAATTCGGCCATGCCATGCACGGCATGCTCTCAAATGTAACATGGCCATCAGTGTCTGGAACGTCAGTCTATCGCGATTTTGTTGAACTTCCATCCCAGCTTTATGAGCACTGGTTGTCAGTTCCCGAGATTTTGGCCAAATATGCTATCCATGCTGAAACCGGCCAGCCGATGCCCAAGGCATTGATGGACAAACTCAAAGCGGCCCGCACGTTTGATGCTGCGTTTGGCGCAGTGGAGTTTACAGCGTCTGCTTTGATGGACATGGCCTACCATTCACGCGCTGAAGTGCCTGCCGAGCCGATGGCGTTTGAGCGCGAGGAACTTGCCCGGATGCAAATGCCCGATGCGATCGCCATGCGTCATCGCTCCCCGCACTTCCAGCATGTGTTTGCAAGTGACGGCTATTCAGCCGGTTATTACTCATATCTGTGGTCTGAAGTGCTCGACGCAGATGCCTTTGCAGCGTTTGAAGAGACGGGCGATCCGTTCAATCCAGAATTGGCTAAAAAGCTGAAAGACAATATTTATGCCGCTGGTGGCACCAAAGACCCGACCGAGCTTTATACCGCCTTTCGCGGCAAAATGCCCAATGCCGACGCCATGATGCGAAAGCGCGGGCTGGCTTGAACGTCATCACGCTTTCGTTGCTCACCCGTTCGTGAATTTCAAATGAAGCGGCAAAGGCGCATGTTTGTTCCATCAGAAGGAATATGTCATGCGCCAGTTCATAACCGCAGTCTTGCTGAGTGCCTCAGCTTTATTGTCCGTCACTACGCCTTCATTGGCGGCCGACAAAATTATTGGCGTGGTCGAAATGTTTACCTCGCAAGGCTGCTCGTCCTGCCCGCCGGCGGATAAAATTGTGACCCTACTTAACAAAGACCCCGGCATTTTAGTTCTGGCTTGGCATGTTGATTATTGGGATTATCTAGGCTGGAAAGACACACTGGGTGTTTCGGGCGCGTCGGAGCGTCAGCGCATTTATGCTGCTGGTTTTCAATCCGCTTCAGTTTACACGCCGCAGGCTATCGTCAATGGGGCGACTGGTATGGTTGGCTCTAAAGAAGGCCAAATCCGCAGCGCATTGAACAGTGTTCCCTTTCCCGGTTTTGAAGTGAACGTGAAACGCACAGGCACTGGCCTTAGCATTACGTTGCCCAAAGCCGAATTTAATGGTGCCAAAGCCATTGTTGAATTGATCCATTTTGCGCCAAAATCGGTTGTGGAAATTGAACGCGGCGAAAATGCCGGGACAAGCGTTACTTATGAAAACGCGGTGCGAAAAGTGACCAAGATCGGAGTATGGACCGGAGACGCTAAAAACTTTGAAGGCCCGTTTGCAAAAACCAATCAAGGCACGGCAGTGCTGATCCGCACCTTGTTGTCCACAGGCCAGGCCGGGCCTGTCATTGGCGCGGCCGTTCTTGATCCTGCGTAATTGAATTTGTGCCAATTTGTCATTATCGGACGGGTATAGAGTTTTTGGATACCCGCTATGGTTGTAGTTGCCCTCAACATCAAAACACCTGACAGCGTTCCTGTTAAACGCGCGCTGATTTCTGTTTCCGATAAAACCGGCCTTGCAGAATTTGCAATTGCCTTGGCCGCACGGGGCGTTGAACTTGTGTCCACCGGCGGCACGCGCAACATGCTTGCGGATCTTGGATTAAAGGTCCGCGATGCAACCGAGCTGACGGGCTTTCCCGAAATCATGGACGGCCGTGTAAAAACGCTTCATCCGGGTGTTCATGGTGGATTGCTCGCCGTGCGGGATCATCCTGACCATGCGAGCGCGATGATTGCACATGATATTTTACCGATCGATTTGCTGATTGTAAATCTCTATCCGTTTGAGGAGGTTCGCCATTCTGGTGCAGATGCTGGATCAATTATTGAGAATATCGATATTGGCGGCCCGGCAATGGTGCGTGCTGCTGCCAAAAACCATGCCTATGTCAGCGCTGTAACCGACCCCGCCGATTACCAATTAGTGCTCAATGAAATGGATCAGGCAAACGGCGCAACGCGTTTGTCGTTTCGCAAAAGCCTTGCCGCCAAAGCATTTGCCCGCACCGCTGCCTATGACGCCGCTGTGTCGGGTTGGTTTGCTGGTACGCTGGAGGCACTCGCGGCCCCGCGCTATAGTGCCTTCGCCGGAAAGTTAAGTGAAGAACTGCGCTATGGCGAAAACCCGCACCAAAGTGCGGCGCTCTATTTGACCGGTGAAAAACGGCCCGGGGTCGCTACAGCAACGCAGCTTCAGGGCAAGCAACTGTCTTACAACAACATCAACGATACTGACGCTGCATTTGAACTGGTAGCCGAGTTTGATCCCGAGGTTTCTGCCGCCTGCGCCATCATTAAACATGCCAATCCTTGCGGTGTTGCGACGGCTAAGACTTTAACTGAAGCTTATCGTGACGCTTTGGCGTGCGATCCAACATCTGCGTTTGGCGGCATTGTTGCGCTCAACCAAATGCTGAACGTGGAAGCTGCACACGAAATTATCAAGACTTTTACAGAAGTGATTATCGCGCCAGCAGTGAGCGACGAAGCCAAGGCCATTATCGCAACCAAGAAAAACTTGCGGCTGTTGGTAACCGGCGGCTTACCGGACCTGCGTGCAAAAGGCCTAACCGTGAAATCGGTCGCAGGCGGGTTGCTGGTCCAAGGCAGAGACAATGGAGCGGTTGAAGATTTGCAATTAAAAGTTGTCACCAAACGCGCGCCAAGTGCCCAAGAGCTTAATGATTTACGTTTCGCGTTTCGCGTGACCAAACACGTTAAATCCAATGCGATTGTTTATGCCAAAGATGGAGCGACGGTTGGTATTGGCGCGGGGCAAATGAGCCGGATCGATTCAGCGCGTATTGCTGTGATCAAGGCCAAAGACGCTGCCATTGCCAACGGTTGGGAAATGTCGCGCCTGCAAAACTGCGTTGTGGCGTCTGATGCTTTTTTCCCGTTTGCAGATGGTTTGATCACGGCGATTGAAGCCGGTGCCACTGCCATCATCCAGCCCGGCGGATCCATGCGTGACGACGAAGTCATTGCGGCGGCCGATGCGCGGGGTGTGGCTATGGTGTTCACCGGCATGCGGCATTTCAGGCATTAAAGCCATTAAAGCTATTAAAGCTATTAAAGCCATTAAAGCATCGTGCAAAAAAGGTGGGTTCGGTTTTTTGCTTGAACGCTGCGACAAACAAAGACTTAGAGCAACAGTTCCATTCTATCGGAACGTCCGTTGTTCTAAGCTTCATATTCTCTGATGATCTCGCCTTTGCCGTTCTTCACCACCCGCTTTTTGCCATCACGCGCCACGTGTTCGTCTTTAATCGGGTAGTGCCAATGATCATTGGTGGTGCGGGTGCCGACCACGAGATAGGTGGCAACATCAACAGACCGATTTTGCAGACTATGGCCTAATGGGACACCCGCTTTGAAGGTTGCGGCATCACCTGCGCTAAGTTCAGTTGCGGTGAGGCCGTTTTCATCCCCTTCTACAAGCGTCACCGTGCCGGACAGCACATAGACAAACTCGTCTTCTTTTTCGTGCCAATGCAGTTCTGAGGAATGTGCGCCGGGCGGCAGCGTTTCAGTGAACGCGCCAAACTGCGTCAGACCGCCGGTATCGCTCAACAAATCAGCTGAAAAATGCAAGCGCGGGTCGCCATCTGTGCGACCGTCTTTCAGAGCATTTTTAGCGCGGATCACTGGCATTTCAAATGGTCTCGATGGCTAAATTCAGCTCTATTACCAGCTGCGTCTTGGGCCATTGTCAATGTGATAGAAGCCGGATGAATAGCGCTTGATACCGCCAATATTTTTCTGTGCCGCCAAAAACCCGATCAGGCCCTTGGATGAACCATGCACGCGGAAATCCACGGCGCGGCACCCCAGATGAAATGATTTGGAACGCCCGCCGACGCTGGTATTTTTCGCGCGTGAGCGTGCGGTTGAGTTGACCGTGACCGGTCCGTATTTGGCAGCAACTTTTTGAATGACACCTTTGAGGCCGGCTGGAACACAATTGGAGGGAGCTGACCACTTGATCCGCTGACCGGTTGGCACCGCCGCCAATTCAAACGCATCCATGGCGTCAAATTCATTGGGTTCGAGAAAAATCTCTTCATCATTGAAAAGCGCCGGAGCCAAACTTTCCCACGGGTTTTTAATGGGGCCTGCTTGTGTGGTTTCTGCTCCAAACGAAAGTGACATACATACAAAAAGCAACGCAATTGCGCGGCTTACCCGCACATTATTCAACATAATCATAAGGATATTCCGTCTCCAGAGGCTAACCGGCAGACTTCATTGAGTCTGTTATGCGCCAGTTGCGGCTGTTAAATTGTAGGTGCTGCCCTGTCGCTGGCACCCGCTTAAGCGTTTGCTCTGCACGGTGAATGTGGCATGAAAAGTATTCAACTCATCACTTATATGCAATATTACGACATATTCCGCTAACGTGATTATATCTTAAAATAATGGGTGATGCTCAGCAATATGATTCTCTGAATTAAAGTAGTTATCTAAATAGCCGATAATATATACTATAAAATTTATCCTTATATTAAGAAATTAAAATAGGCGGTTTCATACCGCATAAATCCCATGGAACCGCTTGATGCTGCGGCAACTCATGCTAATTCTAGGTTCATATATTCGGGAGGTATTTCTGTGACTAAGCTTTATCCAGTTTCCAAAGCCGCAGCCAAAAATGCACTGATTGATAATGACACCTATCAAAAATGGTACAAGCAATCGATCAAAGATCCGGATGGCTTTTGGGATAAGCATGGCAAACGGATTGATTGGTTTAAGCCCTATACCAAGGTGAAAAATACCAAATTTACCGGCAATGTTTCGATCAAATGGTATGAAGACGGCCTAACCAACGTATCGTACAATTGCATCGACCGGCATTTGAAAAAGCGCGGCGACCAGACGGCGATAATTTGGGAAGGCGATAACCCTTATGAAGATCGCAAAATCACTTATCGCCAATTGTATGAACAGGTCTGCCGCTTGGCCAATGTGATGAAGGCCAACGGTGTTAAAAAAGGAGATCGCGTTACAATCTATATGCCGATGATACCCGAAGCAGCATTTGCAATGCTGGCTTGTACCCGTATCGGGGCCATTCATTCGATCGTATTTGGTGGTTTTTCGCCGGATGCCTTGGCCGGCCGTATTGTGGATTGCCGCTCAGATTTTGTAATCACGGCCGATGAAGGCCTGCGCGGCGGTAAAACCGTGCCGCTCAAAGCCAATACTGATAAGGCTGTCAGCATCGCAGCACGTGAAGGCATCACGGTTGCAAAAGTTTTGGTTGTCCGCCGTACCTGCGGCAAAATTGATTGGTTCGAGGACCGTGATCTTTGGTACCATGTTGAAATGGCAAAGGCCAAACCGGATTGTGCGCCGGTTAAAATGCGCGCTGAAGATCCCTTGTTTGTTCTTTATACATCAGGCTCAACCGGTAAACCCAAGGGCGTTCTCCATACCACTGGCGGCTATCTTGTTTATGCCTCCATGACCCATGAGTATGTGTTTGATTACCATGAGGGCGAAATTTACTGGTGCACCGCCGATGTCGGCTGGGTGACAGGTCACAGCTATATTGTTTATGGCCCGCTGGCCAATGGCGCAACAACTCTGATGTTTGAAGGTGTGCCAAGTTTCCCAACCAATGCCCGCTTTTGGGAAGTTATCGACAAGCATCAGGTCAATATTTTTTATACCGCACCAACAGCTTTGCGTGCACTCATGCAGCAAGGCAATGCGTTGGTGAAAAGCACCTCGCGCAAATCGCTCCGGTTGCTTGGTTCTGTGGGTGAACCTATCAATCCTGAAGCATGGGAGTGGTATTACCATATCGTCGGGGATGGGCGCTGTCCCATCGTTGACACGTGGTGGCAAACCGAAACTGGCGGTATTTTGATTTCGCCCATGCCCGGGTCAACCCCATTGAAACCCGGTTCGGCAACGCGGCCGTTCTTTGGTATTCAGCCGCAAATCGTTGATAATGAAGGCATGGTTCAGACCGAAACCAAGGCTGAGGGCAATTTGTGTATCATTGATAGTTGGCCCGGCCAAGCGCGGACGGTGTTTGGTGATCACGAGCGCTTCATCCAGACCTATTTTTCGACCTATCCGGGCAAATATTTTACCGGTGATGGTGCCCGGCGCGATGCAGACGGGGATTATTGGATCACGGGACGTGTTGACGATGTGCTCAATGTTTCTGGCCACCGAATGGGTACGGCCGAAGTAGAGTCGGCCCTGGTCAGCCATGATCTGGTGTCTGAAGCGGCAGTTGTCGGCTATCCGCATGATATTAAGGGTCAGGGCATTTACTGCTATGTCACTTTGATGGCAGGTGAGGAAGGCAATGATGCCTTGCGCAAAGGGCTTGTTGCCCATGTTCGCTCGGAAATCGGGCCATTTGCCGCGCCCGACAAAATCCAGTTTGCGCCGGGCCTTCCAAAAACCCGCTCCGGCAAAATCATGCGGCGTATTTTGCGCAAAATCGCTGAAGATGATTTTGGCGCATTGGGTGATACATCAACCTTGGCCGACCCAAGCGTGGTGGATGATTTGATTGCCAACCGGCAAAACAGAAAAGACTAATTGCCAAACACGCTTATCCGCGCCAATTTCACAAAACTGTCATGTGATTTGAGGTGGCTCTGGTGGCTTTAGAAACCGTTGGCGAAGTGATTGAGCTGAACGCGGCCCGTGGTGGCCGCGACCGGCTGCCCATTACGTTTCATCGCAACGAGCTGGATGCCATCTTGCGTATTTATTCCATGATGGTTGGCGCCGGTGAATGGCGAGACTATGCTTTGTCGCATTTACCAGATCACGCCGTGTTTGCGGTGTTCAAGCGTGCGCATGAAGCGCCGTTGTTTTGCATCAAAAAAATACCCGGTACCAAGCAGGGCGCGTTTGCGGTGCACGGCTCAGACGGGCGCATCCTAAAACGCGGCAATGAGATTAAAGCGGTGCTGACTGTGTTCGAGCGTTTGCTCAAACTGGCCGATGCCAAAAAAGGCAGATTCTAGGGCGACGTTGAATTGTTGACTGGTATGTCATTCGATCATGATTCAGCAAGTTCTGGGACCGGTTTAAGGCTGCAGTTTATCGGCGATACTGTTGCCGCCCGGCAGGGTATCGCGGCCACCGTTGAGCGAAATTTGCATCACCAATGTGTCGAGCCAGCGGCCAAATTTGAAACCGGAACCCACCATACGGCCTGATTCAGAAAAGCCCAAGCGGCGATGAACGTTAATGGAGCCCAATGAGTTTTCACTGTCACCGATAATGGCGACCATTTGGCGAAAGCCGCGTTTGGTGCATTGTTCCATCAACGCGCCAAGTAAAGCTGAACCGACGCCTTTTCGTTGCGCGTCGGGGCTGAGATAAATGGAATCTTCAACCAGAAACCGGTAAGCCATACGCTCCCGGAACATGTTGCCATAGGCAAACCCGAGAATAACACCGTTCTGTTCAGCTACAATATAAGGAAAGCCGCGCCGCAAAATCGTTTCACGGCGCTTGGACATTTCAGCAAATGTCGGTGTCTCAAGCTCATAGGTGGCAGCAAAATGTGTAACCGCATGATGATAAATCTCAGTGACTTGGAGCATATCTTCAGGCAGGCAATCACGGATAATCATGTTTGATTTAACTCAGTTAAATTTTAATCTAGTTCAATTTTAACCCAATTTCTTGGCAGCGTTTTCCATCTGCCGGACTTTTGCCGATAAATCGGCGGTCAGGATTTTCTCAAGTTCGAGAGCCGTATGCGGGTATTCCTCCAAGATGCGCCGGAATAAAGGACGCGGCAGTCTGAGCAAGCGGCAATAGGTTTGAGCCACAAGAGTACTTTGCCAAACGCAGCGGGTCAAAAGTGACAATTCACCGATTAACGTTCCTGGCCCTTCAAAGTGGCGTTCAGTTTTTTGAGTACTATCACTCAATTGGGCCAATGTGCCAGAGACCAACACAAAGCCGCCATCCGCAGTTTCGCCTGACCGGCATAACAGCCGGCCCGCTTCCAATTTGAGCGGTTCGGCCCCAAATGCGATCAGGCGCAATTGCTCTTCACCAAGACTGGTGAACAAAGCGACTTGGGCCAAAACTGCAATATCATTTTCCAACGCCATAGGTCGCTTGTCGCATTTTTTAAAGCAACCGCAACCATTTACTGAAAAAATTTCATCGCCTTAGGGGTTCAGGCGATATCCGCCGCTATCAGTGACCAAAATTTCCGCACGCTGCGGGTCGCGCTCAATTTTTTGGCGTAGGCGGTAGACGTGGGTTTCCAGCGTGTGCGTGGTAACATTGGAGTTATAGCCCCATACTTCTTGCAACAATGTATCGCGCGGCACTGGCTTTCTGTCGGCGCGGTACAAAAACCGAATGATATTCGCTTCCTTTTCGGTCAGCCGCACTTTGCCACCGCGTTGGTCGAGCAGCAATTTCTGTGAGGGTTTGAACGTATATGGCCCGACAGTGAAAACAGCATCTTCGCTATGCTCATGCTGGCGCAGTTGCACACGAATGCGGGCGAGCAGCACCGCAAATTTGAAAGGCTTCGTAATGTAATCATTGGCACCGGCTTCAAGACCCAAAATTGTGTCCGCATCGGTGTCATGGCCGGTCAGCATAATGATTGGGGCCTTAAACCCGCCTTTGCGCAACAGTTTAACGGCTTCGCGGCCATCCATATCTGGCAAGCCAACATCCATGATCAATAAATCAATAATTGAGCCGCGTGCTGTTTGCACCGCTTTGGTCGCATTGGCCTCTTGGATAACGTTGAACTCTTCATAGAGCGATAACTGCTCGACCAGCGTGCCGCGCAAATCATCATCGTCATCAACAACCAAAATTGTACGGGTAGCCATGCTATTGTGCCTTTGTAACAGATTGTTTCGAAGATAGTGATACGCGTCTTGTAACCAAGATTGAAGGGGCTCACAGTGACTTCACTGGCAATCATGGCAAGATCACGGTCGCGTGATCAAAAGCCAAAACAATTGCATGATCAGCAACGCGTTATTGTGGTTTCAGCCCGCCCGGGCAACCCGCAACAAGGATTATTGCGGTTTGGCAATTTGGTGATGCGTTGCGCTCTGGGTAAAAGCGGTATTGGAATTTTGAAACATGAGGGCGACGGCAAAACACCTCTGGCGCAAATGAAAATCCTGTTCGGGTTTTACCGCAAGGACCGTTGGTCTAAAATGTGCCGTCAACCATGGCTTTTGCCGGTTTCACATTGTCTTGGCTGGTGCGATGCGCCGCAAAACCGCAACTATAATCGCGCTATTAAACATCCCTATCCCGATTCGTATGAAACGCTGATGCGTGATGATAGCCTTTATGATTGCGTCATCGTGCTCGATTGGAACATGACAACCCGCGCCCGCAATTACGGCAGCGCGATTTTTTGCCATATTGCGCGTGAAGGCTATCAGCCAACTGAGGGGTGTGTGGCCGTATCCCGCCGCGATATGACACGGTTGGTAAGAGCCGTTAACCTGGGAACGCAGATGAAAACCGTGGGTTGATCAATTTCAAATCCAAGGCCGTGTTGCAGCAACCGCGTTTTCAAAGCCTGAAATTTGATGACCGCGCTCCATGGTCAGGCCGATATCATCAAGGCCGTTGAGCATTTTATGTTTGCGGGCCGGGTCGATTTCAAACTGGATGGTGCCGCCATCTGGCCCTTTGATCGTTTGCGCCTCAAGATCAATTGTCAACGTTGCGTTCGAGCCGCGCGACGCATCATCCAGCAGCTTTTCAAGATCTGTGCTTGAAACTACAATTGGCAAAATACCGTTGTTGAAGCAGTTATTGTAAAAAATATCGGCAAAACTGGTCGAGATCACGCAAGAAATGCCATAGTCAATCAATGCCCATGGCGCGTGCTCACGCGACGAGCCGCAGCCGAAATTATCACCTGCAACCAGAATGGAAGCGTCTTTCCACGCCGCCTTGTTCAACACAAAATCAGGATTGATAGAGCCATCATCTTTGAAACGCATTTCTGCAAACAGACCTTTTCCAAGGCCGGTGCGTTTGATGGTTTTGAGATAATCCTTTGGGATAATCATATCCGTATCGATGTTGATGATCGGCAGCGGCGCAGCAACGCCGGTAAGAGTGGTAAATTTTTTCATGGGTTGGCTTTCAACGCAATTTTAGATTTGGTCTTTTTGGGCGTTTAGCATGGCCAACCCGCCACGCCAATGAAAAATGGGTTATTCTAAAACAGGTTTAGCCTCATCGGCGAGCAGTATGGGAATGCCATCACGGATAGGGTAGCGCAGTTTGGCACGGGCCGAAACCAGCTCTTGCTTTTCAGCATCATAGGTTAATGTGCCTTTGGTCAGCGGGCACACCAAAAGCTCCAGCAATTTAGGATCGGTGATGCGGGTTGTTGTCATTGTAGTTTAGAAGAACCGGCCTCTTCGCGCGCTAACATCACTTCCGTAATGGCGACGAGTGTTTCAGCGCGGGTTTTTAAGTCCTCCGCTTCGAGCAAAGCCTGTTTTTCAGCAGGGCCAAATGGCGACATCATTGAGAGCGCATTGACCAGCGTATGGTTTGAAGCACGCTTGATCGAATCCCAATCGGCATCCATTTGGTTGGCTGCAAGATAATTTTTGAACGTGCGCAGCAAATCTTCGCGGTTCACGTTTTCGCCTTCATCAGCTTCGTTCAAATCCGCCAGAAACGGCGAAATATTGCCTATTCTAAAGGGCGCCAGCGTGTGCACCTCATCCAGAAAACGAAATCGGCAAATACCTGACAGCGTAATAACATACCGCCCATCGCCAGTCTCGTTAAACGATACAATACGCCCAAGACCGCCAACCGCTGCCAAAGCCGGCTCACGGTCAAAAGCTGGATTGAGTTTGATTTTGGCTATGCCTTTGTTGGCTGGTGCAATTGTTGTTTCAGCCAATGGCTGCACAATTCCAATCAAACGGTCAGAGGCAATGGCGGCGTCAAACATAGCCAAATAGCGAGGCTCAAAAATATTAAGCGGCATTTGCCCGCCCGGCAGCAACAAAGCACCGCTAAGCGGAAACAATGGCACGGTTTCAGGAAAATCACTGAGTTCGCTATATGTAGTGTTACCCGCCTGCATCAAAACAACTCCAATTCATTATTGAGACATATAGCGGGCCTGCGCTGATACAAGGGCGGGTTGGTGCAGCACATCTTCATGAAAACAAAACAGACGACAGTTTACGGCGGCCGCTTAGGGTTGCCTCATCGGCAAAGCCCCAAGCCTCAAAATAATCGAGCAGCCGTTTGCGCGCCCCATCATCTTGCCAGCCACGGTCGGCCTTCATGATAGTGAGCAGCAAATCAGCTGCAGCTTCACGCTCACCGCGGGCATTGTGGATGGCCGACATATCAAACCGTGCCTGATGATCCTTCGGATCAGCGGCCATGCGGGCCTGCAACGCAACCGGATCGCCAAGCAACGCCACTTCTTGAGCCAGTTTCAATTTGGCGTTGATTGCGGTGAAGGCCTTATCAGCCTTAATGTCCTCCGGCACTTGGCCCAAAAACTCTTCAGCACCTGCCAAATCGTTCAAATCCAGCAAGGTATCCGCCAGCCCCGCAAATACCGGCGGTGTGGCAATACCTCGGTTGAGCGCCGCCAAAAAGATTTGTGCTGCAGCCTCAAGATTACCTTCGGCGCGGGCATCGGCAACAAGCGCCAGCACTTCTTCAGCAGGGTCAGCTTCCGGTCCGGCAATTTTATCAATAAACGCGCGGATTTCTTTTTCTGGGATAGCGCCCATAAACCCATCGACCGGCTGGCCGTTTTTGAAAGCTATGACCGCCGGGATCGATTTAATGCCGAGTTGGCCTGCAATGCCCGGGTGCTCATCAATGTTCATTTTGGTGAGCGAAACACGGCCTTGGCCCTCGGCAACTACTTTTTCGAGAACTGGCGCCAATTGTTTGCACGGCCCACACCAGGGTGCCCAAAAATCAACCAGAACCGGTGCGCTTTTTGAAGCTTCAATCACATCAACACGAAACGAGGCAGACGTCACATCTTTGATGCCTTGAGGGGAGGCAACGGATTGCTCCTTTGGAGCGCCGCCAAATGTGACATTTGCGCTTCCGTAACTAGAGCCGGTTTGGGCAAATGGATTATCGTTCGAACTCATTTTTGGCCTTTTAAGTGTTTACTATAGCGATTTGCGCGCGCCCTACACAGATGGCGATTTGTGCCGGATGTTCAAGCCTCTAGCAAGCCTCTAACAAGCCTCTGGATCGGCCGCCATTCGTGGTAGGACTTCAGCCTTATGGCCGTGCGCCTCTAAAAACCGCAACATGTCAGCGGTGGCAATGCTGGTTGTCGCTTCATTTGTAAGGGGGTGTGCATTGATTTTATCATAGGCCAAAAGGCCTTCATCGATAAACACCGTCACATGGTTCTTCACGTCATTAATAATGCCAAACAAAGTCACTGAACCCGGAACCACGCCTAGAAAAGCCAGCATATCTTCTGCATTTCCAAATGAAACGCGCCCCTGCGCGCCAATCCGTGTATGGATTGATTTCAAATCCACCACGACATCGTGCTCCATAGACACTAAAAAATGCCGACCCTTTTTATCTTTGATGAAAAGGTTTTTGGTTTGCCCACCGGGCATTTTGCCATAAAGCCCCTTGGATTGCTCGACTGTAAACAGTGCCTGATGAGCAATAGTATGATGCTCTATGCCAAGTCTTGTTAAATCTGCCAGCAGCCCATCCGGTGTCACGACCATAAAACACGCCTCATTTGACTTTCGCCAGCTATAAACGCTGATTAAAACAAGGCAACATGCCCAACTTCACGATTTTAGATAAAACAGTCTTGCATTTAGCGTAGGCTTTTGTATGAGACAGCTACGCCGCGCGGGGATTTATTACCACCTGCGCATGAGCGGGCGTAGCTCAGTGGTAGAGCACAACCTTGCCAAGGTTGGGGTCGAGAGTTCGAATCTCTTCGCCCGCTCCAATTTTCCCAGTGTATTTCGACGCGATATCTCTTTGTGCCGTCAGAAGCCTCATTCGTGTTTGTTGTAAGTTGAGACCAACGTGGTCATCGCGCGCCCTGAGTTTCCCCTGACTAATTCTTACAATTCGGCTTGAGATCATTGAGCCATTTTGTGGATTGTGGGTTTGCCATGAGCGCCGCCAGATTTTGCTCAAGCCCGCGAAGAACATTGTCGCGTTCCGCAGGCAAAACAGTCCATTGGACTGTTTTTTCTTCCTGCTACAATTTGAAACCTCCCTTTCCTCCAAAAGCAGGCGGTTTTATTTGCACAAACGTTCAATTCATATCGTCTTGATCTGGCTGACCATCGTCTCCCGCATCGGCGGCCGATTTCACCAACTGGTTTGTCAGCATATTTTTGTATCGGCGTTGCCGCCGGCGGGCCTTTGCACCTGAAGCGCGCCATCCCGCCCGCTTATCTTGAACAACATCTTCAAGATCAGCCGCAATCGATATATTTTCAGCGTCGGACGGATAGGTGCGCTTGGCCATCAAAAAACAATCTTATCAAATCGGCACGTGTTTAACCAAATAAGAAATATAATTATTCGTGTTCGCCATCCGGGCGGCGACCTGACCCGTTCGTGAAAACTTTCGGATTTTTTGTTGCAACTGTAAACGTGGCGATCGTTATAGCTGCCGCTGCAATCAAAGCGGCGTGACCAATGATACTGGCTGCCAAAAATGTGTAGCTGCCAATCGCAATTGAAAAACTTAACGCCCACATAAAACCCAATATCTGCATCACGAAATGACGGGTAGCAATATTAGGAATATGCCGCAGTGGGCTGACATTATGGTTAAATACCAGATTGAACGCGTGCCAAATGTTGTTGGTTTTTTGATAGGGCATTATTTAACTCCTGAGCCGATGAAATGTCGCGCAGCATGGCTATCTTCAAGCCAATCGCAGCAATTATCTGTCGGATTCCAAAAATAGGGTTTAGAGGGTTATGCTGTTTCCAGAACTAATCGTACGGCAAACGCTGGAACAGGATTGGCTGACACTGACACGTAAAACCCTGCCGCAAATTGCGTTAAGTCGGGGTTGGCCAATTCAAAATGACCATTGTTTTCAAAGGGTGCTTTTAGACAATGCATGCAACGGAAAATGGGCCGATGTTATTTTGGTAAAGCCAGCCTACCGCAACGCTCCGGAACCTATTTTGTCAGCCGCGCTGGCGCTTGGCATGGCGGTTTTCTGCGGCACCGAAGACCTTAGCGCTCTCAACGATCGCAGTTTGAAATGGCGTGGTAAGCAGCATTTGAGCAACCAGGTGTAAATTCATCCAGATAACATGCGGCGCGTTGGCGCGTTTGCCTCAAAAGGCCTGTCTCAATACACCGCTCTGCTTGTCATTTGCAGATAGCCGATTACTTCGTTCTCATGAAAACCAATCAAAACTCCGGCCATGTCAAACGTGTCATGCTGCTTGTGCAGGGCGCATTGTCGCCGCCACCGGGAAGGGCGCGGATCGCGCTGGCCTTGGCAATGGGAGCTTTATGCCACGCAATTTTTGCCATGGCAGGGTTGGCCATGGTGACCGCAATGTTTTTTGGCATGAGCCGCAGTTTCGGGCAGGTGGAATGGCCTTGGGCGGTGCTCGCAAATGCCGCGCTTCTGTTGCAGTTTCCACTTGGGCATTCATTGTTGCTCACAAAAAAAGGCCGGGCCTTGCTCGCAAAACTGCTTCCCGGAATGCATGGCCAAACACTTGCCACCACAACTTATGCCATTATCGCCTCGGTGCAATTGCTTGGGCTTTTTTCGCTATGGACACCGTCGGGCATTATCTGGTGGCAGGCAGAAGGCCCGACGTTTGTCGCCCTTTGCATTTGTTACGCCTTTGCTTGGTTGCTGCTGGCCAAAGCCAGCTTTGACGCCGGGCCTGAAGTGCAGTCGGGCAGTTTGGGCTGGTTGTCGCTGATGCAGAATAAAAAACCGGTCTTTCCAGATATGCCTGAAACCGGGCTGTTCCGCATTATCCGCCAGCCGATATATTTGGCTTTCGCGCTTACTCTTTGGACAGTCCCTGTTTGGACCCCTGATCAGTTTGTACTGGCAGCAACCTACACCCTGTATTGCCTTTTGGCTCCGCTACTCAAAGAGCGCCGCTTCACCGCATTTTATGGCCAGCGCTTTGCGGCCTATCAACGCGCTGTTCCCTATGCTTGGCCACGTTTTTCAAGGAATAAAGATGCCCGCTGATATGATCCGCAACAATCTGGCGATTTACGACGATGTCGCGCAAAGCTGGTGGTCAGATGATTTGCGCTGGGTGCGCACCCTCAAAAACATGGTGCCGGGCCGTCTTGCCTACTTTGACCGCTTTATGAGCTGGCAGGGTGCAAAGGTTCTTGATCTTGGCTGCGCCGGTGGCTTTATGGCAGAAGCCATGGCCGCGCGCGGTGCAATCATGACCGGAATTGATCCGGCGGCAGGTGCAATTGCGGCGGCAAAAGCCCATGCAGCTCTAAATAACTTGCCCATTCAATATGATGTCGGCACCGGTGAGGCGCTGCCTTATGAAGATGCCAGTTTTGACGCAGTCGTCTGTGTAGATGTGCTGGAGCATGTCGCCGATTTAGAATTGGTGCTGGCGCAAACTGCGCGTGTGTTGCGGTGCGGCGGCATGTTTTTGTTTGATACGATCAACCGCAACATGCTTGCCACATTTGCAACCATTACCGTGGCGGAAAATGTGCTCGGGCTGTTGCCAAAAGGCACGCACGATCCGGCCATGTTCATCAAACCTGCAGAGCTTCGCGTAGCTATGATCAAAGCCGGTCTCGTACCCGCTGGCATGACAGGGCTTGGGCCGCGCGGCATTAACCGTCGGGGTGATTTTACCTTTGGCCGTTTGCCCGGTACCGCAATCATTTACATGGGCACCGCCCGTAAACCTGAAGTGAGGCTGTAATGGTTTTAATGAACATTGCAGCGCTGCTCACCAACGCGCTGCTGTTTGGCGGCATGATGCTCTATTCATTCGGCTTTGCCCCCTTGGTATTTTCAAGCCTGCCGCCTGATATTGCAGGCGGACTGCTGCGAAAAGCTTTCCCGCATTATTATGTGTTTGTGCTGGTGACAGCGGCCTTGGCGGCGGCACTGCTGTGGCACAGCAATTCTCTCAGCTCCGGCCTCATGGCGGCAACAGCTGTCATTGCCATTTTTGCCCGCCAAACGCTGATGCCAGCCATCAATCTGGCGCGTGATACAGGTGCTAAAAGCCGGTTTAACCGCCTGCATGGCCTGTCTGTCGCGCTCAATATGGTGCAACTGGCCGCAGTTGTGGCTGTTCTGGTTCAAATGGCGTAACAGCCCGAATGCTACTTTGCTTTGACGTCCGTCATAATCTCGTTCCGGCGCAGCGGCCCCACTGTGAATGGGTCGACATAATAGGCGTAGGTTGGAGCGCTGATTACTTGATATTGGTTGGCTGCAATTGAGGCATCAGTGGCGACCGCTGAAAACCGGATTATTGCTCGACGGGCAGCCGGAATTTCGATGGGCCGAACATTAAGGTTTTCCTCAATGTCATACTTTTATTCCGTTTTTTCACCGCACTTTCACGTCGCTTTGACTTGGGAAAGTCATTCTATTCATCAAGATGCGACATTGAAGCAATTGGTGGTGTAAGCATTGCGCTGTATCATTCTCATATGACAAAACCACCAGCTTCACTACCCGACCAAGCCTTTGCCAAAATCGATACCGGCAATGATACCTTGTTTTATGCCGCGCCGCGTTTTGTAACCCATATTGATGATCTGGCTTTGAACGCGCTAACGGCGTTTTACGCAGATCATTTGCCAGCAGGCGGGCACATTCTCGATTTAATGTCGAGCTGGGTTAGTCATTTGCCAGACACGTTGACCGGCTCCGTCACGGGCCACGGCATGAATGCCGAAGAACTCGCAGCCAACCCGAGGCTCAATGCTAATTTTGTTCAAAACTTGAATCAGGCACCGTATTTAAGCGAGCCAGACGCATCATTTGATGCTGCTTTATGTTGCGCTGGCGTTCAATATTTGGTGCAGCCCTATATTGTATTTGCCGAAATCGCGCGTGTTTTGCGCCCCGGCGCGCCTTTAATTGTCAGTTTCTCAAACCGCTGTTTTCCGAGCAAAGCCGTTGAGATTTGGCGCAAACTTGATGCAAATGGCCATGCTCAACTTGTGGAGCATTATTTGGAAGCTGCCGGTTTCATCAACATCAAAAGCCACAAACTCTGTGAAGGATCCAAAGGCGACCCGATGATTGTGGTGATTGGATCTGCCCCAATCTAAATCCCGATCTAAATCCCTATCTGATCGGCAACCAAATCGCATAGGCTCAGTAAAGCGTCGTCATTTTTCGCTTTCAATTTTGCAGTTACGACTCGATCGCACTCCAAACGGCCAATGCCTGCCGCGTTTGGGCAACATCATGAACGCGGATTGCATTTGCGCCGCGTGATGCAGCAGAGAGCGCAGCAGCAAGAGAGCCGCCGATACGATCTGATGCAGCTCCATCGCGGTCAATCCGTGCGATAAAACCCTTCCGCGATGCGCCGATCAGGGTTTTGCGGCCGCCAACTGCAAAGCGCGCGGTGGCATTCAGAAGCGCAATGTTATGGCTCAGAGTTTTGCCAAAACCAATGCCGGGATCAACCCAAATATTATCGGGGCGAACTCCTGCTGAAATTGCGCGGTGGCATGCTGCATCAAGAAACTGCGCAACTTCGTCCACCACGTCGGCATATAAAGGATTGTTCTGCATAGACAAAGGCACCCCTTGCATATGCATCATTATAATCGGCAAGCCTGTTTCTGCCAGCAAACGCGCACTACCATCATCACCAAGCGCACTGACATCATTAATCATGGTTGCGCCAGCTTTGATTGCTAAGGCCATGGTACTGGTATGCCGCGTATCAACCGACAACAGCCGACCGCGTTTTGCGGCTATCGCGGCAATGGCCTCGATTACTGGCATAATGCGCTTTTGTTCATCCACCGGTGCAACCGGCGCGGCGCCGGGGCGGGTGGACTCGCCGCCAATATCTAAAATATCTGCGCCTTCTTCGATCAGTTGAAGCGCATGAGCGATTGCGAGATCTGTTTCAACCAAAGGCCGGACGTCTGAAAAG
>JANOPZ010000086.1:0-26042 GCA_031422195.1 Limoniibacter sp. | reverse complement strand
GGTTGAGCCTGCAATAAACAACCATTGGTGGGAGGATAATGCGGCACTGGCGTGCCAGATAACATAACCGGCCAAGGGCGCATAAAGCAAAGCGCTAACCGCTGAAAACAGCCAGATCAACTCCAGCCCGCCGCCCATGCGCTTATAGAAGAAATTCCATCCGGCATGGCAAAAAGCCGCCGCAAAGACGAGGAGGAAACCCGAAAGGGTCATCGTTGGCTCCGATGATTATGCTTTTGTCATTCGCTCCGACAAAGCAATGCCAATGGCCGATAGCACAAAGGCCAAATGCACCGTAACAGTCACCAGCATCGTTTGATAATCGGCTTGGCCTTCGAGATAAATCTTCAAGGCATGAACACCTGAAATCGAAATAATCGCAAAAGCGAGTTTCAGTTTTAGGTTATAAGTTGTCACATGCGACAACCAATCGGGTTTATTGGTGATATCGTCTCGGAAGTTTTCGTCGGTGACAAACAGCGAGAACCCCGCCAATGCTACTACCCAAACCAGTTGCACCACCATCACCATATCCACGATTTCGAGAGTTTTGATGATGAGGGCGATTTTGGTTACGTCCTCAAACAGAATAGTGAGGGCGAGTTTGTAGACTTCATAAAAGAACTTGGTGATCAGCAATGCGATGATGACGCCAAGGCCGATATACAGACCCGACATCAAAATGCGCGCTTGATAAAGCGACTTGCCGATCGTGTTCATAATGGAGTCCATGGAAGTCACCTGTGATTTGATACCGTTAGTTTATGTGATGTGAAGTGTGATTGCATTAGGGATTGGATGGAATTTTAGATAAATGGCAACTCTTCGCGTTTAGTTTTCGCGTGATTTTTATTTAGTCACCCCCCGCCTCTTTCTTGTGCGGGGGCCTAGACTTTCTGCAATGATCTCGCGCGCACGTATCTTTCAAAGCAAGTCCGGCAAAGCAAGTCTGGCAAAGCATATCTGGCAAAAGAAAGTCTGGGTCCCCGCAATAAATGCGGGGATGACTAAGTTGTTGAATTTTCTGATAAAATAGGGTTTAGCGCAGCTTGTTCCCGTCCCCGAAACCCTTTTGCCAAGATAAAGCTCTCAACTGATTCTTGGCGGCTGGCTGGCGGTTTAACATGATGCACGGATTTGAAATTGCGTTTGAGCAAATCAAGCAGCTCTTTTTCTGTGCCGCCCTGAAACGCTTTGGCCAAAAAATGCCCGCCGGGTTTCAAAACTGAAATTGCAAAATCAGCAGCCACTTCCGCCAAATGCATGGTGCGAATATGGTCGGTCTGGCGATGGCCAACGGTGGGGGATGCCATATCAGAAATCACCAAATCCGGCGCTCCGCCAAGCGCCACCATCAGGGCTGCGGGTGCGTCATCATCAAGGAAGTCTTTTTCAAAAATCACCACACCGGGGATCGGGTCAAACTGCAAATAATCAATCGCAACAACCAACGGCACGCCATCAGTTGAACCGGTCACCGCGCTGACAACCTGGCTCCACCCACCGGGGGCCGCCCCCAAATCAATAACGCGGTCACCTTTGCTAACAAGTTTATGGCGTTCGTTGATTTCCAAAAACTTGTAGGCCGCGCGGCTGCGATAGCCATCCACTTTGGAGCGTTTTACATAAGGGTCGTTCAAATGGCGCTCAATCCAGCGCCGCGAACTTTCCTTTAGTTTTGGATTTTTAATCCGCGTATGCAGTGAGCGCGGCCCGCCTAATCCTCGTGACATATCAGGCTCCCTGCCCTGCGGCATGATTGTGTTTGGGCTGAAACCGATTATGCCGCCAAGCGCCATCGGCTGCCATTAAGTTCATTAACACGCCTTCGCGCAGGCCGCGATCGGCAACGCGCAATCGTTCTGACGGCCAGATCTTCCGGATTGCGTCCAATACAGCGCAGCCGGCCAAAACGAGATCAGCTCTATCCGGCCCGATGCAGGCATTGTTCACGCGTTCGGCGAAGCTCCAGCTTTTTAGCATTGTGGTCGTGTCATCCAACTCTTTGTCTGTTACCCAAAGCCCGTCAACCTGCCGCCTGTCATAACGCTCCAACCCTAGCAAAAGACCTGCCAAGGTCGTCACTGTGCCCGACGTTCCCAACAAATGAAAATCAACATGATTGGCCAATTGGCCAAGGGCATTGCGATCTTCAAACGCATCAATCAAGCCCAAAACGTAGTCGACCATTGCTTGATATATTTCGGGTGTTACATCTTGCCCGCCAAACTTTTCCGCCAACGTCACCACGCCAACCGGCAGTGACGTCCAAGCGATAATATTATTCTCAAGCCTGCGGCCTCTGCGCGAGCGCAAATCACAAAGTATCACCTCGGTGGAGCCGCCGCCAATATCAAACAATACTGCACCGGGCGCATTATTAGCCACTAAAGGTGCGCAACCAGCAACCGCCAGTTTGGCCTCAGTCTCGCGGTTAATCACTTCCAGCCTAAGACCCGTGCGATTTTTAACACGGTCCAGAAACTCTAAGCCATTTTCAGCAGAACGGCAGGCCTCAGTTGCAATAAGCCGCACTTTGCGCATGGGGCGGCCTTTTAATTTTGCGGCGCAAACAGCGAGCGCATCGACCGCCCGGTTCATTGCAGCTTCGCTCAGACGTCCCGTCGCGCCCAAGCCCTCGCCCAGACGAACAATACGTGAAAAACTGTCCACAACACGAAAGCGGCCCGGCTTTGTTGGAGAAGCCACCAAAAGGCGGCAATTGTTTGTCCCTAAATCAAGTGCTGCGTACGCCGGACGGCTCAGATCGTTACGGTCAGAGTTTTGCGCGTGTGGAGGAATGTTTGAGCGTGGCAAAACCGTTATGTTCGGCTCTGCAATAGCCAAAGGCGCGTTTGTTAGCTGCTCTGCAATTGAAGCAGAACGGATGCCAATGCCGTTTCCTTCGGCAGCCAAGACATCGCTGCCTTGGTGCGGAGCTGACGGCATGTCACCGTTAGAACGGTTCGACATGCCTCTATTCCTTATCGCGCCGCGCAGCCGGGAGATGAACTCCAATGGCGCAGCAGGCGCTGTGAGTGTGTGTTAAGGCCATGCTATCAGGCGCACAGCGCAACACAAGGAAGAAATTAGGCCTATCGTTAAACCGGCAAGAGCTTCAACCTTAAACCGGCAAGAGCTTCAACGTTAAACGTCTGGAAGCCTTGACTTGGCAGTGAACTTTTGAGATTGACAATATGGTCCAAAAACCCTGCAAAACACAAGCAGCCTTTGGGGGATAATTTAACGGTAGAATAGCGGACTCTGACTCCGTTCGTCTTGGTTCGAATCCAGGTCCCCCAGCCAGTCACCTCCCAAGTTGAAACTTAATCATTGATTTTATAGGGCTTTTTGACCCGCTAAGCTTCTTTTTCTCGCTTCGCGGTGGTTTGTACCACCCTGATGTGGCACCAAAGGACAGTCTGGCGTAACATCAAGCGATGAAACGATCACTTTATGGCTGTCAAAAACCTTATTCTTCGTGGCAACACCTATTTTTGGCATGGACGACTGCCCGCAAGCCTTGATCCAAAAGGTGAACGACCGCATTTTATCATCAATCTTAAAACGAAAGACTTTGATGTTGCTGAAAAGGTTGCCCGCCGGATGACTTTTCTCAAGGTTGAAATAGCAGGCGGTGATCCCGGCTTTGCACCCATGATCAATTGCGGGACTTGAAAAAAGCAGACCGCGACCATTTTCTTACTAAAGTTGAGCGCGTCGCCGTTTGAGCCAATTGGGGTAAGGACATCAACCTGCAAGATGAGATTTTTAGCGATCTCACTATGGGTTCGGTATTGCGTTTTCTTTTTTGGATTTCGGCCAGAAAGAGATATTGCGACTCACGAAGCGCTGTATTAGCGGCGTTGACAAAAGTCGAAGTGCCGTCGGCTTTGCATCTGTAGATTTTGACTTTCTTCGAGCAGGAAAGGCTCAATTGGAGCTACGCGGCTGTTCATCCTCGCGTCGCAATTGGGCTTAGAGAACTTTCTTTACCGCAAAACAAAAATGAGCTGCGTGCAATTAGGCCGGTCAATCTGCAAAATGCGGGCTGATGTTTTGCGGGATTTTCTTACGCGGTATCCTGGTATTGATGCAGGTCGGGTTTTAGCAATATTGCATGCAGATGGAGCTAATTCTGAACCTGTCGCAAATTAAAAGCCGCCGTTTGCCGAACCTGCTACGCTTGAAGCAATGGCTGAAGGAGATAATTTTAAATATCGAACACATCTAGACCCGGCCACAATATACAGTGACGTTAAGCTTGAACCGAACGTCCCAGCCTCGCCCGAAACAGCTTGTAATAATAGCACTGCTAAAACCACTATCGGCGAAATGGCTCAAAGAGCGTACCGGGTTTGGCGATCCGGCAGATGTGCTAACGACCTTCAACATGAAGGCACCACACCGAATGACAGTGAAGGTTTTCGTCAGTTCCGCCAAGCCGTTTATCTTTTGAACGGGTTTTAGAACACAATATGAGCTGCTGCCGGTTTCACGGACACCGAGTTAAGGTGTTTTATGGAACTGGAGGTTTCAAATGGAAAGAAGAAAGTATTCCCGCCAGTTTAAACATGAGGCGGTAAATCTGGTTACCGAGCGCGGGGTTTCGGTTGTTCAGGCCAGCCGTGATTTGGATCTCAATCACAATATGCTGCGCAGGTGGGTGAAGGAGTTCGGGGCCAACCCTACTCAAGCGTTTCCTGGCGTGGGGCAAATCAAGCCTGAATAGTTGGAGATTGACCGCTTGCGCAAGCACGTTGCGAGGTTGAAGGCAAAAAGAGACATTATAAAAAAAGCCGCAGCATATTTCTCCAATTAAGCGGAATTGGGATGCGAAATAAAGTTCGCTTTCATCGCCAAACACCGCAGCGTCTGGCCGACTTCATGGCTTTGCCAAACGCTGGATGTTTCAAAGTCTGGTTTTTATGGCTGGTTAGACCATACGCCAAGCCTACGCAGCCGCGATGACGAAGCACTGATTGCTTCCATCAAAACGAGCTTTCTGGGCAGTGACCGCACCTATGGCGCAAGGCGGGTATGGAGGGATGTCCTGTCTGAAGGCCTTTTCTGTGGCTTGCACCGCATAGAGAGGTTGATGCGTATAAATGCACTCAAAGCCCGGCCTAGGCGGCGTAGAATGCCGTCAGACACAGGATTGCGAGCTATACATGCCATTGCGCCGAATGTTCTTGACCGGCAGTTCCACGCCACCGCGCCAAACCGCAAATGGATTGCTGACTTTACCTATATCTGGACAAAGGAAGGCTGGCTTTATGTGGCAGCTGTCATTGATCTGTTCTCTCGCCGTGTCGTCGGCTGGTCAATGAGCGCCACTATGACAGCGCAAATGGTCACCGATGCGCTCATCATGGCCATCTGGAGAAGAGGTAAACCAGACGCATTGCTGCATCATTCGGACAGGGGCAGCCAATACACAAGTGAGCAGTTCAGAAGGCTGATGCAAGATAATGGCGTCACATGTTCCATGAGCCGCTCAGGCAATGTGTGGGATAATGCTGCGATGGAAAGCTTCTTCTCAACGCTCAAAACCGAGCGCACCGCACTCAAAAACTATCAAACTCGTAATCATGCCAAGGCCGACGTGTTCGACTTCATCGAATGCTTCTACAACCCAAAGCGAAGGCATTCGACAATTGGATATTTGAGCCCTATGGAATTTGAGCGAAGGGCAAATGTGACTTAAGCAACCGTCCGAAAAACCGGCGGCAGCTCAATCAGGCTAACGTAAAGTTGTCCCTAAAAACAGAGACTTGCTAGGCAGGCATTTTGGCGTAGCCAGTAAGACTATGAATTGAAACCGGGGCAAAAAGACAGGCTCGCGGAACAGCAACGGGGCATAACCACCTTCAATAAAGTCGCAGACTACCCAACAGTATCTTCCAACACACGCATAACGCTCTTTGCCCAAAGATCATCAAGTGCCTCGCCAAAGGCATCAGCGAATGGCTTTGCTTCAGATAAATTACCAAAAATCGCTTGTTGTTGCAAAAATACAATTGGGTTTTTGCGCGCCCTGATTGCGTGGTCAGTCAATTGCGCTGCGTTATTATCTGGCACGTTAATGGCTTTGCCATCTTCATTAATGCCAGCACAAAACCGGCACCATAGCGCTACTTCCAGCGCTAAGCCATCAACTGGCAAGCGATCTTGCAAGCGGTCATGCACGGCGGGCAATACAAATTTGGGTTGCCGGTTAGAGCCATCAAGGCAAAGCCTAGGTATGGTATCACCAACTTCTGCGTTGGAGAAACGCTCAACTATTTTGGCATAGTAAGCCTCAAAATCCACACCCGGAATTGCAGGGACAGTTGGCATGAGTTCTTTATGGAGCAGCCAGTCGAGGAATTTCGCAATAAGTGGATTAGCCATTGCATCATGAACATAATGAATGCCGAGAATGCCAGACGGGTATGCGATAATGGCATGACCAGCATTCAAAATGCGCAGCTTCATCAATTCGTAAGGGGCGACGTCTTTCACGAATTCAGCGCCCACCAATTCAAAACGCGGGCGGCCTTGCGGGAAATTATCTTCCAAAACCCATTGACGGAACGGCTCGCACGTCACTGGCGCAGCGTCAGCAATGCCAAAATTATCTGTAGCAAAAGCGATCTCACGCGGGCCTGTCGCGGGCGTAATGCAATCCACCATGGAATTGGGAAAAGCCACATTGTTTTTGATCCAAGCAGCATTAGCGGTTCCATGCTGCGTATCTTGAAGCTCAGCAAGGCCAAGAACTGAAGCCTCAGTGACATGACCGTTTTCGGGAAGATTATCGCACGATAAAATCGTAAAAGGCTGCATGCCAACGGCGTTTCTGGCAATAAGCGCTTTGATCAAAACACCAAACACTGTTTGAGGGGCATCCGGCGATGCAGCATCAGCACCGACTTCGGGATGAGCGGTATCAAAGCCACCATTTAGCGCATCAACAAAATAGCCGCCTTCGGTAATCGTCAAAGACACGATGCGGATTTCAGGGCGCATCAAGGTTTCAACCAATGCTTGCGGCTTCGTCTCAGTAAAATCAATCATCGCACCTGTGACGGTTGCTGAGCGACCTTTCGGGTCAAGCTCGATGATGGTTGTCAGCCAATCTTGCGACTTGAGTTTGGCCCGCATTACGGCATCATAATGTTTCACGCCACCGCCAATAATGGCCCAATCATAGTCCAGCCCTTTGTCAAACAGCTTGTGCAAATAGACCGCCATATGGGCGCGGTGAAAATTACCAATGCCGATATGCACAATGCCAGCAGATAAATCGGCGCGCGCATAATTTGGCACAGAAGCTGTTTTCGAAAGCGCATCTAACACCGCCAAACTGGGTTGAACTGGCGTAGCGGCAACAGGTTTTGAATGTATCTTATTCATATCAATTCATCCAATTCCCGCCATCAACATTATAGGTTTGAGCGACAATGAAGTCGGCTTCTGCGGAAGCCAAAAACACAGCCATTCCGGTTAAATCTGCAGCTGTTCCCATCCGGCCAAAGGGCACGGCTTCGCCCACAAGGCGCTTTTTCTGACCCTTTGGCCGGTTTTCATATTTGGCAAACAGGGCGTCCACACCGTCCCAGTGCTCACCATCCACAACGCCCGGGGCAATCGCATTTACATTAATTTTGTGCTTGATAAGGTCGAGGCCCGCCGATTGGGTTAGCGAAATCACGGCGGCTTTGGTAGCGCAATAAATGCCGACCAAACCTTCGCCGCGCCGCCCTGCTTGGCTGGCCATATTGATGATCTTGCCGCCGTGGCCAGGGTACTTGTGGTTTTGTGCAATCATTTGTTTGGCAGCGGCCTGCAGCATGAACAAGGTTCCAGCCACGTTTATGGAGAATAAGCGGTCGTAACTGGCTCGTGTGATTTCGACAATAGGTTGCAAATCAAACAAAGCGGCATTGTTAATCAAAATGTCCAGCTTGCCTGATTTGGCGACAATGGCTGCGATTGCAGCATCAATCGATACTTGGCTGGTAACATCCAAATGCACTGCATAGGCGTTGGCACCAATTTCAGCTGCGGTTTTTATTGCGGCTTCCAGATTAATATCCCCAATGGCAACCGTTGCGCCTTCACGAACATACGCTTCCGCAAATGCACGGCCAATGCCACGCGCTGCGCCAGTAATAAGTGCGGTTTTGTTTTTTAGCCTCACCGCAATGCCTGTCCGTTGGCATCAAAACGATGGGTGCGCGCAGGGTCAAAACTAAACCGCAAAGCATCCCCCGGTTTGAAGGGGCTATCGCCATCCACCCTGATCAAGAGCCGGCCGAGCACGCCTGCATCCACATGAAAAAACGTGTCAGAACCAAGATGCTCCGACAAAACGACACTTCCTGAATGATCGCCGTCTTTGACGATCCGAATATGTTCTGGCCTGATGCCGAATGTCGTTGCTTTGGCTTTGGCAGCAATATCGCCGGTCATCAGGTTCATTTTGGGTGAACCGATAAACCCTGCAACAAACAAATTATCAGGCTTATTATAAAGCTCCAACGGAGAGCCAACTTGGCGGATATTGCCTTTGTCGAGCACCACAATCCGGTCTGCCATAGTCATGGCTTCAACTTGATCGTGCGTCACATAAATCATAGTTGCGCCAAGCTCTTTATGCATTTGCATGATTTCAATACGCATGTTGACGCGAAGCGCGGCATCCAAGTTTGACAATGGTTCGTCAAACAAGAAGCCCTTCGGCTGGCGCACAATGGCACGGCCAATAGCAACACGCTGGCGCTGACCGCCTGACAATTGCCCCGGCTTACGATCCAGATAATCGGTCAGGTTGAGTTTGGCCGCAGCCTTATCGACCTTTGATTTTATCTCTTCAGGTGCCATGCCCGCCATTTTAAGACCGAATGAAATATTATTACGCACGCTCATATGCGGATAAAGCGCATACGATTGAAATACCATTGAAAGGCCGCGTTTTGACGGCGCAACTTCGCTCATGTCTTGATTGTCGATGGCAATTATGCCGCCCGATAAGTCCTCAAGTCCGGCGATTAAACGAAGCAAGGTGGATTTGCCGCAACCCGATGGGCCAACAAAGACTACAAATTCGCCATTGTTGATCTCGAGATCCGCCCCCGGAATGATGACAACATCACCAAATGTTTTGCGGACTTTTTTGAGAGTGATTGATCCCATTTACTTCACTGCTCCAAATGTAAGGCCACGGACAAGTTGCTTTTGCGCAAACCAGCCGAGGATGATGATTGGTGCTATCGCCATTGTTGAGGCGGCAGATAGTTTGGCCCAGAACAAGCCTTCGGGGCTGGAGTATGAGGCAATAAACTGGGTCAACGGCGCAGCATCAATGGTTGTCAGCGCCAATGTCCAGAACGCCTCGTTCCAAGCCAGAATAATATTCAACAGCAAAGTTGAGGCAATGCCCGGGAGTGCCATCGGGGTCAGGACATAGAAAATCTCTTTGCCCAAAGATGCGCCATCCATACGGGAGGCTTCCAAGATTTCGCCCGGAATTTCTTTGAAATAGGTGTAAAGCATCCAGATGATGATCGGCAGATTCAGCAACATCAGCACAATAATGATACCGCCGCGCGTATCGAGCAAACCAAGATCACGGAAAATCAGATAGATTGGAATAAGTGCGCCAACCGGTGGCATCATTTTGGTGGATAGCATCCACATCAGCAAATCCTTGGTGCGTTTGCCCGGCGCAAACGCCATCGCCCAAGCCGATGGGATGGCAATAACCAATGCCAATAGCGTTGAACCAAGCGCCAGAATCACTGAATTCATCGCAAACTTCATATAGTTCGAGCGCTCTTGAACCACTGAATAGGCCTCAGTTGTCCAGCCGGTGGAGAAAAACCCGGCGATATTGATGGCATCGCCCTCAGTCTTAAAGCTGGTCAACACAGTCCAGAGGATCGGGAAAAATACAGTCAGCCCGATAGCCCAAGCAAAAATGGTCACGATAATCTTGCGTTTCACAGATTCGCGGCGTGCCATGTCTAACCCTCCAAGTTCTTGCCAATCATCCGCATCAAAAAGAATGCAACAATGTTGGCGAGGATAACGGCGACGATGCCACCGGCGGACGCACCACCAATATCATTGGAAATGAGGCCGTATTGATAAACAAGGAATGGCAAGTTGCCGGCGCGACCACCTGTGCCTGTCACATAGATTTCGGCAAAAACGTTCAGCAAGAAAATCGTTTCAATCAAAATCACAACGGTCATTGGCCGGATCAGATGCGGCAAAGTGATATACCAAAAAAACGCAAGTGGCGGCGTGCCATCCATTTCAGCAGCTTCTTTTTGTTCGCCATCCAATGATTGAAGAGATGTCAGCAAAATCAAAGTCGCAAACGGCACCCATTGCCAAGCCACCATGATCACAACCGACGTCATCGGATAATTAGTGAACCAGTCAATTGGTTGGAGCCCAAGACCCTTAAAAACCGTTGCGAAAAAGCCGGAAACCGGGTCCATCAGCATGTTTTGCCAGACCAGCGCTGATACGGTGGGCATTACCAAAAAAGGTGCAATCATCATGATACGAACAATGCCACGGCCGTAAAAAGCCTGATCAAGCAGCAGTGCCAGCAATGTGCCGCCTACAACCGAAATCCCCAGCACCCAGCCCACCAAAATAAGTGAGTTACCCATGGCTTGAAAAAACTTAGGATCGGTCAAAAAGAATTTGTAATTGTTAAAGCCCGCCATACAGCGGTTTGCTGAATCCAGCAGCTGGCCCGGCGATAAAATGCTGCAGGCGGCATTGGGATCAAGCAGATTGTAACGCAAAAATGAGAAGTATATCGTCATTGATAACGGAACGATCATCCATAGAAATAGCACTGCCACCGAGGGGGAGACTGCAAATTTTCCAAGTAGGCGTGTTTGCTGCGTGGCCATGGAGCCCACCGGTTGATGTTGGTTCAAATTTTTACGTTAGGATTTGAAAGACTGCCCGGCAATGTGCCGGGCAGCATTAAGTTTCTGGGAGGAAACCTTATTTAATATAACCGGCTTTTTGCATTTCACGGGTGGTTACATCTTGTGCTTCTTTGAGGGCTTCGTCAGCAGTTTTCGTGCCGGCCAGCGCAGCAGAGAAGATTTCTCCAACCTGGGTAGCAATACCTGCAAACTCAGGAATAGCGGCAAACTGAACACCGACATAAGGAACTGGCTTTACAGTTGGCTGATTTGGGTCAGCCGATAAAATAGAATCCAATGTCATTTTTGCAAACGGCACCTTCATATATTCCGGGTTGGCATAAAGCGATGTTCGGGTTCCTGGAGGAACGTTTGCCCAGCCTTCTTTAGAAGCAACCAGCTCGGTGTAGGCTTTAGATGTTGCCCAACCCACAAATTTCTGGGCGGCTTCTTCTTTCTGTGAACCGGCAGGAATGGCCAAAGACCAAGCCCAGAGCCAGTTGCCACGTTTGCCAAGGCCGTTATCTGGAGCCAATGCAAACCCGACTTTATCTGCAACGGTTGAATCTTTGCCTGTAACGAATGAGGCGGCAACAGTCGCGTCAATCCACATGCCGCATTTGCCGGCGTTAAACAGAGCAAGGTTTTCATTATAGCCGTTAGAAGATGCGCCTGGAGGGCCTGAATCTGTCAGCAGTTTGAGGTAGAAGTCCAATGTGGCTTTCCACTCAGGCTGGTCAAATTGAGCATTCCAGTTTTCATCAAACCAGCGCGCACCAAATGAATTGGATGTGGCTGTGAGGAACGCCATGTTCTCACCCCAGCCGGCCTTACCGCGCAAGCAAGCGCCGTAAACTTCATTGGCTTTGTCTGTCATTTTAGCGGCAGCTTCAGCAATGAATGTCCAGGTTGGCGCGTCTGGCATTGTGAGGCCAGCTTTGTCCATCAGGTCTTTACGATACATCACCATCGAAGACTCGCCATAAAACGGTGCAGCCATCAATTTGCCGTCGACAGTTAGACCACCAGCAATAGCTGGCAGCAAATCTGCCGGGTCATCAACACCAGTCAAAGGCAGCAGCCAGCCTTTTTTACCCCAAATTGGCACTTCATAAGTGCCAATTGTGAGCACGTCGAATTGGCCGCCTTTGGCAGCAATATCGGTCGTCACTTTTTCACGGAGGACATTTTCTTCCAGTGTTACCCACTCAAGTTTAATGTCCGGATTTTTTGCCGTAAAGTCGTCGGTCAGCCCTTGCATGCGGATCATATCGCCATTGTTAACGGTCGCAATGGTCAATGTGGTTTCAGCATTTGCAAGGGAAAATGAGGCGCAAAGCGCCGTCGCGCCCAAAAGGGCACGTGCAAAATGTTTCATCGAGAACCTCCCTAACACCAAAAGGGCTTTTGCCCTTAGGTTGGGCAGATAATCGCTCTCAATTTGCAAATCTGTCAAGCAACAAAACATGCTGCAGCGCAGCAAGAACTTCATAAAAAACATATAAACTGTGCAATTTCAATAGGTTATAAAAAATGAGCAATTACTCAAAATTTGAGCAATAGCCCTGCTGTGTACTCATTGGTGATCAGTCCAGTGATTAAATGGCCTGTCATTGCGCCATGGATGGACGCTACTTTGGCTTCACCGGCGGCGATTCCAACAACAGGGTTTGGCTGATTTGATTGGAGTGGCGCAGATGCAACGCGGTCGTTAATCAGGCCATCGATCAATTTGCCGTGTTTGTCATAAACCCAAGACGTGATTTCACCGACGGCACCTGCCTTATCCAGCGCACGAATATCATCGCGGGAAATAAAACCATCGACATGCAGAGGCGCGTTTAAGCCCATATTTCCAATGCCAACAAAAGTAACATCGGCTTGTCGGGCCAGCTCTAATATATTGTGCACTGGCTGTTGGTTATGCAACAGTCGCTTCTCATCGCTTGAACGGGCAAATACCGGCAACGGCATCGGGTAATGGCGCGCATTTACGCGCTCGGCCATTCGGATAACCACATTATAGGCCGAAGCAGAACCATCTGACATCATATTGCCGAGCAGCGAAACAATCCGGTGTTGCGGGCAATCCATCGGCGAAATCTGTTCAACAGCAGAGCGTAACGCGCGCCCTGTTCCAATTGCAATAATCTTAGGGTGTATGGATTTCAGGTGCCGTTCCATTTCTGTTGCGCCAGCTTGCGCTAAGCCAGTTACCGATCCCGGCGATTCCGGATCACTCGGCACAACATCACACATCTTCAAACCGAACCGTTCAATCAAGCGCTCGCTCAGTTCCATGCAATTGGCAATTGGATGGTCAAGCCGCACTTTGACCAGTTTTTCACTGACCGCCAAAGACACCAACCGCTGCGCAGATTGACGCGACACACCAAGTTTGCGGGCAATTTCATCTTGCGTGTTGCCAGCCACATAATAGAGCCAACCTGCCCGCGCTGCATCATCAAGGCGGCTAACTTCGGTTTCAAATTTAGTCGCCATGGCGCGGCCCCCTCGGCAATGCCCTCACCTTAATTTCTGGCACTATGTCGAAGAACTCAGCCCAATTGTCAAAAGACGGTACATTCAAAGTTTCGATTCCCGGTAAGGCACCAATGCCTTTTAAATGACTGCCGCCGGTAAATTGCAAAACACGCATTTTTGCTGCAAGTGCAGCGTTGATGCCTGGCACGCTATCTTCAATAACCAGACAGTTTTCAGGCGCGACATCCATCTGCCTTGCTGCATACAAAAATAGATCTGGTGCAGGCTTGCCGTTTGCAACTTCTGAAGCGGTGTAAATACGGCCTTCAAAATGCGGCATTAGACCAGTCAATTCCAATGAACGCCGCACCCGAGGAGGGCTTGAACTGGTAGCAATACAAAAGTTTGTCGGCAAAGATTTGACCACTTCAAAAATGCCAGACATTGCCTTTAACTCAAGTTCAAATGCTCTTAATAGGGTTGCGCGGTAAGAACTCTCAAAATCCTCTGGTAATGTAATATTATAAAAATCCCGCACTTCGGCCGTCACTTTGGGAAACGAACGTCCAAGAAAGTGCTTGCGAAAGTGCGCTAGGTCTACACTTACGCCAACCGTAGCCAAATTCGCAATAAGAACGCGTGCGCTAATGACCTCACTGTCAATAACGACGCCATCACAATCAAAAATTACAAGGTCAATTGCCAACGAAACCGCCGATATCGATTAAGCCCAAGGGTCACTTGGCCTGCAGGAACACATTCATATGTAAGACCTTACCATTGGCTTTAATAACTGTCAGGCTCGAATTTTTCATTTGAACTTGAGCGTAGAATAATGTGTCCGCTTTTTGCGACCTGATCCCAAAACCCGCCTGTGTGCTTGCGTCCCCCTCAACTGTCGTTCAGTTTTGCGCTTAATATCGGTCCGCCGAGGCGCTCTTGCGAATTACCAAAAGCAGACACTCCATTCGAGCCAGCCACTTTATTCAAACTCGTTAAAGGCTATGATGTTCGGGGCGCAATCTATAGCTTGTAAGCAATTGAAAACGAATTGAAATGTCGCTTCAAAGTAAAAAAGAAACTTGCCCCTGATAAAGATTTGGATGAAAATCCAATCCTCGGCGCGTGCATTTCCTTTGAAAAGCACCACCTGGGTGATAGATATTGGAGCGGCCACGGCTGGCCGGTCGTTAATGATCGACCAAAACTTTCACCAGTTCGACATTTAACGCCGCTAAATTTTGCAATTTGGCATTCTAATCAGCTGAACAGTACGGTTGCTAGCAGGGTTACCATTATTAAATACCGCATCATTTAACTTGCATGGTTTTCGGTACGATTAAATTCCGAAACCGCATCCGGCACATCTAATTTTTTGCAGGATGTGTTTTGCGGCCATATTTCCTTGGCGCGCAGCCCATGACCCGCTTGAAGGCAGTGCTGAATGCGGCTTCAGACTCGTAGCCAAGTGATGGCGCAATAACTGATATCGAGTCTTTGGAGTTCTCCAGCCGCTCTCCCGCCAGTGCCATACGCCAGTTCGCCAAATAGTCCATGGCAGACGTGCCAACCATAGATTTGAATTTCAGGGCGAAGCTGGATCGCGACATGCCAGCACCCGTTGCAAGTTCAAGCAATGTCCAACGGTGTGCTGGATTATCGTGCATAGCGTTAAGAGCAGTACTAATTTGCCTGTCAGATAGCGCAAACAGCCAGCCGATGCCATTTCGTGCGCCTTCCATCAGATGCAACCGGAGCGCATCAACCAACATCAACTGGGCGAGGTGTTCAATGATCAGATATCCTCCAGGCTTCGGCGCGCGCAACTCGGCCATCAGCCGCTGGATGGCCCATCGCAAGTCAGCCTGACCCGGCGCATCAATAATATGCACAATGGACGGCAGCATTTTCAGCAAAAATCCGGCCGGGTTGCCTGCCAGCCCAAACCGATTGCTGACAACGGAAAAGTCCCCGCCGCCGTTCAGGCTGGCAATTCCGCCCTTTTGCGTGGCAGCAAAGATGGTATTGGCCGCAACCGGGGGCAAGGAAAGGTCACTGGCCAAACGAAATGAGCGCCCGCTGGGCAACAAAAAACAGTCGCCGGCATTGAGTTTCACCGGATCAGGCAAACCCGTCACCGCAAGCCAGCAAGTCCCGCACACCACCGCGCCGGTTTTGATGCCGGATTGCTGGTCTGGAAACTGAACTGACCAATCGCCGCCAGCATCCAAACCTGCTGAAAGATAGTTGCGCGGCTTTAACAGTGAAAGAATGTTGGAGAGTGGGTCGATTTGGAATACTCGGACGATTGCAAATATAAATTGGATGATAGCGCATAGATCGTCTGTATTCAATGCCGTATATTTTTCGGAATAGGCCGCATCTGCGGCCTTCAAACACCATAAAGGAGAAATGGCATGCGTGTTTTCGTCACTGGCGCTACAGGATTTGTGGGCTCAGCCGTTGTGGCCGATCTAATTGCGGCAGGTCACAATGTCTTGGGGCTCGCCCGTTCCAACGCCGCAGCAGCGTCATTGCTGACATCTGGTGCCGAAGTGCATCGTGGCGATCTTGAAGACCTAGACAGCCTGCAAAGCGGTGCTGCTGCAACGGACGGTGTCATTCATACCGGCTTCATTCATGATTTTGCCCGTTTTAAGGACGTTTGCGAAATTGATGGACGCGCCATTGCAGCACTCGGATCAGCCATTTCCGGCACTGACAAGCTGATGCTTGTAACCGCAGGTGTAGCCCTTTTGGCGTCGGAACGTGTTGCAACCGAACAGGACGCAGGCTCTGCCCCGTCCGAGGCTTATCCACGGATGTCAGAACAGGCGGCAGCTGAGGCGGCCGCACTGGGCGCGCGCATATCAGTTGTGCGGCTTTCGCCATCCGTACATGGTGACGGCGATCACGGCTTTATCCCGATGCTCATCAACATCGCCCGCGAAAAGGGCGTATCTGGCTACATCGGCCAAGGGGCCAATCGCTGGGCTGCCGTGCACCGGTTTGATGCCGCCAAACTATTCCGGTTGGCATTGGAGAAGGGCAGTGCGGGGGCAAACTATCATGGCGTAGCAGAAGAAGGCATCGCGTTTCGTGGTATTGCCGAAGCCATCGGACGCGGGCTGAACCTGCCAGTCGTGTCTATTTCAGCCGCCAAAGCCGCCGATCATTTCGGATGGATCACCGGGTTTGCGGGCCTTGATTGCCCGGCGTCCAGCGCATTAACCCGCGCGCAGCTGGGGTGGCAACCGACGCAGACCGGGCTCCTTTCAGACCTTGAACAGGGCCGCTATTTCGAAACCTGATCGCCCGCGCCCACTGATTTCGGGGCCCCAAATTTCAGCCCGTCGAGCAAGAGGTCGACCATGCGCCCGGCGTGGTCTGCGCCATCGGTGCCAGAGGCGACCGACAGGTTACCAATGGCCCTCAAAAGATCATACGGCATGACATTGGGGCGCACCTCTCCAACGGCCGCGGCTGCATGGAGAAGCGATGCAAGGGCTGGCTCGAAACGTGTGCGGAAATAGGCAGGCAATGTCTCAAAGGCCGGATCGCCGGAATGCAACGCCGCGGCAAGGCCCTTTTTGGTGGCAATAAATTCTGTGTAGCGCTTGAGCCAGTGCGACAGTGCTTCACCCGGCGGGTACCGTATAGCCAGCGCCCCGGCTTCTTCGGTGCAAGCATCAACTTCGCGGCGAAAGACCGCTGCAATCAGGTCGGCACGGTTTGGAAACCGGCGATACAGCGTGCCCAGCCCTACGCCTGCCTTTGCAGCGATGTCGCGTACCGGAGCGTCAACACCGGTTGTCGCGAACACAGCCTTTGCAGCTTCGATCACGGCATCCTCGTTGCGCTTGGCATCTGCACGCATCTGCCGCTCCGGCTGCACATGCCCGCCTTGAGGGTCGTCAGGTTCTTTTGTCAAACGCGCCACCTTCATTGGCCGGATTTTAGCACTGCCGATATTGTCCTTGATATACGGAACAATGCTCCGTATATGCTCATGCAAACGGATCATTGTTCCATTTATTGAAGGATCAGCGTTCCGTTTCCAGCTGTATAGGCGAGACTGTCTGGTTTCGCCATGCAAAAATCAGGAGACCACCTCATGAACAACCTTATCACTGTAGCTCGACACCTTCCCATCTCTGCGCCCACACAAACCATCGCGATCAACCCGGTCACTCTGCCCGCATTTGGCAGAGGGCTGCCAATGGAACTGCGCATTACAGCGCCCGCGAGCGGCCGCAATTTGCCTGTCATTCTATTATCGCACGGCCATGGCCCTTCGCTCTATCTGTCGTCGAAAAACGGTTATGGCCCGATGGCAAATTTCTACGCCGAACATGGTTTTGTTGTTATTCAGCCGACGCATGTAAATTCAAGGGTGGCAGGCCTTGCGTCCGATGCTCCCGGAGGCCCGCTGTTTTGGCGGTCGCGGGTGGAGGACATGACACTGATCCTCAATAAGCTTGCATCGATTGAAGCGTTGGTTCCAGCAATATCCGGTCGCCTTGACCACAGCAGGATTGCCGCAGTCGGACATTCGATGGGCGCCCAGACTGTCGGCATGTTGCTTGGAGCGCGGCTGACGGATCCAATAGATGCGAATGCTAGGGACGTGAACCTTATCGACACGCGGATCAAGGTTGGTGTTTTATTGGCCGCTGCCGGAAATGGCGGCGATGATCTGAGTGACTTTGCACGCGAGAATTATTCGGCCTTAAACCCCGACTTCACGCACATGACCACGCAAACGCTGGTGGTTATGGGTGACGCCGACATCAACCCGCATTTAACTGTGCGCGGGGCCGACTGGCATGCAGATCCCTTTCATCACGGCCCTGGAAGCGATGCATTGCTGACCATGATTGGAGCAAAGCACGGGTTGGGGGGCGTTGCGGGCTATGATGCTAAAGAGACGGATGACGAGGAGCCAGATCGCTTGGCGATTGTGCAGCGTATGACTTGGGCGTATCTGCGTTCTGCACTTTATGAAGGCGATCAGTCTTGGCCCGACGCCTGCAAAGCGTTGAAAGACCAAGCTTATGCGCATGGCAACCTCCAAACCAAATAAGACAGACGGCGTTGCTGTAGCGCCGGCTGCACGACTTATGATGAAAGTCGTGCGGCACTATCTGGGACGCGCAATTTAGCCACGCTATCATTCATTGCCGGTGTAGCTACCCTGATCCTTTATGCGAACCCAGCCGGCTGCCCCATTTTGATCAGGCTTGCAGCGCGTCTGGCCAGCCATCTAAAGCGCAGCCGGCGATTTTCTGCAGGCTTTCTCTTTCCATGCCGTCTCGTGCCAAAACCGACATGCCTTGTATCATGGCGACGACCATTGCAGCCAAAGTCGATGAAGACGTTATGACGGGTAAAATGCCATCGGTGACATCTTTATCGATGCGCGCCGTTAGTCGCGCTATAATATCACGCCTCACATCTGCGACGGCCGTTTGAACATCCGCCGAATTGGTCGATCCACTCGCAGTTGCACTTGCCAACATGCAACCGCGCGGTGTGGTTTCACCGGTGAAGGCTTCTGCAGCCGCGGTCAGCATAGCGCTGGCAGCATCGCGCGCCGTCGCTGCCTGATCTAGCGATTGCTGCAGGTCATCGGGCGACCCCGCATACATGTCTATCGCTTCCAGAAACAACCGCTTTTTGTCACCAAATGCGGTATAAATGCTGGGTGTCGTCACACCCATCGCAGCCGTCAGATCATTGATCGAAGTGGTCTCGTATCCATGCTGCCAGAAGACCAACATTGCCTTCCGCAATGCCAGTTGACGGTCAAACGACAGCGGGCGACCGGGCTTTTTTGGTTGAAACGCGTTATTTTCCATAGCGATCGCTATTAAATGTATTGACGCCAGCTTGCAAGAGAGTTACCTAATTCGTATCGGTTGCTATGAAATAGGAAATTCCATGAACCTCTCCCAATATCGCACGCTTGGCCGGTCTGGTCTTGTGGTCAGCCCGCTCGCTTTGGGCACGATGACTTTCGGCCCCGGAAGTTGGAACGCAGATGATGCAACTTCCCGTGCGATTTTCGACGCTTACAGGGACGCAGGTGGAAATTTCGTCGATACTGCAGATATTTATTCAGGCGGGCAAAGCGAAACTCTGGTTGGAAAGTTCATAAACGAAACCAAATCGCGTGATGAAATCGTTCTAGCCACGAAATTTGCCTTCAACGGATCTGCCAGCCCGCTGGCCGCTGCTCAAGAGCGCCGAGGCAATCCAAATGCCGGTGGTGCAGGGGCCAAGAATATTCACCGTGCATTAGAGGCCTCGCTAAAACGTCTTGGGACCGACTTTATTGACCTGTACTGGATGCACATTTGGGACGGTGTCACACCTGTCGAGGAAATATTGCAGACCCTTGGCGATCTGGTTCGCGCAGGTAAGATCCGCTATTTCGCCTTTTCCGATATGCCCGCTTGGCTGGCCATGAAGGGTGCTACAATTGCGTCCGAGCGCCGGATTCCCGGCCCGATCGCCATGCAGTTGGAATATTCGCTTGTCGCGCGCGAGGTCGAGGCCGAACACTTTCCTGCAGCGCGGGAGGCAGGTATGGGTGTGATGCCTTGGAGCCCGCTGGCCGGTGGGTTTTTAACCGGAAAATATAAGCGCGGCAGTACCGGCAACACTGGCCGGTTAAGCGGCGCAAACCCGTTTGGCGATAGCAAATTTACCGATAGAAACTGGGATATCCTTGATGCCTTGACCTCTGTCGCTAAAGAACTTGATTGCAGCGCCGCACTGGCGGCTCTTGCGTGGACGATGGCGCGCCCCGGTGTAACCTCAACACTGATTGGGGCTCGCAACTTGCCCCAACTTGCCAGTAACATCGCGGCATCTGAAATCAAATTGAGCCCGGATCAGATGGCAAAACTTGATACGGCCAGCGCGCCCGCCCTGGGTTTTTCCGCATCACTAACTCAACCCATAATCCGCAAAATGGTGTTTGGCGGCAACACCGTGGCAGGCTGGCAAGAATAGGTAAGTTGAATTCTTGAACCGCCCCTGTTTGCCAGAAATATGCGGGTCTGGTTTTAACTGGTTGTCGATGGGCGTTATTACCTTAGACATGGGATTTCCGTAGTGCACAATTGCGGCACAGACCTAAAAATCAGAAAAGTTCAAAACGAATTAAGATTGCTGTTGATGGTTCTCATCCAACCACCTGCTTTTCTACTTCTGGATCTGGAAATACTCCAACGCAAAGATTCAGCTTTGCGTTGAAATTCGGACGCAGTTCGGTCTGTCATTTCGAATTTAAAGCGGACACCATTCGCACCGATGCTGACACAGGATCTGCTCGATCAAAATTTAGAGTAGTGAGATTTTGGAAAAGCTCAAATGAACGTTCTATCTAAAACACCGAGGTGACCAAAGATGAAGTCAGTGACATTACCCAGTTGAAAATGTGGCTTGAGGTCGATGGCCACCGCTACCAGAACGGGTCAACTGCCACCATGATCTTCGGGGTTCCACATCTGGTATCCTATGTTTCGCGTTTTATGTCTCTGGAGGCAGGTGACATCATCTCCACGGGCACACCGCCGGGCGTAGTTTTGGGTCAAAAGCCACCGGTTTACCTAACGGGAGGCGAAGTGATGCGGCTTGGCATCGACGGCCTTGGAATTCAAACACAAAAAGTGGTGAGAGCATGACCAGGATTACCGGCCTGCGCACAATAGATGTACGCTTTCCAACTTCGCAGCATCTGGACGGTTCGGATGCGATGAACCCGGACCCTGATTATTCGGCAGCCTAGGTCATTTTAGAAACTGAACCGCACCGGGTTTGCTGGAGACCTTCAACCTGACTAAGGAAGAAGGCTATGGAAAAAAGTAAGACTTCAAATCGGTATTCACCAGAGGTGCAGTCGCGTGCTGTTCGAATGGTGCTTGAGCATCAAGGCTCTTATGAAACGCAATCGGCCGCAATTGTGGCCATTGCACCAAAAATCGGCTGCATTCCTGAGACGCTTCGCGTTTGGGTACGACAAGCTGAAAAAGATAATGGATCGCGCATTGGTGCCACCAGTGCTGAGCGTGAGCGGATTAAAGAGCTTGAGCGGGAAGTACGCCAGCTTCGACAAGCCAATGAAATACTTCGAAAAGCATCTGCATATTTTGCGCAGGCGGAACTCGACCGCAACCTTTAACGCAATTTTGCAAGCCATGATCGGCTTCATTGATGATCAGCGCGCAGATTATGGGGTCGAGTCGATTTGCAGGGTTTTGCCAATTGCCCCGTCAACTTACTATGCGCGTTTGGCGGTGCGTGCTGACCCGGCACTGGCATCACCTCGTTGCCAGCGCGATATCGAACTGAAACCGAAGATTAAAAAGGTTTGGGACGACAACTACCAAGTTTATGGCGTCAGAAAAGCTTGGCGGCAATTACGCCGCGAGGGCGTTGATGTGGCCCGCTGCACAGTTGCGCGCCTCATGGCGAATATGGGTTTGCGCGGTATTGTTCGGGGAAAACCCACCAAAACAACATTCCCGGACACGTCTGTGCCGTGTCCGCGTGACAAGGTGAACCGTCAGTTCCGAGCATTATTTCCGAACACACTTTGGGTCAGCGACTTTACATACGTGTCGACGTGGCAAGGGTTTGCCTACGTCGCTTTTATCATCGATACTTTTGCAAACCGTATTGTCGGCTGGAAGGTATCGCGCTCGGCCAAAACTGATTTTGTGCTCGATTCTTTGGAACAGGCACTTTATGCCCGCAGGCCAGCTCAGAAAGGCGATTTGATCCATCATTCGGACCGCGGATCGCAATATGTTTCTATCAGATACACCGAGCGATTGGCCGAAGCCGGCATCGAACCCTCAGTCGGCAGCGTCTGTGACGCCTATGACAACGCGTTGGCTGAAACAATAAATGGCCTCTACAAAACTGAAGTTATCCGTCGGCGCAGCTCATGGAAAACAATCGATGACGTTGAAATGCAAACCCTCAACTGGGTTGATTGTTTTAACAATCGCCGACTGCTTGAACCCATCGGCTACATTACGCCGGCAGAGGCCGAAGACAACTATTATGCCATGATGGACAGCTTCAAAATGGCAGCCTAATACGAACTCACAGGTCTCCGGTAAAACCGGTGCGGTTCAATGCAGCTTCCAAATCTTAACCAAACGGATCACTCGATGTAACAGATTAAGCAGCTCAATTGATATCCGGGGCATTTTTAAGAACTCCTTGTTATTACAAATTAAACCTAGTTAACACCTGTGTCAAAGTGAACTGCAGTTGGTTTCACGGACGGTTGCTTGATTTACATTTGCCTGCCACCTAATTCCAGAGGCTCAATTTCCAATCGTCGAATGTTTGCGAACACTATGTTAGTTTTCGCTTTAAACCCTGCACCGGCTTGGGTACTTTTTCTTGGTTGGGTGGCAATACGCGAGAGATGAACCGTTAACCAAATGCGCATTAATTCCTTGCGCTGCCCGCGCACTGGCTCATGATAGTGGTGCGCGAGACCGCCCGTTTTGCGCCCAAGTGAACACTGCTCTAAAAGGCGGCACTGGAAGGGTGGCAACCCAACCAGCACCTGGCCACATAAACCCCTTCTTCCAAAGGAGTTATTACATGGTTATGCAAACCATTATTGCACATCATTGTGCCGTCAACATCAAACGTTCCGAACACGCAGATTTTCGGAGGGTTTCAGCATGAAACTCGCCATGGCAATTGAAGTTCCCGGCAAAGGGCTGTTCTTTGTCGCGCGGCGTGTTCCGCACGTAGCACGCGCCGAAATTGCACTTGCTCACGGCGAGGCGCATTTGCGCTGGGTCATGGTGCCTCCAATCGGGTGGAGTGCCGAGCGCATGGTTGACTGGCTGAAAGGCAAGTTTGCAGACAAAGCCCATTGCCGGCATTTTCATTTAGTCTAAGTTCAGCAAGTGCGGTCACGGGTTTTTGGCATTTTGCGATAAAGCCATTTGCGCGCAAATGCTCCCGGCCATTTTATGCAATTAACTATGGGTTTAGGTCTTTGATAGCAGCTTGACGGACAAAAACCGTAGTACCAAGCTGAAGCACCAACAGGTAACACCACCGCGAAATAGCGAAAAAAGTTGATTAAATTTCAATGACTTAGCTTTTAAGTATGAAAAGCATAAATCTCGCTTAGAATCCAAGTCCCCCAGCCAGTCACCTTCCAAGCAACTGAATTCCTTGACACATTTTGCTCGAAACCGTTCCCGATGGTCTTATTTTCTTGGGGTTTCACAACTGTGGCCACGTATTTTGTCATATATGCGAATGGCAGATTTGTAAGCGGACGAGTGGCTGGATCGGTTTTCCTGAAGCTTCTCACTGAATCTTGTGGCCCGCAACGCCGCTTTTTTCGCCGTAGCGAGCCAAACTATGCCATGTTGCAGGGCATTTATCCGCCAGAAAAAGCATACCAAATGCGCTGAGGCCTATTTCGGGCGTATGCGAAAACAATTTACGCCTCAGTGTCATTAAACGGTACGAAGCCGAGACCCTTTAGTTCTCTTTGGCCTTGTAATCTTCTATTCAGTGTCGCAACGCCCTAGCTACTGAAATGGAAGGTCTGAATTGCACCCGTCTAACCGGAGACCAATGACCTTTTTAGACTGCCGTGCACCGTAGTGCACATAAATCTTAAGGGACCAAAATAAGGGTTTGCAAGACTTAGGGCTACTCAACTGAACTACGAAGTTAACCCTGCGCTATGCAACGCCGGCTGTGCCACTCCACAATATTGCGGGGCCGCATCTTCAAATCGCAACCTGTAGTTCATTGTTATTTCTGCTGTCCTTCGGCTCTTTCAGAGAAAAAAAGCCAGACAAAGAACACCATGAAAACAAAATCGTTGATACCGTATGTTGCATAGAAAATGCCTGCGGAAGCATCCTTGGCAAACAACGGGGCGAATTCATTGCCGGATAACCAAATAAGCCATGCTCCGACATAAGCTAATTTCTCTACAGCAAAGACAAGAGCCAACCACTTGATGTTTCCAGCTATGGTGGAAGCGCCGATATAGGCCAAACCCCAGATAACAATCATCAAGAGCCCGAAGTTGGACATTACTATCGGATCAGCCTCATTAATCACCGTATTTGTGAAAAACCGGGAGCTGCCGAGTGCGCCCAAGATATTTATAATGCCAGCAACAACGAGCCCGTTTTTTTTGATCACTTGGTTCATCAGATTAATCTAACCTACTTCCGGGCTAAAGCCATACATTTCACAAATTACTGCTACAAACACGACCAACTTTCTTGGGAACTTTTTGTGCACGGGAATTTGAAACAGCGGGCCAGCGCAATTTTCAATGCGGCCTGCCTCACCAGCACGCAAAGCTGTTGACCAGAAGTGTTTTTGCGAAATTTGCGATTGTTTTCTCCAGTGCATGGTTTTCTCCAGTAGATGTACCAGCAAAGGATTTGCCTTGCTAAAACAACTTCCCGTCAGCCTATAGGTTCCCGTTTTAGCTCAAACGCTACCAAAATTTACCGGCCACGTTGTGCATTTTAAGAATCGGATTGGAACCAATTTCGCCCGCGACCGTTCAAAACTGACACTTAAAAACGTTAGGAATCACAGCTATGACTATAGAACCGCAGCGTCACCTCAAAGATTTGCTGAGTGATTTTTCAACCGCTATGATGATTACCCGGTCGAGCGACAACTCCATTCACGCGCGGCCGATGTCGATTGCGGAAATGGGCGAAGATGGCATGCTCTATTTTGCAACCTCGCTAGACTCTGGCAAATTGCGGCAAATCGAGGCTGACCCAAGGGTTGGGTTAACACTGCAAAGTTCTTCGGTTTTCATCTCGATTTTGGGTGTCGCCCATGTCTCAACCGACCGAGCACTGATCGACCGTGTCTGGTCTGAAGCGATGAAAATCTGGTTTCCCGAGGGCAAAGACGATCCGTCTTTGGTGATCTTGAAAATTGATCCTCAAACGGCTGAGTATTGGGATAATTCCGGCATGAAAGGCTTAGGATTTGCAGCCTCTGCTTTGACAGCTTATGTCACCGGCAAGCCGATTGCTGCGGAAGATTCTGGCAGCCATGCCAAGGTGGCCTTGTAATACAGTGCCAAACTGAATATCGGGCCCGCCGTCGCTCAACGTCGGCTGGCTTCAACCGGCTTTGGTTTAGGGCTGCCGCCAGTTATGCCGCAAGTTTGTTATGCCGCAAGTTTGTTATGACAAGTTTGTTACGACAAGTTTTTTATGATGGGACACCGGCAGAAACACCGCGTTCAATGGCTGTTTCCAATTGGCGAAGGCTGTATGGTTTTGCCACCACAATTTCATCGCGATAGCCATCAATCAGTCCGTGGTTGCCGTAGCCACTTGCAAAAATGAATGGCACGTTGCGCGCTCGCAATACCTCAGCCACAGGAAAAGATCGAGAACCCGCAAGATTAATATCCAAGATCGCCAGATCAATGTCCAGCGTTTGTGCCATGGCCGTTGCTGCTGGCAGGCGCGTGGCCGTTGCAACGACAATGTGGCCAAGATCAATGAGCATATCTTCAAGGTTCATTGCCAATAGCATTTCGTCTTCCACAATGAGAATGCGTCTCGAACT
>JANOPZ010000085.1:0-4160 GCA_031422195.1 Limoniibacter sp. | reverse complement strand
AATAATACCCGGAAGTGTAATCAAAGCGGCAAACACGCCGTAAGTTTCCACACCAATATACCACGGCACAAAGGCCGCCAGAATTAGCATGTGTAAAACCTGTGACAAATTGAGGAGATACGTTTCAGCAATTGCCGCATTCAGCGGCGGGAACGCAATCTTCACACTTCATTCCGTTTCTGGAAGCAATAAAACCAAAACGCCAAGGCCAAGCCAAATTGCACGCCCCAATAAAAATATTGGTTAAACAACAGTGCCAAATACATCATGCCCAAGGTGAGCGAGGCGCGGAACAAAAGGGTGTTTTTGGAAAATAAGGTAACGAATGCGAAAATTGCCGGCAGTGCGAACAAAATGAAGCCGTAAATCCCGTTGCGGAAATAGACCAAAAACGGGGTAGAATGCGCATTGTGGACCCGTTCGCCATAATAAATCAGCACGCCGCCGCGGTTTTCATAGGTCGCCCCAAAACCTTTTCCCATCACCAATGTTAAGGCAGACTTACTTAGCTCTTGAGACATTAGCCCTATTTCAACAAACCGCTGGTTCAGAGAACTATCCACAAAGACTTCAATTTTTTGTTCTTTTGTAGCTGAACCGACGTCTCCACTTGGTTTTTTAATTATGTCTCCACTTGGCTCATTAAATATGTCCACACTTATATTATCAAACAACTGCAGCGATTGATATCTGTCGAGCAATGCAGTGCGCGTGGCAGGCAGCACCATTACCGCCGAGATGGAAACGGCAACAAATAGAAACGCAGGGCGCCAATCGGCACGAAAGAAAAATCCCCGCACAATACAAGCCGCACCTGCTATCGCAAAAATGACTACATTCTCACGCAGTTGCGAAAGCGCGCAAGCAATGGCAATCAAGGCGATCAGCCAAATAGGCGGTCTCACTCTTCCATTCACAGGCGCAAGATAGGCGCCGATGACAATGGCCATTGGAATTTGGATCTCAGGTGTGACGCTAATTTTATCGCCACTGCTCGCGAAAAAATACACAATCATGTAGATCGAAATAACAAAGCAAAATTGAGCGGATATCGTTTCGATAAACGCCAAATCCAAACTTTTGTCTCTGAGCATTGCGTAAAATATAAATGATGAGAGGACCGTTATTCCAAGGCCCGCTGTATCCGTGACATAATACCCCGTAGAAATTGGTTCATTCAACAATAGTGGCATAATAAGGGAAATTATAAATACGGGAGCGATGACTGCGGCGGCTAAAACTGTGGGGCGGTCACGCAACATATCTTTGAAATAAACATACAAAGCCAAGGCGATAAACGGCATGTAGGCCAGCTTCATCGCATAAACAGCAGGCGCATATGACACCTTTTGGACAACCCACATGAAGCCGTGCGAGGCCACGAAAAGCGGGAAAAGATAAATCAAAGCGAATTTGTAAACTGAGGCTGGGTTCACGAATAAATTCTTTGAAAAATATAAGGGTATTTCGCCCATACAACGGTTGAAAACGCAAAGTAAAGCATTATCTAACGCCGAATCTTTGCTAACCTGCGATATTAGCGCTTTCAATGCGCCAAAATCTCAAAATGCTCCGGGTCAAGGCAAAACAACAGATCAAAAAATTGGTAATGACACAAATTTTCTGCCGATTTTAAGTTTGGCCATGATTGTCTTTGCAACACCATGGCCCTTCATAATTTCGTAATTGCACAGAGATATGACGCGGTGTTAGCATCACGGCTTGAAAGCGGAAGACCGGACCTCGGAGGTCGTTTGAATGGGTAACAAGTCTTTTGCAGGATTGCTATTGGTTGGCCTGCTTGTTGCAGAGCCGGTATTGGCTACTATGCCTCCAAATCCTGAGCGATTGCTCGAAGTTAGTACTTGTTCTGAGGCCAAACGAAATTTGACAAAAGCCCGCGCAGGAAGCCCGCTGCTGAGTAAGGCAAAGAACGCCGCAATTGCCAAAGCACTGCAAAAATCTGTAAAGCGCCTTTGCATGTGAGATTTTGCATGTTGGATTTTGCATGTTGGATTTTGCATGTGAGATAATGTGTAAGCCCGATAATTAATCTGCCAACCTAATTGAAATTTAGAAACTGGGGTCGATTACATGTGTTCTTTTTGCAGTGAAGCTGCCTACCAACCAGGAAACTTTTCTGCAGAAGGCGCAGCGGTCGTGCAGCCAGACGGTCCACTTTCTCTGCCAAATCCGCCGGGCACATATATCACTGAAACCACAGATGCTCCGGATGGCGTTACCACAACGTACGCGATGAACATTGATGATATTTTTATTGGTGCCGCATCATCAACGACCTCATCGTATAACGATGATTGGATCAGGGTAACGCTCGCTGCGAGCACCACTTACACAGTCTCAATGAATTCACTCGGGCTGTTTAATGCTGGTTTGAACGACCCATTTTTGGGGATTAAGAACAGCGCGGGCGCTAACGTTACTGGAAACAACGATGGTGGCCCCGGCAACTATTCACAAATCACCTTTACCACCACCGCGGCAGGTACATATTATATCGCCGCTGGGGCCGCCACCCTTACTAATGATTCCGGCCAATACATTTTGACAATCAATCAAGGCACTCGCGCAACATTTGATCATATCATGGGTGCGTCGGCACTCTACCGCGAAGAACGATCATGGAGCGCGACTGCTGCGACGGCTGCTGAGGTCACATTTGCCATTGCGGGAACAGGGCCCGCATTTGATGCTAATGGGGTTTCCACACCCTTTATTGCCTTATCATCAGCACAAATTCTGGCTTCGCAACAAGCACTCGCGCTTTTTGCAGAGGTTTCAGGGGTAAGCTTCAGACAAATTAACCCGGGTGGCACATCAGAAAATGCCACCATGTTGTTCAACGCCTACAGCGCCGATGACAGCTCCGGTGCCTATGCCTATTTTCCGGGCAGTACCGCGAGCACTGCTAACGCCGGCAACGTTTCACTCAATAACACCTCGGTTTCAACCACTAATCTTGAATTTGGCTCGTATAGCTTTTACACCGTGATGCATGAAATCGGCCATGCTGTTGGCCTTGCGCACCCGGGGGATTATAATGCCGCACCGGGCGTGAGTATTACGTACGGTGCCAATGCGCAATTCATCCAAGACAGTACGCAATACACAGTTATGAGTTATTTCTCCGGCTCTGAAACCGGCGCGAATTTTGGCGATAATTATCCTGATACTTTGATGCTGTATGACATCTATGCTTTGCACCAACTGTATGGAGCCAATAACAGCACGCGCTCGGGCACTACGGTTTACGGTTTTAACTCCAATGCGGGCTCTGTTTATAATTTCGCCATTAACACTGATCCTGGAGTTTGCATCTGGGACGGTGGCGGCACTGACATGATCGATTTGAGCGGTTGGTCAATGTCTCAAGACCTGTATCTGGAACAAGGTCGATATTCCAGCGTTGGCGGTTTGAGCAATAATCTTTCGATTGCTTTTGGCGCCGTAATTGAAAATGCCAGCGGTGGTTCTGGTAGTGACTTTATCGCGGGCAATTCTGCAGCCAATGTCATTTTCGGAAATGCTGGCCAAGATTACATCGAGGGGAAAGACGGCGAGGATATTCTTGTTGGCGGTCTTGGTGGCGACATCCTGTTAGGCGGCGACGGCTTCGACGCTGCCAGTTATGCATTTGCCACTGCCGGTGTTTATGCGCGTCTTGATGGCGTGGCAGAATCTGGCGGCGAGGCTGTCGGCGACAGCTTCAATTCCATTGAGGGTTTCATTGGCTCTGCTTTCACTGACACATTTGTTGGCCGCGCGGCCTTGGGTGACCGGCTCAGGGGTGAAGCCGGCAATGATTTTCTCTACGGTATAGGCGGCGGAGATGTGCTGATTGGCGGCCTTGGCGGCGACACTCTCGATGGTGGCTCCGAGTTTGATTATGCCAGCTATGCTTTTGCCACAGCCGGTGTGTTTGCCCGTCTTGACGGCCTTGCGGGTTCCGGCGGCGAGGCTGTGGGCGACACGTTTCTGGCTATCGAAGGCCTGATCGGCTCGTCTCTGGCTGACACATTGGTGGGCAGCAACAGCAACAACGACCAGATTTTTGGCCAGGATGGCGCTGACTCGCTTTACGGTGTTGGCGGCGATGACACGCTGACAGGCGGCGTCGGCGCTGATTATCTGGATGGCGG
>JANOPZ010000084.1:0-11253 GCA_031422195.1 Limoniibacter sp. | reverse complement strand
CCGCCATCCAGATAATCAGCGCCGACGCCGCCTGTCAGCGTGTCATCGCCGCCAACACCGTAAAGCGAGTCAGCGCCGTCTTGGCCAAAAATCTGGTCGTTGTTGCTGTTGCTGCCCACCAATGTGTCAGCCAGAGACGAGCCGATCAGGCCTTCGATAGCCAGAAACGTGTCGCCGACAGCCTCGCCGCCGGAACCCGCAAGGCCGTCAAGACGGGCAAACACACCGGCTGCGGCAAAGACATAGCTGGCATAGTCAAACCCGGTGCCGCCATCCAGATAATCACCGCCAAGGCAGCCGATCAGGACATCGCCGCCACCCATGCCGTAGAGAAAATCATTGCCGCCTTCACCCATCAGCCGTTCACCGCGGATCTCGCTGCCGACGAAATAGTCCGTGTGGGCAGAGCCGATGAACCCCTCGATGGCGGTGAAGGTGTCGCCGACAGCCTCGCCGCCAGAACCTGCAACACCGTCCATGCGCGCGTAGACACCGGCTGCGGCAGATGTGTAGCTGGCAAGGTCAAAGCCGATGCCGCCGTTCAGAATATCGCCGCCAAGGCCACCGATCAGCACATCATCGCCATCAAGCCCGTTGATTGTATCGACACCCGCGCCGCCATCAATAACGTCATTGACCCGTGAGCCAAACATTGTGTCGGCCAATGCGTTGCCGGTGATGCGCACTGTGTCGGTGCCGCTGGTCCAGGTGTCGAACACGACATTCGTTAAGTCCAGAAAGGAAGAGACACTGGACAGCGTAATGTCGAGCCTATCGGTCGCGCCCTCGCGCCCCTTGATTGTGGTTGCGCCTCCAGCGCTGGGGCCTTGATCCGTGATATTCAGCGTCTTGCCGCCCAGATTGATTGCTAAGAACGGGGTGAAGTAAACAGATTTGACGGAGGTGCTTGTGCCGCCGATGGCGCTGATGTCGAAAACTCCCGCGCCGGACGACGCTGTTAGCTCGAACGATGCGGCAATGGAACCGGCCCCCGCCAGCGCCAGCGTGCCGTTGTTGATGGTGGTGATGGCACCATAGGTGTTTACGCCGGACAGGGTGAGTGTGCCGGTGCCGGTCTTGATCAACTCGCCACCAGTCGATTCTATCACACCGGAAAAGGTCGTGTTCGTGTTGGCAGCACCCGTCGTGAGCGCGGAGTTGCTGGCGATGGTAACGCGCCCGCTCCCGGCAAGCGAGCCGATCGTTTCACCCTCTCGGTGCTGAAGCCTGCCCATTGCATTGACGACAACCGCGCCCGTATCGGCGATCGATGCGCCTCCTTCGAGAGAAAGGATACCGTCATTGATGGTTGTGACGCCGGTGTAGGTGTTGGCGCCCGACAGCGTAAAGGTGCCGCTGCCGGTCTTGGTTAGGCTGCCCGTCCCTGTGTTGATGTTACTAACCACGCTAATAATGCCGCTGCCACCGAGCGTCAGATTCTGGCCTGCGCCGGTGATGTTACCGCCTATAAGCAACTGGCCCGCATCCGAATTGATCCGCGTGGCTGAATCCAGCATGATCGCGCCGTTCCAGGCGTTGATGCCAGAGATATTGCGTAGCGCGCCGCCATTGGTGATGCCAGAACCATTCAGAAACAGTATCTCTGTGACGGTAATACCGCCAGCGACTTCCAGCGCAGCGTTGGTCTCGACTGTGGTGTGCGCCTGGTTCCGCCCCAGGACAGGATTGGACGCAATGAGACCCAGTGCGGAACTATTTTCGATCCTGATCACACCAGCGGCGATGGTGGTCGTATAATCGTAAGAACTTGCACCAGACATCGTAAAGGTGCCTGTGCCGTTCTTCGTCAGATGGAAACTATTTCCACTAATGGAGCCAGAGAATGTCGTGCTTGTGTTGTTGCCGCCTGTTGTCAATCTACCTGAAGAATCAACGCTGACGACGTTGCCACTACCTGCCAGCGAGCCGATCGTCTCTCTACCAAAAATTAATTCCAATTTTCCAAGTGCATTCACCACAACCGCGCCGGTATCAGCGATGGCTTGGCCATTGGCGTTCAGCGCCAGCGTGCCAGCGTTGATGGTCGTCACGCCGGTGTTGGTGTTCGCGCCGGTCAGCGTGAATGTGCCGGTGCCGGTCTTGGTGAGTTTGCCGCTGCCGCTAAACTCAGTGATTGCCCCCGAAAATGTTGTATCTAAATTATTGCCGCCGGTCGTCAGCGTGCTGCCATTGAGCAGTTCGACACTGCCGCCGCCAGCCAATGAGCCAATGGTCTCAGAGTTGGTGACACCCAGCAAGCCGGGCGAACCGACCGTCACCGCGCTGCTGTTTCCAATGGCGTTGCCATTTCGGACTTCCAGCGTACCGACGCTGATGGTGGTTGAACCGGAATAGGTGTTGTTACCGGTTAGCGTGACATTCTGCGCGCTTTTGAGCTCGATAGAACCTGACCCGCTGATCACATTGGAAAATGAAAGCGTATTGGTGGTGTTGAAAATCAGTTCGCCGCCCGCGTTGAGACTGACGGAGCCGGTCAGGGTCCCACTCGCTTCTGCGGTCGTGGCGCCGCCGATGATGACCTTGCCAGCGCCGTTGTAGACATTGGCAGAAACAATGCCCCCGTTGCGCGCCAAAAGGCTGCTGCCCGACGCGATATTAAAAAAATTGCTTACCGTGAGTCCACCGCCAAACCCGGCATCAACCGTTCTGCTGCCCGACAGGTAGACGTTGAAGGCCGCCAAGCCGACTGTGTTGACAGTAGCGTTGCCCGACGCAATGATCGCGTCGGTTCCGGAATTCGGCGGAGTGAAAAACAGCCAATTCAAATTATTTGACCAGTTGCCGGTGCCAAGCCCTTGCCAAGTCGCCATTTCAATATGCCCCTTTGCCTCATCTGCCTTTGCAAACAAGAAAAATTAAAATCAATAAACCGGGTCTTCATCAGCAATATTGATGTCGTCAGGCAGGCAAACGGATCAACCATCTCACTTAAAAAATACGTGAGCAAAAAATATGCGAAAATTAAACCCCAGTTTTGCCGCGCAGGCAAGGGTTTTTGCAAGCGAAGGGAAAAATTGAAGAAAGAAGGATGAGTGGCGGCGGGGGTGGGAATCGAATCCCGGCATGGCAGAGCCATGCAGATGTCAATTTGTGGGTTCGACGGCACAAACGTGCGGGCAATGGCGGAGGGGGTGTCCGCTAAACCAGCGTTTTCCGGTGTCCATTATTGTGTGAATTATTCAATGAAATCAATGCACGTTGTCTTTCATTGATTCATATTATGCGCTAATATCCTTGCAGCCGTTAGGCACGGCGTTAGGCACGGATTGGAAAAATCGTACTATGGCAAACGCAATTCAAAAGCTTACGGATCGCAAGTTGAAATCCACTTCAGAGGCAGGGCGCTATTCGGATGGCGGCGGGCTATACCTTCGCGTTCGCAACGCCGATGCCAAATCATGGGCCTTCACATACCGGCGCGCTGATAAGTGGATTGAAATTGGCCTAGGCGGTTATCCTGACACTTCACTTGCCAAAGCACGGGAAACCGCAACCGAAATGCGCGAATGCATTGTCAACGGGATTGACCCGAAATCTTTGCGCAATAGGGAAGCCGAACCAACCTTTGGTGAAGCTGCAAAGCTTTTGATTGCCAGCATGGAAGTTGAATGGAGCAACCCTAAGCACCGCGCGCAATGGGTTATGACACTTGGCGAAGCCTATTGCGGACGCATTCTCAAAACCCTTGTTTCTGAAATCACGATGGAAGACGTGCTTGGCGTGCTGCAACCGCACTGGGTGGCAAAGCCGGAAACCGCGTCACGCCTTCGCGGACGTATTGAGCGCGTGCTGGCATTTGCCAAAGCCAAGGGCTGGCGAACTGGCGATAATCCGGCAACTTGGCGCGGCAATCTTCAAGCCTTGCTTCCAAAGCCTTCCAAACTCAAAGGCAACAAGCACCATGCAGCGATGGCCTATTTTGACGTTCCAGCGTTCATGGAGCGTTTGCGGGCCGTTGAAGGGCTAAGCGCGCGGGCTTTAGAGTTCCAAATCCTAACCGCTTCCCGATCTGGCGAAGCCCTTGGCGCGAAATGGGAAGAAATCGATTTGGAAGGCGCTTTGTGGAATGTGCCTGCCAGCCGGATGAAAGCACGGCGCGACCATACCGTGCCCTTACCGTTGCGGGCGGTTGAACTTTTGGAAGCCATGCAAGAGTTGCGGACTTCCGAATATGTGTTTGCGGGGCAGGTGGCAAACAAACCGCTTTCCAATATGGCGCTGACAATGTTGCTTCGCCGCATGAAAGTTGAAGTTACACCGCATGGCTTTCGTTCAAGTTTCAGGGATTGGGCAGGCGATGCCACAAACTTCCAACGCGAAGTTGCGGAAGCGGCATTGTCGCACGTGATTGGCGATAAAGCAGAACAAGCATACCGGCGCGGAACTGCCCTCGATAAGCGCCGCAAGCTTATGGAAGCATGGGCCGCTTTCACAGCAAATGTGATTGTTGATAATGTGGTGGCATTGCGGGCTTAAATATAAAATTTAGGAACCCTGTTTGTGCCAATGGCTGTGCGATGCGTTGCACCGCGTCAAATCGTGAATAGTGGTTGCCCTTAGGGGGCTTCCCCCGCCGGAAATGCTCAGTCATAAAAATAAATGTGTGAACAAACCAAAAACATTGTGGACAGCGGGGGTAAGTGATTCACTTCAACAATGGCGCACTATATATTGTCTTTACATATGTTTCCCCAGATGGAGGGAAACCAAAGACAAGGAAAATTCCAAGTGAATTCAGTAATGTCTAAAATGAATAAAGTCGAAGATCGCGCCGCCTTTACCGTTGGTGAGTTTCTTGAATGGTCAAGGATTAGCCGAAGCAAATTTTACGGCGAAGTAGGTGCAAAGCGCATTTGCGTTCGTAAACTTGGCAAGCGCACTTTGATTTTACGCACAGATGCTGAAGCATGGCTTCACGCACTTCCGGCTTCAGAATAAAAGGAGCAATCACAAATGGGCGTAGATCAAAATGAAAAAGCAAAACGCGGGCAAAGGCGGGCGGTCGGCGCAAGGCCAAAGCATATGGGGCCGCCTGAAGGTTCGGCTTGGATTTGGATGGACAGGGCTTTAATAAACTCTGTCGCATTCAAGGCGCTGTCTGGGAATGGATTGAAAGTTATTTTCAGAATTTTAGAAGAACATATGGCTCACGCCGGGACTCAAAACGGCAAGCTAATCGTTACCCACAAACAATTTAAAGAGTTTGGTATTCGTCTTGCTTCTGTTGCTGAAGCAATTCGGGAAGTCGAGTATTTTGGTTTTATTTCTGTTGATCGTGGAATAGCCTATCGTGGCAGTCACGAGCCAAACGTTTATCGGCTCACTTGGCTTGGCAACCACGAAAATGCACCTGCAACGAACAGATGGAAAGTTATGACAAAATCGGATGTGCTCATCTGGAAGCGGCGCAAAACTGAAAAGACAGCTGATTTGTCCAAACGTCGCGCCGCCAAACAAGTTCAGTTGCCTGACAACGTAATCCCACTACGTGCATAGTTAGTCCGCATTGTAAGGAATAATATAATAAGAAGACGCGGATATGCGTCTCCGAATGCAGTTGAAAACTGGGAACAAATAGGGTTCACAAGACGCGAATTTGCGTGTCTGCTAGACGCGATTATGAGTGTAATTATTTGCTTCATACTTTTTGTTTTTAACATGTTTTAGGGGCCTATCAAAACCCTGCCATCTTAACCCCTTCAGACCGGCTATGATCAAAAACAGGGCCGTCCACAATTCCGGCTATGGGGGGCGGCTTAAAGTTTGCGGCTTTGGTTCAAGCGAGCGGTGTCTTCAAAGTGTTCGATTGCTAGTACAGTTTTGTCGCGCGCACGAGCTGGTTATGGGGCGGTCAAAAGTCTGGCACTTTCAAACCTTCAGAGCGCCATGTTTGGTCAAGCCTCATAAACCGTGACAAAAAAAGTTCTTCCACCCATGCGAAGTGATGCAGACGCGAACGCTATAAATGAAAATCGGAGCAATACGGGCGCGAACGGTTTGGTTAGGGAGAAGTTAGGGCGCTTGACCGGTTCAATTGAAGCCCTTTTTCCTATTTCGCAAGCAGTACGCGCCCGCGCGCGAGGCTATGTTTACACTTAGAATTTTGTCGTGCCCTAAAGGCGGGTGTTTATTTGCGCCCGCTGGCAAAGCGTGGCGTTTTTCCCGTCTATAAAAGCAGGTTTATCGGCTAAGATCATAGGGTGATTGCAGGGTTGTGTTAGGGTGATGTGAGGGTACACCCTTGAGGTAACCTTGACATACGGCGGGCTGGTTCGCTGAAAATGGTGGCTTAACCCTTGAGGTAACCTTGCGGTTAAAGCGCCATGCCAAAGGGCTGCATTGTGGTTCCAGCCTTAGGGTAACCTTAGGGTTCTAATTGCGGAAGCACCATTAGGTTTCCCTTAATGTTCAAGCCGAATTGAGTTTTCTGCAGCTTGCTGGAAGCAATTTTCCGTAGCTTACAATTGGCGCAAAAAACGGCGTCCGGGCGCTCCAGAATCGCGGCTCGCCACTTTCCGCATGACGGCAAGCCAAACGCCACAAATCGCGCCAGCGGGCTTGTATTAGTCAATTCAGGCGCTTGCCCTTTTTGCCAGCAATTTTGTTGCATCGGCGTTGGTTTGCACTACTCATTTGCCAAACAGAATCCCGTTGAAAGCCGCTTGCCCAATGTTTGAACAGACCTTCAAAAACATCGATGATGTTCTGCGCAAAGAGGCCGGTTGCACCACGGAACTCGATTACACCGAACAAACCTCTTGGATATTGTTCTTGAAGTATCTGGATGATTTGGAAGTGCAGCGCTCCCAAGAGGCGGAACTGGATGGCAAGGATTATGCCTTCATCATTGATCCGGCGCACCGCTGGTCAAAATGGGCCGCGCCAAAGGATGCCAAGGGAGCGTTTGACCATAACAATGCCCTAACGGGGCCGGATTTGATTGCTTACGTTAACGGCGAACTGTTCCCATACCTTCGCGGCTATAAACAACGCGCCGAAGGGCCGGACACAATAGAATATAAGATCGGCGAGATTTTCGGCGAAATCCAGAATCGCTTCCAAAGCGGCTATTCGCTGCGCGATACGCTGGAATTGATCGACCAGCTTCGCTTTGGCAGCCAAGCTGAAAAACATGAGCTTTCGCATCTTTACGAAGTGAAGATCAAAAACATGGGCAATGCAGGGCGCAATGGCGGCGAATATTACACGCCGCGCCCGCTCATTCGCGCCATGATTGAGGTTTTGAAACCCAAGATTGGCGAGCGCATTTATGATGGCGCGGTGGGTTCGGCTGGTTTCTTGTGTGAAGCCTATGACTATCTGAAGCAGACGCCGAACCTTTCAACCAGCGATATTCGCTCGCTTCAAACCAGCACATTCTACGGCAAGGAAAAGAAGCCGCTCGCCTATGTCATCGCCGTAATGAACATGATTTTGCATGGCATTGACGCGCCGAACATCATCCACATCAACACGCTGTCTGAGAACATTTCTGATATTCAGGAGAAAGACCGCTTTCACGTTATCCTAGCCAACCCGCCTTTCGGCGGCAAGGAACGGGCAGAAATCCAGCAGAACTTCCCGATTAAAACCGGCGAAACCGCGTTTCTGTTTTTGCAGCATTTCATCAAAAGCCTCAAAGCCGGTGGCCGCGCCGCCATTGTCATCAAGAACACGTTTCTATCGAACAGCGACAATGCCAGTGTGAGCCTCAGGCGCGAATTGCTGCAAAGCTGCAATCTTCACACAGTTTTGGATATGCCGGGCGGAACCTTCCAAGGCGCGGGCGTTAAAACCGTGGTGCTGTTTTTCACCAAAGGCGCGCCAACGCGCAGCGTATGGTTTTATAAACTCGACGCGGGCCGCAATATGGGCAAGACCAACGCGCTCAACGATGATGATCTGAAAGAGTTTGTGGCGTTTCAGACGGACTTTACGGAAAGCGAAAACTCTTGGAGCGTTGACGCCAGCACCATTGACCAGACCACATTCGACCTGTCACCCAAGAACCCAAACAGGCCGGAAGAAGCCGCCTTGCGCGAACCGCAAGAGATCATGGACGAAATCGCCGCGCTGGATGCCGAAAGCGCCGATATTCTGGCGAGTATTCGGGGGCTGTTGTGAAGGGGTGGACCAGACGCAATTTGAGCGAATTATCGTCGATAAATTACGGTTATACAGAAAAAGCATCGCCCGATCGCATCGGGCCTAACTTCTTGCGCATTACCGATCTTCAAGATGGGAGCGTAAATTGGGAAACAGTGCCTTATTGTCGAATTAGTGATAGCGACAAGAAGAAATTTACTCTGAAATCCAACGATATTGTTTTTGCACGAACCGGCGCGACAACCGGCAAAAGTTTTCTGGTCCTTAATCCACCTGATGCTGTTTTTGCCTCATACCTAATACGCCTTAGGATTCAAGAGTCTGGCTTGCTTCCAACCTACCTCAGCTATTTCTTTCAGACACCGGAATATTGGCAAGCGGTAGAAAGCGGAACGGCTGGAAGTGCACAGGGTGGATTCAATGCGACAAAACTGGGGGAGCTTAGCATCCCACTCCCCCCGCTCCCCGAACAGCGCCGCATCGTTGCCATTCTGGATGAGGCGTTTGCGGGGCTGGATGCCATGCGCGCCAACGCCGAAAAGAACCTCCAAAACGCGCGGGATTTGTTTGACAGCTATTTGAACCGGGTGTTTAGCGAAAGGGGCGAAGGGTGGGTGGAGACTACACTTGGCACTATCGCAAAAATTAAAGGAGGTAAGCGGGTTCCAAAAGGATACAAGCTGCTTTCTGAAAAGACGCCTTACGTCTACTTGCGCGTGACTGACTTCAGCGAAACCGGTTCAATTTCACAATCGGATTTGCGATATGTTGGTGCAGAAGTTTATCAAGGAATATCTCGTTACATTATAAACAGCGACAATTTGTATGTGAGCATTGCCGGAACGATTGGAAAGACCGGAATGGTTCCGCGCGAATTAGATGGTTCCCTTTTGACTGAAAACGCCTGTCGCCTGATATTCAGCACTAACGTGAATCCAAAATTCGTCTTCTACTTCACAAAATCAATTCAGTTTAGGCTTCAAGTCTCTGCTGCCACGCGAACAGCGGCACAGCCAAAATTGGCTCTGGAGCGTTTGTCAGAAATTACATTAGACATTCCAAATCTCCAAAGACAGGCGGAAATAGTCAGTGCATGTGATGCCTTGATCGGGCAATCCGATCTTCTTCGCGCTATATACGAAGCCAAGTTGATTTCTTTGGCCGAATTGAAACAATCCATCCTGCAAAAAGCCTTTGCCGGTGAACTTGCATCATCGGAAAGCATCGCGGCATGAACCAAGAAAACCAATCGGAATTCATTCTCTATCAGACCGAAGACGGGCGCACGCGTGTTCAATGCCGGTTTGACAATGAGACACTTTGGTTGACACAAGCGCAAATCGCCGACTTGTTTCAGGTAACGCCTCAGAACGTCACCATTCATTTCAAGGCACTGTTTGAAGAGGGCGAAATCGACGAAGCGGCAACTTGTAAGGATTACTTACAAGTTCGATCCGAAGGCGGACGCGAAGTGTCGCGCTCATTACGCCATTACAGCCTTCCTGCAATTCTTGCCATTGGTTACCGCGTTCGCAGCATACGCGGTATGCAGTTTCGTCAATGGGCAACGGCAAGGTTGAACGAATACCTCGTGAAAGGTTTCACGATGGACGACGAGCGACTGAAGAACCCGCAAGGTGAAGGCCACATCGACTACTTCAACGAATTGCTGGAGCGCATCCGTGACATTCGGGCGAGTGAACGCCGCGTTTATCTTAGGGTGCGGGAAATTCTTGGTCTTGCCGCCGACTATGCGCCTTCCGATCCTGAAACTCAGCTATTTTTTCAAACTGTCCAAAACAAACTGCACTTTGCCGCAACCGGTATGACTGCACCTGAAATAATTGCCGCACGTGCCAATCAATCCTATCCGAATATGGGCTTAACGACTTGGAAATCGGGCGCTCTCCGTAAAAGTGATGTGACGATTGCCAAAAACTATTTGCTTGAAAATGAAATTGACGAACTCAACCGTATTGTCGTGATGTTCCTCGATTTTGCTGAAGACCAGGCAAGGCGTCGCAAACAGATATTTATGGAAACTTGGCAGACAAGGCTGGATGATTTCTTGCAGCTTAACGAACGTCCAATTTTAGGAAATGCTGGACGCGTAAGCCGCGACGAAGCGGACGCCATCGCAGAACGTGCTTATGACGCATTCGCCGCAAACAGACGCCAAGAAATTGAAGCACAGTCGGAAACAAACGCGCTGAAGCAACTCGAAAACCAAGTGACCAAACGGGTGACTCCAGTGAAGCCTAAAACCGATGAATAAAATCAGAGACCAACCGTTAGGACATGTCGATGCAATCGACACATGTTCATTATGTGTCGATAAAATCGCAAAACATCGACACATGAACTAACTCACAAGCGCTTGCAACTTTTGGCACATAACGCCACTATGTTTGCATCTTACATGAATCGAAGTGCATGAACGAAGCCGAAACTCGCCATGATCTAATCGACCCTGCCTTGAAAGCCTCAGGCTGGGGCGTCGTTACGGATTCGCGGGCAAGGCTGGAAGTTATTACGCTTGGCCGTCTGGAAGGCGCTGGACGTCGCGCCAAGCCACTCAAATGCGATTACGTGCTGACTTACCGCAACCGCAAACTTGCCACCATTGAAGCTAAGCGGGCAGGGCTTCCGGCAACCGAGGGCGTCGGCCAAGCCAAGGATTATGCCACGCGCCTGCAAACCCGCTTTGCTTATGCCACCAATGGCGTTGGCATTTATGAAATCGACATGGAAACCGGCAAAGAGCGGGAAGTTTCCAAGTTTCCAACGCCGGATGAACTTTGGAACCGGACGTTTGAAAACGCCAGCCTTTGGCGCGACCGCTTCGCCGCTATTCCATTTGAAGACAAGAGCGGAACAAGAGACGCGCGCTATTATCAAGACAACGCGATCCAGAACACGTTGGACGCCATCGCCGACGGCAAGAAACGCATTCTGCTTACACTAGCGACTGGAACCGGCAAAACCTTTATCGCCTTTCAGCTTGCTTGGAAGCTGTTTCAAGCCAAATGGAGCCTTGCTGGCGAGCCTTCGCGCCGCCCGCGCATCCTTTTCCTAGCAGACCGCAACATTCTCGCCGATCAGGCCTACAATGCCTTTTCTGCATTC
>JANOPZ010000083.1:0-4171 GCA_031422195.1 Limoniibacter sp. | reverse complement strand
ACTGAACGCGCTGAGTTTGCCGACCGCGAAATGCTTTAGCACTGGACGACTGGCAATTGCGATTGACCCGTTTTCGTAAGCAACCTAACGCCAAAAACACTCATTAGGAGCCTGCCCATGAAAGCCGCCGTTCTCGTTTTGCCCGGCCTCAACCGCGACCGCGATATGATTGCAGCTTTAACGCTGATAACTGGCGTTGCGCCAATCACCATCTGGCAAACTGAAACTAGCATTCCAGTTGTTGATTTGATCGTGATTCCGGGCGGGTTTTCATACGGCGATTATTTGCGCTGCGGTGCAATTGCGGCGCGTATGCCGGTGCTGAATGCCGTGCGCGACCATGCCACGCGCGGCACACCCATTATTGGCGTCTGCAACGGGTTTCAAATTCTCACTGAAGCTGGCCTCTTGCCGGGCGCGTTGATGCGCAATGCTTCATTGAAGTTCGTGTGCCGGGAAGTGAAACTCGAGGTTGCCAACAGCAATACGCGCTTCACCCAAAATTATCAGCCAAATGAAATTATCCGATGCCCGGTTGCCCACCACGATGGCAATTGGTTTGCCGATGCTGAAACATTGGCCCGCGTTGAAGGCGAAAGCCAAGTCGCGTTTCGTTATGCCGAAGGCACCAACCCCAATGGTTCAATCAACGACATTGCCGGCATTGTGAATGATCACGGCAATGTGCTCGGACTGATGCCTCATCCTGAAAATCTGGTCGAAGCGGCTCATGGCGGCGATGATGGCCGACGTCTGTTTGAAAGTGCGCTGGGGATGAGTTCCAAAAATAAGATATCGCGAGTTGCAGCATGAAAAAGCTGATTTTAGTTTTCGCAGCACTAACGCTGCTACCTGCTTGCCAAACATCAGCGCCCGAACCAAGCCAAAATATTATTGTCGGCCGCGCAGCGTTGCCAGTCATGGAACGCGTTGCCCTTGGCGCGCGTGAGTGTTGGTTCCGCTCGAATGACCCTGCGTTCAAGGCTTACAAACTTGCGCCCGAACTCACCTCGCAAAACGGCCGCCCGCGGATTTTGATTGTGCCCGCCAAAAACCCCAACGGCTTGCCGTTGGCTGTCATTGAAGCGAGTGGAAACCCTGCGCGGATGAGCGCATTTGGCCCGCTGATGAACCAGCCTCTTGGAAAACGCATCACGCTAGATGTCAATCGCTGGGTTGCAGGTTCTGATGCCTGTGGGGCTTCAGCTTAAAGTTACCAATGTCACCATAACAATCTGACATTTGACTCATTGATTGTCACAATTGATATATCGTCAATGATGACAAATTGGCTCCCTGACCTTACCACCCACACCGGCCCGCTATATGCACGGCTGGCTGACGCAATTGAAAGCGCCATTGATGGCGGCACCCTGCCCGCTGGCGCTAAACTGCCGCCGCAGCGCAATTTGGCGTTCGATATTGGCGTGACAATTGGCACAGTCAGCCGCGCTTACACCATTATGCGCGAGCGCGGATTGGTGTCCGGGGAAGTCGGGCGAGGCACTTACGTGCTGGCGCAAGAGGCAACACCGCAAGTAAAATATGGCGTTACTGGCGCACATTTCGGCGGCACACGCACCCATGCTCCTGTCGATGGCATGCTGCGTTTTGATTCCACAGCCGCCCCACTTAACTTTGCGCGCGATGCAATTGGTACGGTTGCATCTGAAATTCTCGCCGCTAAACCTGCCGAACTATATGACTATTCGCGTTCTCAACCTGAACATTGGCGGCAAGCTGGCGCTACTTGGCTGGCCGCTGGCGGTTGGAAGCCCGATGCGAAAACCATCTTGCAAACCAATGGGGCGCATTCCGGCCTCATGGCCGTCATCGCTGCCACCACCATGCCGGGTGACTCGATTGTATTTGAAGACCTAACCTATTCGTCACTCGCCCGTTCCGCCGCTATGATGGGCCGAAGAACTGTTACCGTCGAAACCCACAGCGACGGCATTGACCCCGATGAGCTAGAGCGCGTTTGCGCCCAGCGGCACCCAAAACTCCTGTTCCTCATGCCAGCCTGCCAAAACCCGACAATGGGCATAATGAGTGAAGACAAACGCCGTGCCGTGGCTGAAATTGCCATGCGCTATAACATCTTGGTCATCGAAGATTCTGTCTACGCACCGCGCGATGGCAGCAATCATGTGCTGCTCGCTGAACTGATACCCGAGCGTGTGTTTCATGTTGGCAGTTTGTCAAAGTCGGTGTCAGCCGGGCTACGCTGCGGGTGGGTTGCCTGTCCACCGCATTTTGCAAATCGCGTGCAAATCGCACTCAAAATGCTGTCTGGCGGCATAGCATTTCTGATGGCAGAAACGGCTGCGCGCCTTGTCAATTCTAGCGTGGCAGAAACCATTCGCGAACTCAACACCGCTGAAATCCGCCGCCGCGTTTTGGATGCGCGCGCGATTTTCAACGGTGTAGACTTAGACTCGCGGGAGGATGTGCCGTTTTTATGGATGCGCTTACCCGAGCCTTGGCTGTCTGGAACATATAAAGCTGCCGCAGCGGCGGAGGGCATTCTCATCGATGATGAAGATGAGTTCAAAGTTGGTCGCTCGGATAAAACGTGGCATCGCGTGCGAATCGGCGTGTCTGCGCCGGAGCATGCGCTTGATGCGCATAGTGGGTTGGTTCGCTTGCGCCAATTGCTGGATTCTGGCGCAGGCGGCTATGATACGTTCAATTAAAGTCAAAACCTGCAACGGAGAATTAGATTGGGATTGCGCAATTTTTGCCGTGACCTCATGCGTCATACAAACTAGAAAGCGGCAAATCTTGGCATTGGGTTCACACGCATGGCAACTCCCCAAATTGAACCCGAAATTACAGCATCGCTCATTGCGGCTCATGGCCTCAAGCCAGATGAATATCAGCGCATTCTGGACCTGATCGGGCGGACACCGAGCTACACAGAACTCGGCATTTTTTCTGCAATGTGGAACGAGCATTGCTCCTATAAATCATCTAAAAAATGGTTGAAAACCTTACCCACAACCGGCGCAGTGGTCATTCAAGGCCCCGGCGAAAATGCGGGCGTTGTCGATATTGGAGATGGTGATTGCGTGGTTTTCAAAATGGAAAGCCACAACCACCCATCTTACATTGAACCGTATCAAGGTGCCGCCACCGGCGTTGGCGGCATTTTGCGCGATGTGTTCACGATGGGCGCAAGGCCCGTTGCAGCAATGAATGCACTGCGCTTTGGTGCGCCGGATCACCACAAAACACGGCACTTGGTCTCAGGTGTTGTGGCCGGTGTTGGCGGCTATGGCAATGCGTTTGGCGTGCCGGTTGTCGGCGGCGAGGTCGAGTTTGATGCGCGCTATAATGGCAATTGCCTCGTCAATGCTTTCGCAGCAGGAATTGCCAAAACCGATGCGATCTTTTTATCGGAGGCCAAAGGCGTCGGCCTGCCAGTGGTCTATCTTGGAGCAAAAACAGGACGCGACGGCGTTGGCGGCGCTACCATGGCGTCGGCTGAATTCGACGACCAAATCGACGAAAAGCGCCCGACCGTTCAAGTCGGTGACCCGTTTACTGAAAAATGCCTCCTCGAAGCTTGCCTCGAACTCATGGCTTCTGGTGCAGTCATCGCCATTCAAGATATGGGGGCGGCTGGCCTCACCTGTTCTGCCGTTGAAATGGGCGCGAAAGGTGATCTTGGCATTCTGCTTGATCTCGACAAAGTGCCGGTGCGCGAAACCCATATGACTGCCTACGAAATGATGCTGTCGGAAAGCCAGGAACGCATGCTGATGGTGCTTCGCCCTGAGCAGGAAGAAGAAGCTAAAGCCATCTTCGTGAAATGGGGTTTGGACTTTGCAATTGTTGGCATAACCACAGATGATCTGCGCTTCCGCGTTCAACATCTTGGCGTTGAAGTTGCTGATTTGCCGATCAAAGACCTTGGCGATCAAGCCCCTGAATATGACCGGCCTTGGGTGGCAACACCGCCCGCAAAACCGCTTGCTTCAGACGATGTGCCGCAAGCCGATATTGCCGAAGCACTTCTAAAGCTGGTCGGCTCTGCTAACCAATCGTCACGCCGCTGGGTTTATGAGCAATATGATACCCTCATCCAAGGCAATTCTGTACAGCGCCCCGGCGGCGATGCCGGTGTTATCCGGGTCAATGGCCACACCACCAAAGGCTTGGCTTTTAC
>JANOPZ010000082.1:0-7899 GCA_031422195.1 Limoniibacter sp. | reverse complement strand
AGCACAGGAAACAGACGCTTAATCAGCGCCAAAGCACAAAGATATTCGCCTTCGGGAAGATCAAGATCGCTGATAGTGCCGGTCTCTCGAACGGCTTTCCAGAACGCTGTTTGCTTATTGCGCTCCGTCCTTGGAAACCGCCCGTAGCCCGACAGTTCCTGATACTGGCCCATCAGACGGCAATGGTCGCCGCCCTCAATCACGCCGGGCTTCAAGGAACGCCAATTCTTACGGATATCGAGCCAATTGCCGTCTTGGTTGGGACAAGGGTCATCACCCGCAACCCAAGCCATATCCCAAAAGTTATGGGTTTGCCGTGTCCAGATTTTCCGCGTCGGGTTGTCTTCGCCGGTTTTGCCGTGATGCTGTTCGGCTGCGGCTTTGACATATTTTTCCCAGATGGTGTCACAAAGAGTTTGCCAAGCCAAACCGGTGGCTTCGACGCATTTTAAGGCAACGTCTTTTGCATCCGCGTCTTCAGAGATGCTGGCTTTGAAACGGTTGGGCAGCGAGCCGATATGAGTATTTGCGTTGGCATTTCCGGCAACCAGCGCCTCAAAAAGCGTATCGCCTTCAACCTTGGGAAATACAATTTCAGCGCCCGCGTTTTTAGCAGCCGCCATGGCGTGACCGGCCAATACTGACAGCAAGAATGAACCCGCCCAAAAATCCCGTATGCGGCGTGCGTCGGCGATAAAATCCTGCACCGGCCCGATGGTGAAATGCAGCACTTTACGGGTCATGGTAACACTCTCACACCATTGAAGTAGGGATGCGTGTTGCGGGCTCCGTCAAGCGTGTTGCGGCATGTGCCATCGAGGTAATTCGTAACAACAGTTGTATCTGGCTGAAACGGAAGGTTGTTAGCGCCCGGAACGTTTATTCTCGTAGCGGCGGCTTCAGCACCGACTTGCACCAGTGGTAGAAACTGGGTCTGGAAATAGGTGGCAACGGGATAAAATTGACTGCCGATTTTTGCGATATGAAACAATAACGGGCTGGCGCGGCGGCCAAACGGCTCCGTCGTTTCAATCTCAACTCCTTTGGCAAAACCCAAGGGAAGACCAAAAATTGCCCGCTCGGGCATGTTATTTGCAGATATTGGTGGTTTTACCGAGTCAACAGTATAAGTTCCGCGATCCGCTTTTTTGAATGCAGGCTTGCTCACTTTAAACCAATCGTGGTCGGCCTTAAAATTCTTATGGCTGACAGTTGTTCTGTCGGGCATTAAATTGCCATATTCGCTCCGACCCCATGCCCGATAAAGTTGATAGCCGTTGCCCAGCGCGTTCATCGCATCAAGTGCACTTGCAAAACCCGCACTCCAGCGGTGCATTCTTGTGTTTGAGCCAAAGCAGGATAGAGGTGCTGAGCGTTCATCAAAACTGCGGCTCGGTAAAACAGCTGAATTGAGCGCTGCTTCAAAGTTGGCGGTGTTTGCGGGAAAAAGGCTAAACTCTTGAAGTTCTGCCAAACCGAACTTTGCACCGTCGCGTTTCAGTGCGCTGCTTTTCAAACTTGTGAGCGCCAGAGAACCCCAGCCACGGCGCTTGCGCGAGCCGAGCCCGCCTAGCAGGCCCATGAGTTTGACTGCCCGTTGTATGTCCGCAATGTCGTGTTCGCTTGTCGATGGCTTGAAGACGAGCTCGATAACAAATTTAGCACCGGCTTTGATGCAGGATTTTTCGGCTTCAATCTGCCCTTTGATCGTAACTATTCCATAGCCAAGGTATTTTGCGCCAGTTGCGTCGCGTGTATCTTGACCAAACGCTTCCACAATTGGCGTGGTGCCTTCCATAACCGGCGCCTGCCCAACCCACCGGGCCGAAAGTGAAAATACGCCTTGCCCTTTGGTTGGGCAACCAAACAACTTCGCCTCTTGGGTATGAAAACTCTTCAACGCTTCGGCTTCGGGAACGGTTTTACCGTTGTTAAAAGCAAACCTATGGTAATTCAGCGCGCGCCACCAAAATAAAATCTCAGCTTTTACTGATGCGGGGCGGATATTGCCGGCTTCATGGTTGGCCCCGCCGAGAAACATCGGTGTGATGACTTCGAAATCAGCTTGAATGAAACGCAAAACAGTTTCCCGTTTGAAATGTAAAATCGGATGTTGGCTATCAATGAATTATGCTTACGCTGTGTCAACCAATGTTTAGGCGAAGGCCAATGTGCCGGGGCAGATTCAGCGGCGCTCTTGATTGGTTTCAGCTAACGCGGTGGGTGCTGATCGAATAGACCTTAGAGGCTGATACGTCTTTAATCAGGTCAATTCGGCCGCCATCCCAGTGATAGCTGATGTGCCGTCCTTGAAGAGGGATTGCCATTACATCGGGGTAAAATGCTGCAAAGCAGATGCCGCTTTGATGGCGCACAGACGGGTAGAGAATTCCGTTGGAACCGCCTGCTTTCAGCTCACGTGCATAAGCTTGCGATGGGCCATAATCATTTGGTGCCAGCAAATGATCAAAGCCAATCCGAATATCAGTCAGATCAGCATCAATGCTCCCGATCAATTCGCGTTTATCCGCAATCCAGCCGGGCAATTCGGCGGTCTTGGCACAAAAGGCTTGCGTATGATACACCGTTTCAAACAGAGCCGTCTCAAAATTATCAGCCGCATAAAATGCGCCAAAGCTGCCATCATGAAATCGCCCTTTGTGGTCAAGGCTAATGTGAGTGAATGGTGCCATTACATAGGATGAACCGGCACCACCAACGCGGCGCGCAATTGGCACGAGATCAAGCTTACCGATGGTGGCGGCAAGTCTCGGGTTGGTTTTGCTTTCGCCGGCACTGATCAGCAACCAATCTTCAGGCGCGGCGATATCTTCAAACAGGTCTATCGGCGGAAACGCGGAATTAATCAGCCGGTGATAACGATCCCAGTTAACACGGGTCGTGGGAATGCCCGGCGGAACAACCGTTAATGTCACCACGGGCCGCGCATGGCATCAAGGTAATGGCGCACCCGCATAATGTCGGTCAGCTGTCCCCCCAGCATGACATCCAGCGCTGACGTGCCATTGAAGGCTTCGTTCGGGCGCTTCACCCAGCCGTAACCGCGTTGCGGCTCTTTAAACAACAGCCGCAGTGCCTTATGTGTGCCCATCAGGTTTGACAGCCGCGCAGCCATATCCACGCCTGCACGCCCCAAATCACCCACTTTCCAGCGGCGGAAAGTGCGTACAGAAATATCTCCCATCAATATAGCGGCTTGCTCGTCCGTGATGCCCCAGCGTTCAGCAAGGTTAACAAAAGCCCGCTGCATCGCCTTCACCTCGACCTCGCTAAAGTGCGGGCCAATTTGCGCTTGCGGCTGCTCAACCAATTGGAGACTTAACATTGATCCGACCTTTCATACACGAAAGACATATGGCAGATATATATAGATAAGCTGTCAAATGTCAACATTCACACAAGCTCCTGGCGTAATTGTGGCGTGTGCCAACTGCACATGCCGATAGAACTGGTTCATTCCTGCTTGTGCTGGCAACAGCGCATACCGTCGCTTTCAAACCGCAATCAACTGGTTGACTGTCATATATGACAGTCAGCATTTATCGGGCACAGCTGCAAATGGGTGTTAAATTCGAAAATTAATACAAAAGCCGGGTTCGCATGTCACCAATTGTTGAGACGGCACTTGGCGTTGAAAAATAGTTTTCGCGATGTCAATTTACGTCAAACCGCCAGCCTCAGCCGAAAGCTTGCCAGACAGGGAAACCATACTAACCGCCAACCGGATACAACCGCGGGAACCGGTTGGGGCCCACTCTGTAAACACAAACTCTTTGGAATTGCTGATTTTGCCGTCGCCATTGGCATCAATCACCAATACGCCATCATTGCCCCGCGCCCACGCCGTGCGGGTGAGAAGACCGGTCTCATCCATGGCGACGAAGGTGGACGATGTGCCAAGCGTATCAATCTCAAACCCGTTGCCGTCAAGATCGAGCACAACGGGCTGCGGGCCTTTTTTGCCCGGGTCATTGTCAGGTTTTTTATCTTTGGGTTTTGAACCAGGACCGAGTTTGCTGCCCTCGTCTTTTCCACCGTAATCTTTGGCCGGCTTTGCGCCGCCAGTGGTAGGTGAAGGCGTTCCTCTGCCTCCGCTAACGCTGCTGCCGGAACTACCGCCACCGCCTGTATAAGGGTGCCCTCCACCGCCAGTACTTCCTGTTCCGCCATTTGTCCCCCAACCCGGCCTGCCGCTGTTTGCAACATCGGCAAGAACAGACGTGTAGGTGTCGTTTGGGTTGACCGAAGGGCGACTGCCTTGGCTGTTGGCATAATCCCGTTCTTGGGCGCGAGCATCGGCGATGGTGTGGGGCGCAGGATTGGTGCCGGGCCGCATAGTTTGGCCTTCGGAGGGGGAGTTGTAGAAATCTTTCGGACTAACGTAATATTGCATTGTGTCGCGGTCTAAAGCGCGGGCGTCAGCAATTGTGTGCAGCCATTCATATTTAACAACTAATTGGATATTCAGTCCAATATTTTCGATTACATCGGCAAGCAATGGCATACTTGCGGTAAGATCAATACAGCCTGCAGACCCGGGGTACCAACCTCCGTGGATTGTAAAGCCACTCCTGCCAAGTGCTGCATTCGGATCGACCGGCGTGAGGTCGATTCTCTCCTGGCCCCAAGCCACTGGCCCTCCGGGCCAAGCACCAACTTTAATCTCAAAAGGCGCAGCTATTTTACCAATCAAACCAACTATAATGTCTGCTGGGGAAGCACGCTGAACCGGACCTAAATTATAGGTTCCTTCTGGAATTGGACCGTGGTTCCTAAATCCTTGGTACTCCGGAGTAGAGTATCCAGGCTTTCCAGAGATAGCTGTAAAGGAGCCAAATGAAACTCCATCTTCTTCCAACGTTAACGTTTGTCCGTTGAATTGTAGTGAGATTTTATTTCCCAATTATACATCCTCCATAAACAAACCCGAACAGGACAGAAACTGCAATCGCGAAAGAAATATACGCGTAAATAAAATTATTCTTATAGAATGCATAAATTATCATAAGAACAACAGTGAAACCAAGAATGGCTAGAGAAACGGCTTGATTATTTGAAAAATAATTGAAATAGAAACACTCAGTGTCAATATTGGAATTTTCTTTATTGATAGTATTAAAAAATATTTTATATGATTGTATTATGGGCATGACGCCAAGGGAAATTACTATAAAAATTGAAAATAATTTATTTATAGATAGAATAAATTTATTTTTAAATTTTTTAGTAATATTTTCAGCCATTTTATTGGTCTTTCTTTTAATTGACTACAAAACCACAGTATTTTTTCAAGTAGTGCTTCCGCCTAAACTCACCAAACCGCGCGTCACCTGCATCGAGCATGCCGTTATCGTTGGTGTCGAACACCTGTTTAAGCGCCTCAAAATCTGTGCGCGCGCGAGCGTTTTTGTTGAACCGGTCTCTTATCCGCTTGGCGCGGGAACCGGTTGGGGCCCATTCGGTGAACACAAACTCTTTGGATGAACTGATTTTGCCGTCGCCATTGGCATCAATCACCAACACGCCATCATTGCGCGGCGAGCGCGAAACAACGTGGTCAAAGTTCTGGTTGAACTTCCACGGTGAAAACGGCTGGTTGCGAAACTCAGTTACCGCGTGGTGTTGCATGAGGAGGTTTTGCAGGGGGATACGGTCGGCCGCTTCCACCAGCCGCACATTTATTTGGCTGCGGGCGGAAAACGACTTGGTTTCCGGCGCAGCGGCTTCAACCGGCGCATCCAATACATCGCCATCAATTAGTGTCCGCGCATCCATAGCCACCACCCAGTCAAAAACTTAAGCCAAAGTAAAAACGTTTATTAAAAAGCCAGCGCAGAGACTTTGTGGGCAATTGCAGCCAATGGTCGAGAATTGTTTAACAACTTATTGACATCAATTTCTAGTAACACTGCATCCAAATTGTGCAGTGACGCCATAGGTTAATTTTCATTCATGTTCTTTTTGCAAAGCGTTACATGACCTGTGCGACCGCCGCATAAGCGTCGGATAAACGTTTCCAGCCCCTTTTTTTTGGCCTAGCTGCTGAGAGGGTAGAGCTTTAACGATGGAACTGTCGATGAAGAGTAAATTGTCTTTATTCTCGCGTGCCAGCGCATCAAAGATACCTTTCCAAATTCTGCGTGCACTCCAGCTGGCATAGCGGTTATATACTGCAGTGCGCAGATTAAAGTGCTCCGGTAAATCAAGGTACTGAGCAGCAGTGCGAAGGATATAAAAATGCCGTCAAACACCCTTAGATTATCAAAGCGCGCCGGGCCACGCCCGACTTTAGGAAGCGACGGCGCCATAATCGCAAATTCATCGTCAGATAATTTAAATCGCGCCATAATGTGCTCTTTTGCAAAAGCAATTGTATCTGATTTGGTGGCGTCAATCCATAAAACGAACTGGGTTCAAACCTTAGTGGATATCCCACAATTTCGGGATGATGCGCACGTTGCGCGGGTGGCTGCCGCTCGCTGGTTCGACCGCTGTGATTGGAACCGGCAGCAGCTAATTGTTTGAGAGGGCTCCAGACCGTTCCCGCCAAGCGCCTCAACAGAGTTTTCAAAAGTTCGTTGAATTTGAATGGCGGCAGGCACGGCAAAACCTACTTTACCAAGGGTGGGCAGCAAATGAAAGGATAATTTTCCTACTATACTCCTTTATAGAGACAAATAATCCCTATCAAACTACTGTCGTGATTCTTGATTGCTGGATATTCTACGTAAAGAAAACGTTTCACATTCTGAAATCGGTAAAGATTTTGCACTGCTGAAGTCTGAGAACAAACCTCTAACGCAAAACACTTCAACTCGAACAATCCTTCGAACCAATCCAATCTCAATGTCTGCTTTCGGGCAATCTATGATCAGGTTTAGATGGCTGATCATAAGCGCAAAGCTGCCACTCGCAATTTCCATTTGAGTTGCTGTACTTCTTGGCCTCTAATTTGCGATTTCTAGATCATTGATATCTCAAATCTAAAACCCAAAACTGAACCAAACCTGTCGCATAGTCTGTTGGCGCGGCGGCGGTTCCCTCAATCGCTGCCTGCGCGATCCCGGCCGCTGACCCTGTCTGCAGGGCTATCAGCCCCGCATCATGGTCAGGTCAGGGCTGCTCGCCAGCAATTGCGCCGCACCATCAGACTTTGCGTTTTTGGGGTGGTCTTCGAAAAGAAGACGGAAAAAGAACTGGAAACCGGTTCCCTCAAAACAGGAAAGAAAACTCAAATGGAAATCAAACGTATTGATCCGCGGGCGCTGCTCGCAAACCCCAATCGCCTCCGCCGCTCAAAGTCCAACCCGCAGGCTGACAGCCTGCTGATGGCGTCAATTGCCGCTGTCGGGATTGTGCAGCCACCCATTGTTTTTGATGGCGGGGAGGGTGGTAATGGTTTTGTCATCAGCGCCGGTCACCGCCGTGTGGCACAGGCAATTGCCGCTGGTCTTACTGAAATTGACGTCATCGTGCGTGATAAGTCCGATGCCGCAAATGATAATGCGGGTGCAGGCACAAATGATGGTTCAGACGAGGGCAAAGACGCCATGCGCTCATTTGCAGAGAACATTGCGCGTGAACCCCTCAACCCTGTTGATCAATGGCGGGCGATTGAACGTTTGGTGGCGCTCGGATGGACAGAACAAACGATTGCGATCGCTTTGGCATTGGCCGTGCGCCAAATCCGCAAATTGCGACTGCTCGCCAATATTCTACCTGCCATTCTCGACCACATGAGCAAAGGCGATATGCCGAGCGAACAACAATTGAGGACAATCGCCGCCGCCTCACAAGATGAACAGTCACAGGTTTGGAAGCGATTCAAACCCAAGAAGGCTGAGCCGGAAGTTATTTGGCACGAAGTGGCCCGCGCTT
>JANOPZ010000081.1:0-54133 GCA_031422195.1 Limoniibacter sp. | reverse complement strand
GGCTGCCTACAGACCCGCTCTTTGATTGATCGGAGCCCAAGTGTCTTCAAAGTCGAGTAAGGTGCCGTCTTTGTCAAATAATATGGCTTTGATGCCGCCGGCCGATTTCATTTTGCAATCATTTTTCATTGAGTTTTCATTGGGTTTCAACGCCAACTAACAATCAGTTGTGATGAAACGTCAATAAGTGGATTGCGTGTTGGCTGAAAAAGCGCTTGTTTGATTTTAAGGCGAAAGAAACACCGGCACGGGCTGTCACAAACCTGTTGTCATAATTCATTATCAGCCGAGCGTCCGCATTGCTTGCGGGGAAAACCGGGAGTTCATCCACATGACAATTTTGAATAAATTCACCAATATTTTAGCCGCATCTGCATTTGCAGTCACCAGTTTTGCGGGCGTAGCTCATGCCGATATGGCTGCCCTTGAAGCTGCTGCCAAGACCGAAGGCAAACTATCTGTTATTGCGTTGCCTCATGATTGGTGCGGCTATGGCGATATTATTGCTTCATTTAAAGCCAAATATCCTGAAATCACTGTGACAGAATTGAACCCTGATGCCGGTTCAGCCGACGAAATTGAAGCCATCAAAGCCAACAAAGACAATAAAGGCCCGCAGAACCCTGACGTCATCGACGTTGGTTTGGCGTTTGGCCCGTCATCACAAGCTGAAGGCCTGTTAATGCCGCATAAGGTTGCCGCTTGGGGCGATATTGCCGACGGCGTTAAAGATGCTGACGGTCATTGGGCTGGTGCATACCACGGCGTGATGTCATTTGTTGTAAACAAAGATCTCGTAAAAAACGTACCGCAGGATTGGGCGGATTTATTGAAGCCGGAATATGCTGGTCAAGTTGCTCTTGCCGGTGATCCACGTGCTTCCAGCCAAGCCATTCTCGGTGTTCTGGCTGCCGGTATGTCAACCGGCGCAAAAGCTGGTGCGGATGCCGGTGCTGCCGGTCTTGAGTTCTTCAAAGCCTTAAATGCTTCAGGCAACTTTGTTCCTGTAATCGGTAAATCCGGCACATTGGCGCAAGGCACAACACCAATTGTTATTGCCTGGGATTACAACGGTCTGTCCTGGGGTAAAACGTTGGCCGGTAACCCGCCTGTCGAAGTCATCATTCCTAAATCTGCCAAACTGGCCGGCGTTTATGTTCAGGCTGTCAACGCCTTTGCACCAAACCCGAATGCCGGCAAATTGTGGATTGAGCATTTGTTCTCTGATGAAGGCCAGGTTGGTTACAACAAAGGCTTCTGTCAGACCGCACGCTTCAACTCGATGGTTGCCGCCGGTAAAGTTCCAGCCGACGTGTTGGCCGCAATGCCAGCTGCAGAATCATATGTTGGTGCTTTCTTCCCGTCATTGGATGAACTGGCTGCCAACAAAGAGGCAGTTACAAAAGGCTGGGATGCCACTGTTGCTGCTGACGTAAAATAAGACTTAACCGTGTTAGCCCGCCCGGATTGCTTCGGGCGGGCATTTTATATCGTGCGGGGGCAATGTTGATGGCAATGTTGATGGCAGGGGAAAGTGTAGAACGCGTCTATCGCCCGGCTTTCAAATTACCTTGGCATTGGCTTGGGCTTGCGCCATTTGTGATTTTCGTCACGCTATTTCTCATCATGCCAACCATGCGTATTGTATTTGGTGCGTTTCAAACCGCAGACGGCGGCTTTACGTTCCAAAACATATTGGATTTGAATACCGCTTCAATCCGCAGCGCCTATTGGACATCGATCAAATTATCCCTCTATTCAGCCTTGCTGGGCTGCATCATTGGTTTTGCCATGGCGGCGGCCATCGTGTTTGGCAAATTGCCAAAGGGCATTCGCGGGCCGCTTTTAACATTTTCAGGCGTTGCCTCCAACTTTGCCGGTGTGCCCTTGGCGTTTGCCTTTATTGCTACGCTTGGCCCGGCGGGCTTAATCACGCTGTGGCTGCGCAATGATTTTGATATTAACCTCCGTGCGCTTGGCTTTAATCTGCTCTCGTTTAATGGCCTCGTCGTCACCTATTTGTTTTTTCAAATTCCGCTGATGATTTTGATTATTACGCCGGCTTTGGATGGCCTTAAACGCGAATGGCGCGAAGCCGCTGAAGTGCTGGGTGCTACCGGCGCTCAATATTGGCGGCTTGTCGCCCTGCCGATTTTGTTTCCGGCGCTGCTTGGTACGTTTGCACTCCTTTTTGCCAATTCCTTTGGCGCCATTGCAACGGCTTACGCGCTGACCGGACCGCAGCTCAACATTGTGCCAATTAAGTTATTTGCGCAAATTCGCGGTGATGTTTTGGGCAACCCCAACCTTGGTTTCGCACTGGCCTTTGGGATGATTGTGATCACAGGCATCGCCAATTTCATCTATATTTGGCTGCGCGCGCGTTCTGAAAGGTGGCTGAAATGAGCCGCTTATTGCCATCAAAGTTTTGGGCTTGGAGCGCTATCATTCTCGGCATGGCCTTTTTCGCAATGCCGTTGATTGGCATGACGGAATTTTCATTGAAAATGCGGCGCAGCGTTTACTCATTTGATGCCTATGCCAAAGTGCTTGGCGATCCGCAGTTTCAACAAACCTTCAGCTATTCAATTTTGTTGGCATTGGCGACAATCGTGTTTGGTGTTTTGTTGGTTGTGCCCACCGCCTTTTGGGTGCGCCTAAAAATGCCTGCCGCGCGGCCGTTTGTTGAATTTATCACGCTGCTGCCGCTGGTTATTCCCGCCATTGTGATCGTGTTTGGCTATATTAGGCTCTACAACACATCGAGTTGGCTACCACTGACAGGTTCTAATTTGGGCACTGATTTTTTGCTCATGATGGGCTACTCCACGCTTGCGCTCCCCTATATGTACCGTTCCGTGGATACCGGTTTGCGCACCATCGACGTAGGCACATTGACCGAAGCTGCGCAGAGTTTGGGGGCCGGTTGGACCACCATTTTGCTGCGTATTATTTTACCCAATACATTGGTCGCGGTGCTTTCTGGCGCATTTCTCACCTTTGCAATTGTCATCGGAGAATTCACTATGGCCGCTTTGCTGAACCGGCCGGCCTTCGGCCCCTATATGCAAATTCTGGGCGCGAATCGCGCTTATGAGCCACCGGCATTGGCGTTGATCGCCTTTATGATTACGTGGGCGTGTATGGGGCTCATTCAAATCGTGACGCGCTTTTCCAAACATGAAATGGCCAAACAATGAGACGGAAAACATCATAATGGCCTTCCTTGAACTCAACCATCTCGAAAAATCCTTTGGGCCGACCCGCGTCGTGAAGGATTTCACGCTGGCCATTGAGAAAGGCGAATTTGTTTCCCTGCTCGGCCCATCTGGCTGCGGCAAAACCACGGTTTTGCGTATGGTGGCGGGTTTTGAAACACCAACGCAAGGCGTGATTACAGTTGACGGGCAAGACATCACGGGTCTGCGCACCAATCAGCGCAAAGTCGGTATGGTTTTTCAAGCCTATGCACTATTTCCCAATTTAACCGTCGCGCAAAACGTAGGATTTGGTCTTAAGATTGCTGGCGTTGCCAAAGCCGAAACCGATGCGCGCGTTGATGAAATGTTGAAACTTATCGGCCTGCCGGATTTGGGGGCGCGGTTTCCGTTTCAGCTTTCCGGCGGCCAGCAGCAACGTGTGGCTTTGGCACGGGCACTTGCGCCAAAGCCGCGGGTTTTATTGCTCGATGAGCCACTTTCAGCGCTTGACGCTAAAATCCGGGTGTCGCTGCGCTCCGAAATCCGCGATATTCAAAAGTCACTGGGTATCACCACCATTTTTGTGACCCACGACCAAGAAGAAGCTTTGTCAATGTCTGACCGGATTGTGGTGATGAATGGCGGAATGGCTGAACAAACCGGCACGCCATTTGAAATTTACAATAAGCCTTCCACCAAGTTTGTGGCGCAGTTTGTGGGCACGCTGAGCCTGTTACCGGCCGTGGTCACCGATGTGGAAAAAGGCGCAGTGAGCATTGATGGCGGCGCGATTGATGGCCTAAGCTTGCCAAATGGCGCTGCTAAGAATGCCAGTGTCTCGTTGGCGCTCCGCCCGGAAAGCGTGCGGCGCGACAAACGCAACGGCGATGCAACGCTCAATGGCATCGTTCAATCAGTGGATTTTTTGGGTTCGGTCATGCGCACCAAAGTCGAGGCGGGTGGTGCGGTAATTGCATTTGACGCGTTCAACGACCCCTCTTTGCCGCCGCCGCAACGGGGGGAACAAATGGTCATTCATTTTGCTCCGGAAAGCGTGCTAGTGCTGGGTGCATGAAGGCTAAAATCATCAGCTCAGAAGACCGTATCCGTGCATTGCCGTGCTGGCATGGCCGATTATCCATAGAGCCGCTAAAGGGCGGTATATCGAATGAAAGCTGGAAGGTCACAGATTCCCGCGGACGTCACGTTGTGCGCTTCGGCCATGATTATCCGTTTCACCATGTGGAGCGCGCCCGCGAAGTAATGGTTGCGCGTGCCGCCCATGCTGCGGGTTTTTCGCCAACCGTTGAACATGCGCAAGCAGGCGTGATGGTGTCTGCTTTTCTTGATGCTAAAACTTACACGCCAAACGATGTGCGCAATAATGCCGACCGTATTTTGCTGATGCTCAAAGACTTTCACCAAATAATGCCAACCCATGTGTCTGGTTCGGGCTATATGTTCTGGGTGTTTCACGTTATCCGCGATTATGCCCGCACGCTCAAAGCCGGTAACAGCCGGATGTTGCGCTGGGTGCCGGGCTTTGTCGATTTAGCTGGCGAACTTGAAGACGAGCAAATCGCACTCCCCATCATTTTTGGCCACCATGATCTGTTGCCGGCAAACTTTATGGATGATGGCGAGAAACTCTGGCTGGTTGATTTTGAATATGCCGGTTTTGGTACCGCTCTGTTTGATCTTGCAGGATTTTCATCAAATGCCGGTTTTGGGAGCGAAGAAACCGAAGCCCTGCTGCATGCCTATTTCGGCCATACCCCCAATGAAAAAATGGCTCGTGCGATGAGCGCGATGCAATGTGCCTCATTGCTGCGCGAAGCCATGTGGTCGATGGTATCTGAGCTTCATCTCAATGCGCCGGGCGTTAATTATGAAAATTACACCGCTGAAAATTTGGCCAAGCTTGATACTGCTCTGGCGCAGCACCGTACGACTTTTCCTTCATGAGTGATTTTCAATGACCACACTTCCAACCCATGCCGATATTATTGTGATTGGTGGCGGCATTATTGGCTGTTCAACGGCCTATCATCTAGCAAAAGAACATAAAGCCAATGTGGTGTTGTTGGAACAGGGCCAACTCACATCCGGCTCAACATGGCATGCGGCGGGCCTCGTTGGCCAGTTGCGGTCATCGGCTTCAATTACCCGGGTGCTCAAAAAATCCGTTGAGATTTACAAAACCTTGGCGTCTGAAACCGGGCTTGAAACCGGATGGAAAATGTCCGGCTGTTTGCGGCTTGCCACCAATCAGGATCGTTGGATTGAATTCAAGCGCACTGCCACAACGGCCAAGAGTTTCGGCATGGATATGCATTTATTATCACCGGCTGAAGCCAAAGCCATGTTCCCGCTTATGGAGGTTGATGATTTGGTGGGCGCGACGTTTCTGCCAACCGATGGTGAAGCGTCACCTTCTGATATTACGCAATCGCTTGCCAAAGGCGCACGTATGCATGGCGCAATACTGATTGAAAATGTGCGCGTGACCGGTTTTGATATGCAGGAAAACGCAAAAGGCGCAAACCGTATCACCGCGGTCCAAACGACTTTTGGCAAAATTTCCTGTAACAAAGTTGTCAATTGCGGCGGTCAATGGGCGCGTCAAATTGGGGTTATGGCAGGCATATCCGTGCCGTTGCAACCGGTTAAACACCAATATGTTGTCACAGAAAAGATCGACGGTCTGTCGCCAGACGCCACCACCATTCGTGATCCAGACCGGCTGACTTACTTCAAGCATGAAGTTGGCGGTTTGGTTTTTGGTGGCTATGAGCCCAACCCTCAGGCTTGGCTGCCGGATACCAAAAACCACGATGTGCCCGATGAATGGGCGTTCAGACTTTTCGATGATGATTATGATCATTTTGAGCAGCACATGGTGCAAGCCATGGCGCGTATTCCGGCGCTCGCTACGGTTGGCGTCAAGCAAATGATCAACGGGCCGGAGAGCTTCACGCCCGATGGAAACTTTATTCTTGGCGTCGCACCTGAATGTTCGAACATGTTTGTCGGCGCAGGGTTCAACGCTTTTGGCATTGCATCGGGCGGCGGCGCTGGCTGGGCGCTGGCCCAATGGGTGGTGGATGGCGAAGCGCCGCTGGATTTGTGGGTGGTGGATATCCGCCGCTTTTCCAATTTGCATCGCAGCCGCGATTGGGTGCGCGAGCGTACACTTGAGGCGTATGGCAAACACTATACCGTCGCGTTTCCACATGAAGAATATCAGAGCGGCAGACCGGCCATTACATCGCCGCTTTATGAACGCCTTAAAACGCAGCGCGCAGTGTTTGGCTCTAAGCTTGGCTGGGAACGGCCCAATTGGTTTGCGCCTGACGGCATTGAACCGCGCGACGACTATTCCATGGGCCGCCAAAACTGGTTTGCACCTGTCGGCAACGAGCATGCGCATGTGCGCAACCACGTTGGTATTTTCGACCAATCATCTTTTGCCAAATTCGAGATGTCCGGGCCGGATGCCTGTGCCGCACTGGAATGGATTTGCGCCAACCGCATCGATAAACCAATTGGAAAGCTGACCTATACGCAGCTCTTGAATACCCGTGGTGGCATTGAAGCCGATTTAACGGTGGCGCGTCTTAGTGAAAACCAGTTTTATATCGTTACCGGAACCGGCTTTCGCACCCATGATTTTGGCTGGATCCGCGATCATATTCCTGAGGGATTGGACGCAACTTTAACAGATGTAACTGAGGCTTTTGGCACCTTGTCTTTGATGGGGCCCAAAGCGCGTGATGTCTTGACCAAGCTCACAAGCGCCGATGTCTCCAACGCTGCTTTCCCGTTTGGTGGCGCACAGATCATTGACATTTCAGGTGCAAATGTCCGCGCGCTGCGTGTCACATATGTCGGCGAACTTGGTTGGGAATTGCATGTGCCGATTGACGCGATCGGCGTGGTGTATGATGCATTGATGGAGGCCGGCGCGCTTGAACACATCCGCCCGATTGGCTACCGCGCGCTGGAATCGCTCCGGCTTGAAAAAGCCTATCGTGCTTGGGGTTCTGATATCACACCAAACGATACGCCGTTTGAGGCGGGTCTGGGCTGGGCGGTTAAACTCAAAACCAATATTGCGTTTATGGGCCGCGAAGCCTTGGTGGCCAAAGCTGGGCAACCACTCACCAAACGCTTGTGCGGCTTCACCGTTGATGATCCCTTAGTTGTGCTGCTTGGGCGGGAAACCATTTTGAGAAATGGCGTTGCCGTCGGCTATCTCTCATCCGGCGGGTTTGGCTACACGGCTGGCAAAAATATCGGGTTGGGATATATCAAGAACGAAGATGGCGTTAGCGATGATTATCTGAGTTCTGGAACTTATGAGTTGGTTGTGGCGATGGAAACGGTGCCTGCAACATTGGTGATGCAGCCGCTGGTGGATGCTGAGGGGGTGAAAGTGCGGGGGTGAATTCTGCGTTAAACCCTTCAAATTCTCCAATTAGTCACCTCCGCCTCTTTCTTGTGCGGGGGCCAAGACTTGTTTTCGAGGCCACCTTAACACATTGAAATGAAAGAAAGTCTGGGTCCCCGCACAAGAGTCGGGGATGACTAAATCTAATGATCTCGCCTTTGGTATTGCCCTTTGGTTCTCACATTGCCCCCACCCCTTCCCTTTCTCATCAATCTCCCCTATAGCCCTCGCAACCTGCATAAACCTGCAGGCACGCCTGCCTTTGCTGGACGACATCCCGGCACTGGCTCACCCAACCCTCCATTTAGAAAGGGATTTCCGATGTCGATTTCCGCAGAGCGCAAAACCGCGCTGATTAAAGAATATGCCACCAAAATTGGTGATACCGGTTCGCCTGAAGTTCAGGTTGCTATCCTGACTGAGCGTATCAAATATCTGACCGACCATTTCAAAGCCCATGTCAAAGACAACCATTCACGCCGTGGCCTGTTGGCGATGGTGAGCTTGCGTCGTTCGCAGCTTGATTATTTGAAAAAAATCGACACTGCGCGTTATCAGTCTTTGATTGAGCGTTTGGGTCTGCGTCGTTAAAAGTTAGCCTCTAAAATCGGTCGCTAACAAAGTTCCGGCGCTGTTCACTCAGCGCCGTTTTGCCCGCCTTCGGAAACTCTGAAGGAATCCACACCGTCATGGGGCAGGATTGCAGGCAGTTTCTGGATTTGGAAATTCCCCGTTGTCTTGCCCGTGATGAATTCTCCACAGCGCCGAAACGCTGTACGTAAAATCACAAATCGGGCGGCTGCCAATCACGGCGGCGCGCCCTCGATCTATAGGACAAGACATGTTCAATCATCATTCCGTTGAAATCGAATGGGGCGGCCGTCCGCTGAAACTGGAAACCGGCAAAATCGCGCGTCAGGCCGATGGCGCAGTGCTCGCCACTTACGGCGAAAGCGTTGTGCTGGCGACCGTTGTTTCTGAGAAAAACCCTAAAGTCGGTTTCGATTTCTTTCCGCTCACCGTTAACTATCAGGAAAAAGCCTTTGCCGCCGGCCGCATTCCAGGCGGCTATTTCAAACGTGAAGGCCGTCCTTCTGAAAACGAAACTTTGGTTTCACGCCTGATTGACCGCCCGATCCGTCCATTGTTTGCGGATGGCTATAAAAACGACACCCAAGTCGTGATCACTGTCTTGCAGCACGATCTTGAAAACAACCCGGATATTTTGGCCATCGTTGCAGCTTCCGCAGCGCTCACTTTGTCTGGTGTGCCTTTCATGGGCCCGCTCGGCGCTGCCCGCGTTGGCTTTATCAACGGCGAATATGTGTTGAACCCGCATGTTGATGAAATGCCGGAATCCTTGCTTGATCTCGTGGTCGCAGGCACTGCAGACGCCGTGTTGATGGTGGAATCTGAAGCCAAAGAACTCGACGAAGAAACCATGCTTGGCGCAGTCGTGTTCGGCCAGCGTGCCTTTCACCCAGTGCTGGAAGCCATTATCAAACTTGCTGAAGTTGCTGCCAAAGACCCGCGTAATTTTGTTGCACCAGACAATAGCGAACTTGAAGCCACAATGATGGGCCTCGTCGGCGATGAACTATCGTCAGCCTATAAAATCACTGAAAAGCAGGCCCGTTATGCTGCCATTGACGCCGCAAAAGCCAAGGTAAAAGCCGTTCTTTTGCCAGAAGGTGCTTCGGCCCCGGTTTATGCCCCCGAAAAAGTCAACGCGGTTTTCAAAAGCTTGCAAGCCAAAGTCGTGCGCGGCAACATCCTTGATACCGGCATCCGCATTGATGGCCGTGACCTTTCAACCGTTCGCCCGATTGTGTCTGAAGTTGGCGTTCTGCCCCGTACCCATGGCTCGGCGCTGTTTACACGCGGCGAAACACAGGCATTGGTTGTGGCAACACTCGGCACCGGTGAAGATGAGCAGTTCATCGATTCATTGACCGGCACATCCAAAGAGAACTTCCTGCTGCATTATAACTTCCCGCCATATTCTGTTGGTGAAACCGGCCGTATGGGGTCCCCGGGCCGCCGCGAGATTGGCCATGGCAAATTGGCTTGGCGTTCCATCCATCCAATGCTGCCAGCCAAAGACCAGTTCCCATACACCATCCGTATTGTGTCTGAGATCACTGAGTCGAACGGTTCATCTTCCATGGCGACCGTGTGCGGAACATCATTGGCATTGATGGACGCTGGCGTGCCTTTGAACGCGCCAGTTGCCGGTATTGCCATGGGGCTTATAAAAGAAGGCGACCGGTTTGCGGTTCTGTCTGATATTCTTGGCGATGAAGATGCGCTCGGCGACATGGATTTCAAAGTAGCCGGCACGCTGAAAGGCATCACCGCGCTGCAGATGGACATCAAAATTGATGGCATCACCGAAGAAATCATGAAAGTTGCTTTGCATCAAGCCAAAGGCGGACGTGATCACATCCTTGGCGAAATGAACAAAGCGCTGTCAACCAACCGCGACCAACTCGGCGAATTTGCTCCGCGCATTGAAGTCATGCAAATTCCGGCTGATAAAATCCGCGAAGTCATCGGCACCGGCGGTAAAGTTATCCGCGAAATCGTTGAAAAAACCGGCGCAAAGATCAACATTGAAGATGATGGCACCATTAAAATTGCGTCTGCTTCGGCTAAAGAAATTCAGGCTGCACGCGCATGGATCCATTCCATCGTTGCCGAGCCTGAAATTGGCGCGATTTATCAGGGCACCGTTGTTAAAACCGCTGACTTTGGCGCATTCGTAAACTACTTCGGTGCACGTGATGGCCTCGTCCATATCTCACAGCTGAAAGAAGAGCGCGTTCAGAAAACCACCGATGTGGTTAAAGAAGGCGATAAAGTCTGGGTCAAAATGATGGGCCTCGACGAGCGCGGCAAAGTACGTCTGTCGATGAAGGTTGTTGATCAGGCCACCGGTGTTGAAGTGAAAAAAGAAGCCGCTGCATCAGAAGAGTAATCGCTGATGCATGATCCGGCCTCTGCCACGCTAGCGCGTCCGTTTGAAACAGGCGTGCTGGAATGGCCAAACGGCCCGGTTCTTATTCTCAATGCTCGCCCGAAAATGGGCGTGCCTGAAAGTCTTGCCCGTGTTTCGGTTGCCATCCAACCGGAGCGCGGGCTTTTTAATGCGTTGAAAGCCGAAGGCTTTATCACCCATGCGGTTCTGCCGGATATTGCAACGCCATTTGCAGCCGCGTTTATTTTGGTAGCCCGCCAGCGCGCTGAAAATGAGCTCATGCTAACCATTGCCAGCAAACACGCAGTTGAAGGCGGCGTGATTGTCGTAGCGGGTGCTAAAAACTCTGGTGTTGAAGCGCTGGCCAAAGCTGTTTCCAAAGCAGTTTCTAAATCCGGTGCAGACATCGGCAAATTATCCAAAAACCACGCTTTGGTGTTTTGGGCCAATGCGCCCTTGCCGCAAGCTGAAACGACACCACCGGAAACTGCCAAGCCTGCAACCGCCAAGCCTGAAACCGTCAAGCCTGAAACCGCAACCGGCGGGTTTTCTGCAGGTCACGTGGATGAAGGCTCCAAATTCCTGATCGATAATTTGCCGCCTAAACTCTGGGGGAGCGTCGCTGATTTTGGCGCAGGCTGGGGCTACTTATCAGCTGAAATCGCCGCCCGTTGCCCCAAAGTGGCGTCACTTACCTTGATTGAATCCCGATTTGAAGCACTCGAAGCCGCCAAGCAAAACCTTAGCCAGCTAACCATACCTGCAACATTTCACTGGATCGATGTTACCGCTGAAAAACTGCCCGGTCTCCATGATTGGGTGGTGATGAACCCGCCCTTCCACGACGCCCTCGGCAACCACGCCCCCGAACTCGGCCAAGCTTTTATCAAGGCCGCCTTCAAAGCACTCAAACCCAACGGGCAGTTGTTGATGGTTGCCAATAAGCAATTGCCGTATGAAAAAACGTTGGGGACGGGATTTAGAGGGTTTCAGACGTTGGCGGAAAACGGGCGGTTTAAGGTGATTTTGGCGAGGAAGTGAGTTTATCGAAAAGAGCTGCGATCTGGGCCATTGGCCTGACCAATATCATCGGGTTTCCTTTGGTGGCTGTAAAACCGCGCTTCATCCAGAACTGAGCGGCTTCCGTGTCAATGGCATTTACAACCAACGCTCGCCCGCCAATCAATCGGGCAGCTTGAACACTTCTTTCCAGCGCGTGTTTTACCAGACCAGTACCAATGCCATGGCCGGTATAATTCAAATCAACGGCCAATTGACCAAGAAGCAAACATGGAACCGGGTCTGGCGGTTGGCCAGTTCGAACTGATCTCGGCAAAGAATTTGGAACCATTGAGGTTGGCGCAAGACCGTAAAAACCAACGACACGGCCTTCGTGGTGAATGACCACAACCGCTGTAAAACCAGCAGTGTGATTGGCTAACGCCCTTGTTTTGAGCCAATAATCAAGTGGTGGTTTGCCACATGAGAACTTGGAAACTTCATGTTCGCTGGTGAGCGTTTCAGGGGCCGAGATTTCCAAAGCTTATGCTTTTTTTTCCTTTTCCCAAGGCGCAAGTCGCTTCATCAGCTCCACCATTTCCGGTACAGGTTTTGCGGGCTGCGACAAAATCTCAAGAAAATGGTCAAAAGCTTCCGGACTCATGCGAATGACAGTATTATCCAACACCACTTCTTCGGCAGCACGCACTGCAGCATCGCGCACAAACTCAGTGCGCGAGCGCCCGCGAATGCTGGCCGCACGGTCAATCATCGCCACGTCGGCTGCCGGCAAACGCATGGCAATGGGATGGTCTTTGCGTACTGAAATTGTAGCCATGGAAGTGCTCCTTTGTTAGAGGCTATCAAAATGTATTGGGTTTTGCAATACAGATCAACATGGGTAGGGTGAAGCAAATTTTAGCCAAAAAAATTTGGATGAAAAGCACTCGGAGTTGGGTTTAGCGGTATTAAACGATTGCCGAGAATGGCCGGTTCAAAGTAATTTTTGCGAGAAAATAACAAAAAGGCCAAACGCAAACAGCGCCTGACCCCTAAATGCAAAACCGATGCTTACTGAACAATGCTGATTGTATCAGCCTGATATGTTTTGCCCATCATTTCCCAGCCGACTTTGACCTTACTGCCAACTTTAAATGCAGCGTTTTTGAAGCCTTTTGGCAAATGATATGTTGTGCCGTTGTCAAGCGTGAACGTCTGCGCTTTGATATCAACGGCTTTGACAGCACCGGTGGCCATGGAAGCGGCGGCAAAAGCAGCTGGCGCAAGCAAAATTGATGCAGCCAAGGCCGCAGGAACAATAAGTTTTTTCATAATTGTAGTCTCCGAATTTCCGGTGCCCTTAGAGCGAACCGGAGCGAAGCCGTCTGGATGTGTCGCGTCACGGTTTTATAAAACCGTCGGCTCATCCCAGCTTCATTCCGTAGGGTAAACCGGCTGGCATGGAACTCAAGTTAACAAAAAATAATGATTGACCCGCTGCCTTTGCCTGAAATTTGACACACAAGAAGAAAGCCCACCCGTCCTCAATGAGAAGTCATACCCCCTACTCAAACTTCTTCATTTCCTCATTCACCGGCATGCTCGTAATATTATACCCCGCATCGACATAGTGCACTTCACCCGTCACGCCGCCCGATAAATCACTCAGCAAATACAAGGCTGAGCCGCCAATTTCGTCGAGGCTGACGCTTTTGCGTAGGGGCGAGTTTTTCTGCTGGAAATTATACATCGCGCGGGCGTCGGCCACTCCTGCGCCCGCTAACGTCCGCACAGGGCCAGCGGACAGTGCGTTGACGCGGATGCCTTGCGGGCCAAAGTCAGCCGCCAAATAGCGAACCGAGGCTTCAAGTGCGGCCTTGGCAACGCCCATGACATTGTAGTTTGGCATCACGCGCATTGAGCCGCCATAGGTCAGCGTGATCATTGCGCCGCCGTCTGTCATGAGGTTTGCAGCGCGTTTGGCAATTTCGGTAAATGAGAAACACGAGATCACCATGGTGCGGGTGAAATTATCGCGCGTGGTGTTGGCATATAGGCCTTTGAGTTCGCTTTTGTCGGAAAAGCCAATGGCGTGAACCACAAAATCAAGCCCGCCCCACGCCGTTTTAATCGCTTCAAAGGCGGCGTCGACCGAGGCAATGTTTTCAACGTCGCAATCGACCAACAGGCTGGAACCAACACTATCGGCGAGTGGTTTAACGCGCTTGCCGAATGCATCGCCTTGATAGGTAAACGCCAGTTCGGCGCCATGGCTGGCTAGCATTTTGGCAATGCCCCATGCAATCGAATGGTCATTGGCGACGCCCATAATGAGGCCGCGTTTCCCTGCCATAAGTCCCATCGTTTAGCTTTCATACTTGGCAAATGCGAGCGTGGCATTGGTGCCGCCAAAGCCGAAAGAGTTCGACATCGCAATATTGATTTGTTTATGTTCCATGCGCTTGCGCACGACGGGCATACCTTCAAACTCAGGGTCAAGTTCGGTGATATGTGCGCTCTCGCCGATGAAGTTGTGTCGCATCATGAGCAGCGCGTAAATTGCTTCTTGCGCGCCCGCCGCACCCAGCGAGTGGCCGGTCAGCGATTTTGTTGATTGGATATGCGGCATTTCTGCGCCGAATACCTCGCGGATAGCGCCCATTTCTTTGGAATCGCCCACAGGCGTTGAGGTGCCATGGGTGTTGATATAATCCACTTTGCGGCCGCCAATTGTTGCCATAGCCTGTTTCATACAGCGCATGGCGCCTTCGCCCGACGGGGCAACCATGTCGTAGCCATCTGATGTTGCACCATAGCCGACAATTTCAGCATGAATTTTCGCGCCGCGCGCCAAAGCCACATCGAGCGCTTCCAACACCAGAACTGCGGCACCGCCTGCAATTACAAAGCCGTCGCGCGTGGTATCGTAAGCGCGGGATGCCGTGGCAGGGGTTTCATTGTGCTTGGATGACATCGCACCCATCGCGTCAAACAGGTTCGACATTGACCAATCCAAATCCTCATGGCCGCCGGCAAACACACGGTCTTGCTTGCCCCATTGGATCATTTCCATCGCATTGCCGATACAGTGCGCTGAAGTCGAGCAGGCCGAAGAGATGGAATAATTGACGCCGTGAATTTTAAACCAGGTCGCAAGCGTGGCAGACGCCGTCGAGCTCATGGCTTTGGGCACCGCAAATGGCCCGATGCGTTTGGGTGATTTATTGGTGCGCGTAATATCAGCGGCCTCAACAATTTGCCGTGTTGATGGCCCGCCGGAACCCATAATAATGCCGGTGCGTTCGTTGGTGATTTCAGCTTGCCCGAGGCCAGCGTCTGCAATCGCCTGATCCATCGCCACATGGTTCCAAGCGCCACCGCGCGCCAAAAAGCGCATGGCCCGCCGGTCGATCAACTCCGAGGGATCAAGGGTTGGCATACCCCAGACTTGGCTCCGAAAGCCATATTCAGCAAAGCTTTCTGAGCGCGATATGCCTGATTTGGCATCCCATAAAGATTGCTTGACCTCCTCGGCATTATTACCAATCGAAGACACAATCCCAATTCCAGTAACGACAACACGTCTCATCTGCGCGCTCCCTTAAAACAAAAACATCAGCTGGCAGATAATGCGACCTTCATGTCTTTAACATGATAGATCGTTTCGCCATCGGCTTCCAGACGCCCGTCAGCCACGCCCATGGTTAGGCGGCGTGATTGGATGGCTTTGGTAAAATCTACAAAGTAAGTCAGCTTTTTGCGGTCCGGCCGCACCATTCCAGTGAGCTTTACCTCGCCAACGCCCAATGCGTAGCCGCGCCCCTGCCAGCCGCGCCATCCTAAGTTGAAGCCGGTCAATTGCCACAAGCCATCCAAACCAAGACAGCCCGGCATGATCGGGTTACCGGGAAAGTGGCACTCAAAAAACCAAAGGTCAGGCGTGATATCAAATTCAGCCACAACATGGCCTGCACCATTTGCTCCGCCATTGTCGGAGATATCTATGATCCGGTGCATCATCAGCATGGGCGGCACTGGCAATTGGGCATTGCCCGGGCCGAACATTTCACCACGCCCGCAGGCCAGTAGGTCTTCATAGCTAAAATGGGTTGGCCGTTCTGACATGCACTTCCTCATAACATATCTAATTTGACGCCAAAACGGGCGACACAAAGTTGCAACTAGCACGGAAAATGAGGCTGCAAAACGGTTTTGCACCGGTAGTTCACGATCTTAAGCGAAAAACGTGGATTGCCATGAGGCAAAGTCACGATCTTGCTTAAAACAAGAGTCGCGGATATAGGTTTGTTTTAATATGTTTTTGAAACGGAAGCCTGCTCCATGATCAAAGATCATTCTGTGTTTGAAGGCCGGTTGCGCCAGGTTGGGCTTCGCCCGACGCGGCAGCGCTTGGCCTTAACAGAATTAATTTTCGGATCTGGCGACCGGCATTTTTCGGCCGAAGCATTGCATGCCGAAGCTTCTGCCTTCGATATCGAGGTGTCTTTGGCAACCGTATATAATACGCTTCACCACTTTACTGGCGCAGGGTTGCTGCGTGTCTTGTCGGTTGAAGGCTCAAAGACCTATTTTGACACCAATACATCGAACCATCACCACTTCTTTATTGAAGGCGAAAACCGGGTGATGGATATTGAAGGCGGGCCCGTTGTGATTGGTGCTTTGCCGCAAGCGCCTGATGGCATGGAAATCGCCCATATTGATGTCGTGATACGACTGCGCCCCAAAAAATAACTGTTTCAGGAATAATCATGACAAAAGCCCAAGCAATCGTCGCGCTTCAGCCCGGTGGTACCGAAGTGCTGAATTACCATGAAATTACACTTGCCGCGCCCGCCGATGGGCAAATTCTCATCCGCCAAAACGCCATAGGCGTTAATTTTATCGACATCTACTTTCGCACAGGCGCGTACCCGTGGCCGGTGACAGAAAATCTCGTGCTGGGCCAAGAAGGCGCTGGCGTGGTTGAGGCGATTGGCCCAAATGTGACAGGTTTTGATATTGGCGATCGCGTGGCCTGTATGGTTGCCCATAATGCCTATGCAACACACCGTTTGGTGCCAGCGGCTATGACGGTGAAATTGCCCGATAGTGTCACTGATGCTGAGGCCGCCGCTTCCATGCTAAAAGGCATGACCGCTTATTATCTGATCACATCATCTTACGCTGTCAAAAAAGGCGATACGGTTCTCTTTCACGCCGCTGCTGGCGGGGTTGGCCTTATTGCCGGTCAATGGCTGGCCGCAATGGGCGTCACCGCCATTGGCACTGCGGGTGGGGCTGACAAATGCGCGCTTGGCCTGCAAAACGGCTATGCTGAAATGATTGATTACAATACCGAAGATTTTGTGGCGCGCGTGATGGAAATCACAAGCGGCAAAGGTGTTGATGCGGTTTATGACAGTGTTGGTAAGGACACGTATCCCGGTTCTCTTAAAGTGCTGAAACGCTTTGGAAGTTTTGTGTCATTCGGCCAGTCCTCGGGCCCGGCGATTGATTTCAAATTGTCTGATCTGGCTGTCAATTCGCTGCGCGCGACACGGCCAACTTTGTTTCATTATACCGCCGACCGTGCTTGGCTTGAAAAAGCCAGCACAGCTCTGTTTGCCGCCATTGGCGATGGCACAATAAAACTGAAAATCGACGATAGTTTCAAACTGCAAGATGCTGCCAAAGCCCATGAGGCTTTGGCCTCGCGCAAAACCACTGGTTCATTGGTTTTGATCGTATAATTATATCCCGCCTGCACCATCGCCGCCAATATAAGCAATGCGCAACATATTGGTCGAGCCGGGGGTGCGCAGCGGCACACCGGCAGTAATAATGATCCGGTCGCCGGGTTTGCCAAAACCTTCATCGAAGGCAATGCGGCAGGCGCGATCGACCATATCATCGAGGTCTGCAGCATCTTCCGTCACCACGCAATGGCAACCCCACGTCAGTGTCAAACGACGGGCTGTGGAAAGCACGGGCGACAGCGCAATGATCGGCGTGCGCGGACGTTCGCGCGCGGCACGAAGACCGGTCGTGCCAGAAGCCGTATACGTAACGATAGCGGCCAAATTCAGCGTTTCGGCGATTTGGCGTGACGCCATTGATATGGCATCTGCGCCCGTTTTTTCAGGTTCGGCGCGCTGTGCTGTGATAATGCCCTGATATGTCGGGTCTGTTTCCACTTTCTCGGCTATCCTGTTCATTGTGGAAACAGCCTCAAAAGGATATTGGCCTGAAGCAGATTCTGCCGATAGCATCACCGCATCAGCACCTTCAAACACAGCAGTTGCCACATCTGATACTTCTGCCCGGGTGGGCACTGGCGCTGTAATCATAGATTCCAGCATTTGGGTCGCAACAACCACAGGCTTACCGGCGCGGCGGGCAGCGCGCGTGATTTGTTTTTGAATGCCCGGCACAGATTCGAGCGGCATTTCGACACCCAGATCACCACGCGCAACCATTAATGCATCTGACAGTTCAATAATTTCGGCCAGACGCAGCACGGCCTGTGGTTTTTCAATTTTGCTCATCAGTCCAACGCGGCCACGCGAGATTTTGCGCACATCTGCCAAGTCTTCCGGACGTTGGATAAAGGATAGTGCTACCCAATCGACATTTGCAGCCAGCAGTGCATCCAAATCGAGGTAGTCTTTCGGGGTCAGTGCGCCAGTTTCCAAAATTGTGTCAGGCAGGCTCACGCCTTTTTTATCTGAAATACGCTGCGAAGTGATGACACGGCAAGTCAGGGTTTTGCCGTCCGCTTCCTCGCAAATCAACTGCATTTTGCCATCGTCAATTAACAGTCGATGGCCCGGCTCAACACTCGACAAAATTTCAGGATGTGGCAGGTAAACGCGGTTGGCGTCGCCCGGTGTCGGGTCATTATCAAGCCGAAACAATTGACCGGCTTTCAGGTCTTCGCCCTTATTGGCAAAGACCCCAACACGCAGTTTCGGGCCTTGCAAATCGCCCAAAATTGCAATCGGCCGGCCAACTTCGGCTTCCACATTGCGGATACGTTGCACCAAGGTGCGCATCATATCATGGCTGGCATGGCTCATGTTAATGCGGAAAGCATCTGCGCCGCACTCCCAGAGTTTTTTAATTTGATGCTCTTCTGACGTGGCAGGGCCAAGGGTGGCGAGGATTTTAACCTTGCGGGCGCGTTTCATGGTGTACTTTCTTTATGGAGCGGGAGCAGGCGTGGCAGGTGTAGACGCATTGGGAGTTGCTGCTGAGCCTGCCGCGGGCGTTGCGCCCTTGGGATCGGTAAGCTGGATCATCCAGCTTGATTGATTTGCGGTATCATGTTCTTGAAAACCGGCACGCTGAAATCCGCGCGCAAAACAATCTTCAAAGCCAATAATCTTAAATTCGCGTTCTGCCAGACACATATTCACAGGACCGGTCCACCGGCCGCCGCGCTGCGCATCTTCAGCGTATAAATAATAATAGCGCGATTGCAGCGTTCCTTCGATCAGGGTTTTGCAATTGCCGCTTTCAATATGCCACCAACCTTCGGTGACCCAGCCAGCTTCTGCGCGATAGCCAATAGCAACGCCTGCCAAAACATCGGTATCATTGCACACCCGCAAATCAGCTTGCGCTGTGCCAGCCAAGCTCAAAAGCGCACCTGCTGCGGCGATGCCGCGCAATAAGCTTTTGAAAAAATGCAATTTTGGCATCAATGAAGCCCCAAACAAAACATGGCTTTTGCAGATAGCTTTGCCACTTGGGCTTCCTTTTCGGCAAGATGAAGGCCATTGTCAACGCGAACCCGCTTCTAAAGCCTTCCTATTACCATAGTCCAAGAGACAGTTTTTTCGTGTTTAAACCGTTTGAAATCGTTAAGGGCAATCAAAATGCCAGTTTGGTGCTGATTGCCGACCATGCCGGGCGCAAACTGCCGCCAGAATATGGCGATCTTGGGCTTTTGCCAGCGGAATTTGAACGGCATATCGCTTATGATTTAGGTGTTGAGCATTTGACACGTGCGTTAGCCCGGCTTTTGGATGCACCCTGCGTGCTGGCCAATTTTTCGCGATTGTTAATCGATAGCAACCGCAACGAAGACGACCCGACATTGATTCGCCAAATTTACGACCGGACGATCATTCCGGGAAACCGGAACGTTGATCAAAAGGAGCGCGAATATCGCCTAAAGACATATTTCCGGCCCTACCAAACTGCTTTGCGCGAAACGATTGATTGGGTATGGGCAGCAACTCAATTGCCGCCCTTTATCGTTTCCTTGCACTCTTTTACGCCCAGCCTCAAAACCGGCCAACAGCGCCCTTGGCATCTTGGCCTGTTGTCTGACGCAGACCGCCGCGCAACCGATGTTTTATTAGCGCGACTGAAAATTGAACCTGATTTGGTGATCGGCGACAATGAGCCTTATGATGGTGCGCTCAAAGGCGATACGCTTTATTGGCAGGCGTCAGCGCGCGGCCTCGCCCATGTGCTGATCGAAGTCAGGCAAGATTTGATCGCCGATGAGGCGGGTGCATTGAACTGGGCAGCGCGGTTGGCACCGCATCTAAAGGCGCTTGATGCACGGTCGGATTTACACGAAACACGGTTTTTTGGCTCAAGAACCGGAGGATTGGCCAAAGATGCGGCCAAAGATGCGGCACAAGATGCAGAAAGAACAGAACCATGATTATTGATGAAAAAACTGAAATTGAACTTCAAGCTGCGGTCTTCCGCCGCTTGCGCGAACATTTGCTGGCGCGTTCTGATGTTCAAAACATTGATATGATGAATTTAACCGGTTTTTGCCGTAATTGTTTGGCCAATTGGTATCAAGATGCCGCGCAAGAACATGGGATTGCGCTTGAAAAGGCTGCGGCGCGGCAAATCATTTATGGTGAGCCGTTCGCCGAATGGCAGGCTAAGCACCAGAAGGAAGCCACTGCCGAACAACAAGCCGCATTTGCCCAAAGCACCAAAACACACATTTGAGCAACTTGCTGCTTGACCGCCGAACCTTCCTTGCCGAATGAGACGGTAAATCAAATTAAGCGATTCCTTGAAAGACGTCTCCAATGAGAGACTATAGCGAAAGACGTATCCAATGAGCGATTATAGCCCGGCCCAAATGATGTCTGAAGAGACGGTAGATAATCTCTCGACGCAAACTGTTGCTGCAGGCCAGCTGCGTGCCTTTATTGAACGGATTGAGCGGCTTGAAGAAGAAAAAAAGACGATTGCCGATGACATCAAAGAAGTGTTTGCCGAAATGAAAGGCACCGGCTTTGATACAAAAGCCGTTCGCGCCATCATTCGCATTCGCAAGCAAGATCAAGCCGAACGCCAAGAGGCAGAAAGCATTCTTGAGCTGTATATGAATGCATTGGGCATGGTTTAGGTATTGACCCGTCTCAAGGTCAAATTGAGCCGTCCGCCTTTGGGCAGCAGCGTCGAAGTGCCGGGGTAAATCCGGTCAATGCCGTGAAATGCCAGCCGAGCTGCCCCGCCCATTACCAGCACATCGCCGGAACGTAGCGTAATATTTTGTATTTTGCCGCCCCTTGAGGTGCCACCGATTTTGAAGCGGGCATCATCGCCAAGCGAAACAGAAACCACTGGCGCGCTAAAATCCCTTTCATCGCGGTCTTGGTGAAGCCCCATTTTAGCCGCGCCGTCATAAAAATTAATGAGGCAGGCTTCAGGTGGCGCGGCATAATCTGAAATATCGCGCCACAGTTGCAACAGCGTTTCCGGCATCGGCGGCCAAGGTTTGCCCGTGGCAGGGTGCAAAGGCTGGTAGCGATAGCCATTGTCTTTATCTGTTACCCAACCGAGCGAGCCGCAATTTGTCATGCGAACGCTCATTTCCATTCCGGTTTTTGGCATAACTGGCGTAAACAAAGGGGCGGCTTTTACAACTTGCCTGATGGCCTCGACCAATTCCTTTTGTGCGGCCCCATCAAAATGCTCCGGCAAAAATACAATGCCTTCAGGCAGTACAGTTTGCAAAGCCGTCATTCATCATCTCCTTGTGATGTGACTTTGCCCCGCGCGAGCTTAATCGTGCCGCGTCCGGTTTTTTCTTTCAGGCGTCTAAGCGTTGCCCCGTAAGTCGGTTTTGTCATACGGCGCGGCGGGGCAGGTGGCTCAGCGGCTTTTTTGATCAGATCCGCCAATTTATCACGGGCGTCTTGACGGTTGCGCTCTTGGCTCCGGAAGCGCTTGGCCTCGATCAACAATGTGCCATCTTGCCCAATACGGTTGGCGCATTGCTTATACAGCGCAGATTTTACAAACTCGCCGAGACCCTGCGCGCGATAAAGATAAAACCGCAGCTGAACCGCTGTCGCCACTTTATTAACATTCTGCCCGCCCGGCCCCGACGCCAGCACAAAGCGCTCCTCAATCTCATCGTCATAGATGGTGAGCCGTTCAGAAACCACATGCCAGATTTTGCCGGTTTGCATTGTTCCTTTTGCAATATCTAAACCCATAAAAAAAGCCCCGGCAAAAGAGCCGGGGCAATTTCAAGTCACAACAATGAAAATCTAATCAGGAGCCGGTTTATTCAGCCGCCAATGCCAGCATCGGTGAAGCATCGCGCACATTGCCATCCACATGGGCTTCAAACTTGACGAAATTAGCTTGGAACATCGAAACCACTTTGCGCGCTTGTGCATCATACGCGGCTTTATCAGCCCATGTTTCACGCGGGTTAAGAATGCTGGTTGGCACACCCTTAACCGCCACCGGTACACGGAAACCAAAATGCGGGTCGGTGCGGAATTCAGCTTCAAGCAATGAGCCATCCAACGCTGCCGTCAGCAGAGCCCGTGTCGCTTTGATAGGCATACGGGAACCGGTGCCATAGGCGCCGCCGGTCCAACCGGTGTTCACCAGCCAACAATCAACACCATGCTTTGCAATCAACTCGCGCAGCAAATTGCCATATTCAGATGGATGGCGCGGCATAAACGGTGCGCCAAAACAGGTGGAAAACGTGGCTTCCGGCTCAGTTACGCCTTTTTCCGTTCCCGCCACCTTTGCGGTGTAACCCGACAAAAAGTGGTACATGGCTTGTGCCGGTGTGAGCTTTGCAATCGGCGGCAACACGCCAAAGGCATCAGCCGTTAGCATGATGATGTTTTTAGGGTTTGGTGCCTTGCCGGTGGCCGAAGCGTTTGGGATAAAGTCCAGCGGGTAAGCGCAGCGCGTATTTTCCGCCAATGAGCCATCGTTGAAATCAGGAATGCGGTTTTCATCCAGCACCACATTTTCTAGCACTGTGCCGAAACGGCGTGTCGTGGCAAAAATTTCAGGCTCAGCTTCTTCCGATAAGCGAATGGTTTTGGCGTAGCAGCCGCCCTCAAAGTTGAAAATGCCGTTCTCGCCCCAGCCATGCTCATCATCACCAATCAATGTGCGTGACGGGTCGGCAGACAGGGTGGTTTTGCCGGTGCCGGACAAGCCAAAGAAAACGGCGGTGTCGCCACTTTTGCCCATATTGGCCGAGCAGTGCATCGGCATTACGCCTTTGGCGGGCAGCAAATAGTTGAGCATGGTGAAAACGCTTTTTTTCATTTCACCGGCGTAAGATGTGCCGCCGATTAAAATGATGCGTTTTTCCAAATTGCAGGCAATTACGGTTTCCGAACGGCAACCATGGCGGGCCGGATTGGCTTTGAATGACGGTAAATCAATGATCGTCATTTCCGGCACATAATTTGCCAAGGTCTCACGGTCTGGCCGGATCAACAGATTGCGGATAAACAATGAATGCCACGCAAATTCGGTAATAATCCGCGCACGGATTGCGTTGCCGGCATCAGCGCCGCCAACCAAATCCTGCACGAACAAATCCTTGGAAGCCGCGTGTGCCACCATATCGGCGTAGAGTGTATTAAACCCGGCCTCGGCCATCGGCTTATTATTATCCCACCAGATTTGGCTGTCCGTTTTAGCATCTCGCACGACGAATTTATCTTTGGCTGAACGACCGGTGTGCTGGCCGGTTTTAGCAACCAATGCGCCATGGGCCGTCAGTTCAGCCTCGTTGCGGGCAAGGGCATGTTGATAGAGCTCTGGCGGCAGCAGGTTGTAAAAAACCGAGCCGGTGGTAAAAAGACCGTGACGGCCAATGCCTACATGCGGGTTGCGTATGCCGAGTTCGATCATGCTTCAGTTCTCCCTGCCGCCACGCAAATGAAATTTCACGAAATGCAGCTCTCCGGCCCCAGTGGCACAGAAAAAGAGAACAAGATCAAATATTTAATCGGTTTAAAGATTTATAAAAATGTTTAATCGTTTGAAATTGGTTAGCGAAATATGACCAAAGGCTATTTCAATCGGTTTAGAACTGGTCGATCCAAATGTCCCCTCATGTGCTGCGGTTTCGCCGTCAACTGACCGCCCTTCACCTCTGCCACAATTTGTGCTACTTTTGTGCTCATTCAGCGGCTGCCTTAATTCAGTAGGGACTAAACGCACATGCCAACGATTGCTCTCGTAGATGACGACCGCAACATTCTGACGTCGGTTTCAATCGCCCTTGAAGCTGAAGGGTTCAAGGTTGAAACCTATACAGACGGCGCTTCCGCGCTAGAGGGCCTTCAGGCCCGCCCGGTGGATCTCGGTATTTTTGATATTAAAATGCCGCGCATGGATGGGATGGAATTGCTTCGGCGCTTTCGCCAAAAGTCCGACATGCCCGTGATATTTCTGACGTCAAAGGACGAGGAAATTGATGAGTTATTCGGCCTTAAAATGGGCGCAGATGATTTTATTAAGAAGCCTTTTTCACAGCGGTTGCTGCTCGAGCGGGTCAAAGCGATTTTGCGCCGCGGTGGCTCGCGCGAAATGGGTATTGCCAAAGCAAACTCCGCGGGCGGCGAACAGCAAATTATTGAGCGCGGTGATCTGGCGATGGACAGAGAGCGCCATGCCTGCACGTGGAAAGCCAAGAACGTTACATTGACCGTTACCGAGTTTCTTATTCTCAATGCGCTGGCGCATCGGCCGGGCGTTGTGAAAAGCCGCGACAGTTTGATGGATGCTGCCTACGATGACCAAGTTTATGTCGATGACCGCACCATTGACAGCCATATTAAGCGCCTGCGCAAAAAGTTCAAACAAGTTGACGATAGCTTCGACATGATCGAAACTCTTTATGGCGTCGGCTATAAATATAAAGAAGCGGCGTAAAGCTTGAGACCGGAATGCCGGTCAGGTCTGGAAGCCAGTGCTTAAACGGGTTGAAGAGGATGTGGCTGGTGTGGCGCCAAGGGTAGAAATACCATCGGCTAGTGCTCCCATGCCTGCAAAATCAATGAGCTCTCGAAAAGTAGCAAGGCGTCTGCGCAGGCTTGCAAGCCGTTTTTCGGGTTTGGTGTTCTCAAGTCTTTTGCGGCGTATCTTAATCTTGAATTTGGCTGCGCTTGTCGTTCTGCTCACCGGTCTTCTTTATATGAACCAGTTTCGCGAAGGGCTGATTGATGCCCGCGTTGAAAGCTTGATGACACAAGGCGAAATTATTGCAGGCGCTATTTCTGCCTCTGCCAGTGTTGACATTGATGCACTTCGTATTGACCCTGAAAAGCTGTTTGAGCTGCAGGCCGGGCAAACGATAGCTCCGTCCATTGATACGCTCGATAACGCCGAGTTCCTCATAAACCCTGAACGTGTGGCGCCGGTGCTCCGCCGTTTGATTTCGCCGACCAGAACCCGCGCGCGGGTCTATGACCGCGACGGTGAACTGATCTTGGATACACGGCATCTTTATTCCGGCGGGCAGGTGCTGCGTTATGAGTTGGAGCCTTTGGAAGGTGATAAGCCCGGCCTGTTTGAAAGGGTGTGGGCTGGCGTCACGGCCTTTTTTGACCGTCGGCAGCTTCCCGTTCATATTGAAAAGCCGGGCGAAAATGCCTCTGTATATTCCGAAGTGGTCGGCGCACTTGAAGGTCAGACCGGCACCGTGGTCCGGATGTCATCTGATAATGAGATCATCGTATCTGTTGCCGTTCCAGTGCAACGGTTTCGCGCTGTGCTGGGCGTTTTGCAACTTTCGACACAAGGCGCAGATATCGATAAAATCATTTCGGCTGAGCGCATGGCGGTGCTGAGAGTGTTTGCAGTGGCGTCATTTGTTACTTTGCTTTTGTCACTGCTATTGGCTTCAACAATTGCAACACCGCTGAAAAAATTGTCTGCGGTAGCTATCAAGGTCCGGCGCGGCGTTACCGATCGTCAGCAAATCCCGGATTTTTCAGAACGCCGCGATGAAGTTGGTGATTTGTCCGTTGCCATTGGTGCCATGACGGATTCGCTCTATGCCCGTATCGATGCCATTGAGCGGTTTGCTGCCGATGTTGCCCATGAATTGAAGAACCCGCTGACCTCGCTTCGAAGTGCTGTTGAAACTTTGCCATTGGTTAAAAACGACGATTCCCGCAAACGATTGATGGATGTGATTCAGCACGATGTGCGCCGGCTCGACCGCTTGATCAGCGATATTTCTGATGCCTCGCGGCTTGACGCTGAACTTGGCCGCGATGATCTAAAACCTTTGGATTTGGCAGAGTTCCTTCGAGACCATATCGAGGCAGTCAAGGACGCGCCGGGCCGGGGCACTGCTTTTGATATTGCCTTGGCCGTGCAGGGCTTTGCAAAACGCAAGCCCTCAAAATCCACACTCGGTATGATCGTGTCGGACTATGAAGCGGTGATGATCAACGGCCATGACCTGCGCCTTGGTCAAGTGGTTCACAATTTGATTGATAATGCACGGGGCTTTATTCCGGCGACCGGCGGAAGCATCAAAGTGATTTTGACACGCAAATTGGCGATGGCAGAAATTAGTTTTGAAGATAATGGCACGGGGATACGCGACGGCGCATTTGAAAAAATATTTCAACGCTTTTACACTGATCGTCCCGGCGTTGAGGCTTTTGGCCAAAACTCCGGGCTCGGTCTTTCAATTAGCCGTCAAATTATTGAAGCCCATGGTGGCACGCTCACCGCCCAAAACGCGGTTAGTGCTGAAGGTGTTGTTACCGGCGCCCGGTTTATCATCCGTTTGCCAATAATAAACATTGCGCAGACATTACGCGGCCGTTTAAGATGAATGCTCATGCAACGATTGTTGCCCTTGGTCCGCTTGGTTTTTTGATAGAAGGCCCGTCAGGTTTTGGTAAAACCGCTTTGGCCCTGGCAGCAATCAAAAATACAAAACAAGGCGGGGTCTTTGCGGCGCTTGTTGCAGATGATCAATGCCTGATTGAGGTTGCGCATAACCGGTTGATTGCCTCTTGCCCGCCGGCGTTGCAAGGCTTGGCTGAAATACGCGGGCTGGGCATCACCAGCCAGCCGTTCATCGCCTCATCAATCGTAGATTGGGTGATCCGGCTGGTAGAGCAAGAACAAATCGATCGGATACCGGATCCTTTGGAGATGACAATTTTGGGGGTTGATGTCCCGCTTCTTAAATTGCCTGCGCGACAAATTGCCATGAACCTGCCCATTTTAGATGAACTAATCCATAATAGACGCTTTTAGGCGCTGCAATTGTCGATATTTTGCTTGTTTTTATTTTAGGTGCTGCCAAAAGTGCGGCCTCGAAAATGGGCAGGCAGGCGCACTCCAGCATGGCATTTATTCAAGGCACACACCGATGATCGGCGTCGTGCTTGTCACTCACGGGCGTATCGCGGAAGAATTTCGCAAGGCCGTTATTCATGTTGTCGGTGAGCAAGAGGCCATTGTGGCCATCTGCATAGAAGCCGATGACGATATGCAATTGCGGCGGGAAGATATTGTCAAAGCAGTGGCTGCTGTTGACGGCGGTCAGGGCGTTATTATTCTCACCGATATGTTTGGTGGCACCCCCTCAAATCTTGCAATCTCGGTGATGTCCGCTGGCAAGATTGAGGTATTAGCAGGCTTAAACTTGCCAATGCTCATTAAAATTGCCCGCGCGCGGCAAACAGGTGATTTGTCCTCAACTCTAAAAGCCGGGCATGATGCAGGTAGAAAATATATCAACATTGCCAGTCAGGTTTTGTCCGGCCAATGATGATCACACCTGAAGCCAGCCAAGTGCTGTCCCGCGAGTTGCCCGTTATTAATATGCGCGGGCTTCATGCGCGGGCGTCCGCAAAATTTGTCAAAGTTGTTGAAAGCTTTAACGCCGTTGTGACGGTATCCAAAGATGGGTCGGATGTTGGCGGCACGTCCATCATGGGTTTGATGATGCTCAGTGCCGGACCGGGCTCTTTCATCCATGTAACGGCAACTGGCCCGCAAGCCGTTGACGTTCTTGATGCGCTGGAAGCTTTGCTGGCAGACCGGTTTCAAGAAGGCGAATAGGTGCGCTGAAATCGACAAGCATAAAAAGACATAAACATTTCTTTATATCCCTGTTGGATTCAGCGTTCTGATCTGCTAGCAGGCGCACGAAGGCATTTTGCATCCGCAACACTGCCAGTCGCTGCGGGGTTAGTCCCCGGTTTTAAGGGAGCGCCAAAATGGCTGCCACACACGATTACCACGTTAAAGACATGAGCCCCGAAACGGTTAAATGGGGCCGCACCGAGATTATGATTGCTGAAACCGAAATGCCGGGCTTGATGGCCTGCCGCGAAGAGTTTGGCGTTTCCAAGCCGCTCAAGGGCGCGCGCATTACCGGCTCGCTGCATATGACAATCCAGACCGCCGTGTTGATTGAAACCTTAAAAGAACTTGGCGCAGATATTCGCTGGGCGTCTTGCAATATTTTCTCGACGCAAGACCATGCGGCTGCTGCCATTGCTGCAACGGGTACACCCGTTTTTGCGGTTAAAGGCGAAACACTTGAAGAGTATTGGGATTATACCGATAAGATATTCCAGTGGCCGGACGGTCAGCCAACCAATATGATTCTTGACGATGGCGGCGATGCCACCATGTATATTTTGATTGGTGCCCGCGCCGAAGCTGGCGAAAACGTTCTCATCAATCCAAGTTCAGAAGAAGAAGAAGTGTTCTTCGCCCAGATTAAAAAACGTCTGGCCGCAACACCGGGCTTTTTCGCCCGTCAGCGTGATGCCATCAAAGGTGTGACCGAAGAAACCACAACCGGCGTTGCCCGCCTTTATCAGCTGCACAAAAAAGGCCATTTGCCTTTCCCTGCAATTAACGTGAACGATTCAGTTACGAAGTCTAAATTCGACAATAAGTATGGCTGTAAAGAATCACTGGTTGATGGCATCCGCCGCGCCACAGACACGATGATGGCCGGTAAAGTGGCTGTTGTTTGCGGTTATGGCGATGTGGGCAAAGGTTCTGCAGCTTCGCTCCAAGGCGCAGGTGCCCGCGTTAAAGTGACAGAAATCGACCCAATTTGTGCGCTTCAGGCCGCCATGGATGGTTTTGAAGTCGTTACGCTCGATGCGGCCGGCCCAACAGCTGACATCATTATTACGACAACCGGCAATAAAGACGTGATCACGCTTGATCATATGCGCAAATTCAAAGACATGGCGATTGTCGGTAACATCGGCCACTTCGATAATGAAATCCAAGTTTCAGCTTTACGCAATATGAAATGGACCAACATCAAGCCGCAGGTGGATTTGATCCAGTTTCCAGCGGGTAACCGCATGATCCTATTGTCAGAAGGTCGCCTGCTAAACTTGGGCAATGGGACAGGCCATCCTAGCTTTGTAATGTCAGCCTCATTTACCAACCAGGTTTTGGCGCAGATCGAACTCTGGGCCCACGGGGCAAATTACAAAAACGAAGTTTATGTTTTGCCAAAGCATTTGGATGAAAAAGTTGCACGTTTGCATCTTGCCAAGCTCAATGCGGAACTCACCCGTTTGTCCGACGAGCAGGCTGATTATATCGGCGTTTCCCAAACCGGACCGTTCAAATCCGAACACTATAAGTATTAATTAAAAGACCAAGACCCACTAAATATGGAAGCCGCGCAAAAGAGCCTTTGCGCGGCTTTTTCTTTATTTGGTTTTGATCCGGTTTTAGCTTCACGCCGATTCCCCGGCATTGTATTGATGTGATTCGGGGTTAGCGTTTGTCGCGTTTTTGACCGGTGGCATAGTATAATGGCCGCCTTTTCCCCGCCTCAATAACTGGTGTAGTGTTGTAAGAGACAGGGTTGGATCAGCTTTTGACGGTAAACGGCGCGAGATATTCAAAAGACACACCTTTGAGATTGGTCAAAAACCGCTGGCGCATTTTGGCTGCCGCTGTGTCAACATGTGGATCAACATTTTGGGTTACACCGGGGTTTGCGCAAACTGTCTTGGATAAACGCGTTGGCACGCTTGAAATCATTCAGCTTGCTATGTTTGTCGGTGCCATGAGTGCGGCGTTGCTGGCGGCAACGGCCATGATCCGCGTTCGTGCAAAATTAGCCCGTGAGAACGCAGCTCTGAAGGCGCGCTTGTCAGAGCAATCGGCCACCCTGGAGCGCTATGAAACCTTGGGTGAGCTGTCCGGGCAAATGGCCTTGGTTTGGGCGGGCGGCGATGAAAAGCCAGAGTTAATAGGCGTTCTTGGCGCCGAAACAGGCGCACCGGATAATCGCGCCACCGTTTTGGCTTTTGCCCGCTGGCTGGTCGTTGATGGCGCTTTGAAGGTCATACGCGCTATTGAAGAGTTGCGCCAACACGGCCGCCCGTTTTCAATGCTCATTGAAACGCAAAACGGCACAGTACTTGAAGCAATTGGCAAAACACTGGGCAATCGAGCCATTGTTCGGTTTTTGGCCTTGACGGCCTACCAAGCTGAAGCTGCCGTGCAAGAAGCTGTGACAACCGCAATGCGCGACGAGCGCGACCAGATGCGCCGTATTTTGCACGAAATGGCGGAGCCCGCTTGGATACGGGCAGACGACGGAAAACTGACTTGGGTTAATGCTGCTTATGCCGTTGCCGCTGGTCACAGTGATGCGGAGGCAGCCATTGCTGCGCAGGCGGAACTGTTGGGCAGTGCGACCCGGCGCCAAATCGCGGAAGCCCAATTGGCGGGTTTGGCGTTTCGCGAAACCGTGTCTACCGTTGTTGGCCATGATCGGCGGCGCTATGCGGTGATCGATGTCCGTCAGCCAGCCGGTGGTGCCTTGGGTGTGGCTTATGATGTCAGCGATATTGAACAATTGCAGGCTGAAATAAAACGCATGACAAAAAATCATGCCGAAACATTAGATCAGTTAGCAACGGCCGTCGTCATTTTTGACCGCGACCAGCGCTTAAGTTTTTACAATCACGCCTTTCAAACTTTATGGTCATTGGATTCCGCATTTTTAGACAAGCGGCCCAGCCATACATTATTGCTTGACCGCTTGCGCACCGATGGGCAACTTGAGGAAAAGTTAGACTGGCGCAGTTTCAAAGACGAAATCCTCAGTGCCTACCGTTCGCTTGGGGGCTTGGAGGACCAATGGCATTTGCCCGATGGCCGAGTTGTGCGTGTTTTGTCCAACCCTAATCCACAAGGTGGATTGACCCAGATATTTGAAAACTTAACCCAGCAAATCAGCTTGGAAAGCGAGAACAAAACGCTTTTGCAGGTGCGCCGCGAAACACTTGACCATCTGGTTGAAGCCGTTGCGGTTTTTGCTACAGACGGCACGTTAAAACTGTTTAATCCTGCGTTTAGCCAAATGTGGGGCTTGGGCGCAGTCGCATTGCGTGAAGGCACACACATCCGATCGATTGCCGCCGCCGCACAGCCGGTCAAAGGCATTTCGCCATGGAAGAGCTTTATTGCGGAAGTCACTGGGGCCGATGATTCAAGACAGGCCAAAACCGGGCGCATTGAATTTTCCGATAGCACCGTTCTTGCGCATACGGTGAGCCATTTGCCCAATGGCCAGACGATGCTAACGTTTGTGGATGTTACAGACAGCGTCAATGCCGAACGCAATTTGAAAAGCAAGAACCAAGCGCTGGAAGACGCGGCCTTGCTCAAAAACCGTTTTGTACATCACATGTCTTACGAGTTGCGCTCGCCTTTGACATCAATCAAAGGCTTTGCCGAAATCCTTAAGCTTGAAAAGCAAGGCACGCTCAGTCCCAAACAAATGGAATACGTCGGTCATATTCTGCGCTCGTCGAACCAGCTCGAGATGCTCGTCAATGATGTGCTCGATCTTGCAACAATTGATGCCGATATGATGCAGCTTGTTTACGGGCCGGTTGATTTACGGGCCACAATTGATGCCGCCGGAGATTTGGTCGGCGAGCGTTTGCGCGAACATAAACTCGTTCTAAAAATTGAAGTTGAAGACGACGCCGCGCATATGGAAGGCGACTCGATGCGCCTGCGCCAAGTTCTATTCAACCTGATTGATAATTCGGCCAATTATGCGCCTGAAGGCTCAAAGATAACGGTAAAAGCTGAAAAAAGGGGAGACAAAATTGCTTTGTCTGTGCGCGACAATGGCCCCGGTATACCCAACGAAGATTTGCAAACTATTCTTGAACGCTTTGAGCATAAATTGCGCGGTGGCCGCCGCCGTGGCGCAGGTATAGGCCTCTCCATAGTGTCAAGTTTTGTCCGCCTCCATAAAGGCACAGTTGCAATAGACAGCGCTGCTGATCGGGGAACGCTGGTGACATGTCTCTTGCCGATGAAAGCTGCCGCCTTGCTTCAAAACGCAGCGGAGTAACGGCTCTTGCTTGCCCAAGCCCTTGTAGAAATTGCCCAATTTCATCTGATTGGTGAAGAGGCCATGATGCGCCTTGGCGCCGATCTTGCACGGGCTGCCAAAGCGGGCGATCTCATCCTTTTAGATGGTAATTTGGGAGCGGGAAAATCCACTCTGGCAAGGGCGTTTTTGCGCTCGCTTTATGCAAACCCTGCGTTGGAGGTGCCAAGCCCGACTTATACACTGGTACAGTCTTATGAAGAGGTAACCCCGGCATTGCATGCTGATTTGTATCGCATACGCTCAGCCGCGGAGAGCGACGAGCTGGGGATTAGCGATGCGCTTGAAACCGGTATCGTGCTGATTGAGTGGCCAGAACACGCTGCACATTTGTTTAATGAAGCAACGCTGATTGTGCGCTTAACCGGTATTGGCGACAGCCGTCACGCGGTGATCATGGCCAGCCCGAAAAGCACAGCACGGTTTTTGCGGACACTTTCAATCCGTGAGTTTTTGGTGCTGAGCGGTTACACCGAGGCCAATCGCGAAATGCTATTTGGCGACGCTTCTTCGCGATCTTATGAAACCATCCACCGAGGCGACGATGCACCATTGATTTTGATGAATGCGCCAAAAACTCCGGACGGCCCGCCCATCCGCGATGGCCTGCCCTATAGCAGTATAGCCCATTTGGCTGACAGCGTGACGCCATTTGTGGCCATTGATCAAGCGCTGATCACAGCTGGTTTTTGTGCGCCCAAAATTTACGCCCATGATCTCAATAAAGGCCTGTTGCTGATTGAAGACTTAGGCCGGACCGGCATTTTGGATGATCAGGGCCAACCAATAGCGGCCCGCTATCAGGCATCTGGCGCATTGCTGGCGGATTTTAACCAAATCAATTGGTCAAAAAATGTGGCTGTTACAGAAAATTCAGTCTACGCAATTCCCAACTACTCCCGCCGCGCTTTATTGATTGAAACAGAACTCTTCACCGACTGGTATTGGCCTGAAACCAGAGGTGAGCCGGCATCTGAAATCGCAAAAATTGAATGGCGTGCAGCTTGGAATGCAGTTTTAGACTCGCTGGCCGGAAGCGAACAAAGCTTGGTATTGCGTGATTATCACTCGCCCAACATCATTTGGCGCGGCGATAAAACCGGCAATGACCGCATCGGGATCATTGATTTTCAAGATGCGGTTTTTGGTCCGTCTGCCTATGATTTGGCATCTTTGGCGCGCGACGCCCGTGTTGATATTTCGGTGGAACTTGAGGCCTCAATTGTGCAAGCCTATGTGACCCGCCGATATGAACTTGGTCCATTTGACGAACAGGCTTTCGCCAAATCATTTGCGATTATCGCGGCACAGCGCAATGCCAAAATTCTGGGCATATTCCACCGCCTTAACCGGCGTGATGACAAGCCGGTGTATTTGAAACATCTGCCGCGCGTCGAAAATTATTTTGGCCGCAGTCTTGGCGATATCTCCATGGCGCCGGTCGCTGACATGTTGAAACGCCACAGGTTTTCATTTCCAGGTTGGTCCCCATGATCAGCACCGCAATGGTCTTGGCAGCAGGCCTTGGTTCTCGTCTTCGACCAATAACCAACACAACGCCTAAGCCGCTTGTAAAAGTGGCTGGCCGATCTCTGCTCGACCGCGGCTTGGACCAATTGGTTTTGGCTGGTGTCACCAAAGCGGTGATCAATGTTTCGCATTTGGGTGATCAAATCATCGACCACTGCGCTAAGATCCAAACACCTAAAATGATCATATCAGATGAGCGTGAAGCCCTCTTGGATTCAGCTGGAGGTATCGTCAAAGCTTTGCCGGACTTAGGGCAAAGCCCGTTTTATATTTTGAATGCGGATACGTTTTGGGTTGATGAAAACGGTGCGTCGCTGGCCGCTCTGGAAGCCTTCTTCGATGCAGACAAAATGGATATTGCGCTTCTTCTGGTAGGCATGGAAAATGCAATTGGTCATTCGGGCTCAGGTGATTTTAGTATTGCAAATAACGCGCAATTAACCCGCGCCACCGGTGAAGCCAAATCTGTTGCGCCAATTTATGCCGGGGCAGGCATTTTACATCCCCGCATTTTTGCAGGTGCGCCCTCGACCCCGCATTCGCTCAATGCCTATTTTGACAAAGCAATTTTAGAAGGCCGCTTATATGGAAGCGTTATAACGTGCCCGTGGATTACAGTTGGAACGCCGCAAGGGCTTGCGGAAGCGGAGGCTGCCGTGCAGGCTCTTGGTTCTGCGCGCGCCTGATTCCAATTTCAGTCTAGAAGGTTTTTATGCCCGAACGGCCGCTTCATCTTTTTACAATTGAACCCGGTGATCCGTTTTTGCCCCGTTTGGCAAAAGCACTGCTTGGCGGCGATCTCGTGCCGGGCATCGATCGCAGCATCGGGCCGCTCGCATTGGCCAATGTGACCATTCTGGTGCCCACACGCCGTGCTGCCCGTGCGCTTCGCACTGTGATTGCCGCCGAGCTTGGCGGGCTTGGCGCACTGCTCCCCGATATCCGCCCTCTTGGTGAATTTGACGATGAGCCTTTTGAAACGCCAGATGCTGAAGCGGGACCGTCACAACCTGCAATCAGCCCGTATCAACGTTTGCTGGCCCTAGCCCCTCTGGTCGAACAGTGGCGCAACCTTGTTCCTCAGGCTGATACAAAAAGCCTTTATGCCAATGAAGCAATTGTGTTTCCGGCTTCGCGCGGCGATGCCATTTGGCTGGCACGGGAACTGGCGTCGATCATCGACGAGGCTGCAACGGAAGGTGCGGATTGGAAAAAACTTTTGAAGCTGGAAGAGACCCGCGATCTTGCAGATTGGTGGAAACTCACCAATCAATTCTTGAATATTATCACGGGCTATTGGCCGCAATATTTAGCTGAGATAGGCTGTATTGACCCCTCAACCCACCGCAGCCAAATGATCAACGGTTATCGTTTGGGGCTTGAACGCGGACAACCCGATCGTGTGATTATTGCAGCGGGTTCAACAGGCTCCATTCCAGCGACGGCAAAATTGCTGGAAACAATCGCAAAAATGCCGCGTGGTGCTGTCGTGTTGCCGGGCCTTGATCATAACGCCATGCTCAAGGGCTTGTTTCCAGCGACTGGTGATGCAAGCAGCATCGGCCACCCGCAATACGGTCTGGCTAAACTTTTGCATGGCATGAATGCCAATGTTTCCGACGTTCAGTCTTTGGGTGCAGCTTCTCATAACCTTAATCGCCGCCGCCAGTTGGTGTCGTTGGCTTTGCTGCCCGCTTCAGACACCCATTTATGGGCCGGCCAAACATTTGAAACGGGCATCCTGGACGGCGTCGCCATCTTAGAAGCTGCCAATGAGCGCGAAGAGGCACTGGCAATTGCAGTTGCCTTGCGGCAAGCCATCGAAACACCCAAAGCCACCGCCGCTCTGGTGACGCCCGACAGAATGCTGGCGCGCCGCGTGGCTGCTGAACTGATGCGGTTTGGTGTTGAGGCCAATGATTCAGGTGGTACAGCTTTAACCGCCACACTGCCCGGCTCGTTTTTTATGCGGCTGGTTGAGGCCCTTTATGGCGCAGGCGACCCGCTGGCAATCTTGGCATTAATCAAGCACCCTTTGTTTTGCTTTGGCCGAACCCGCGGTCATATGCGTGAATTGGCTGAAAAGTTTGAGCTTTATGTGTTGCGGGGTCGCAATGGCCGCCCCAAATTGGGCGCTTTGGCCAAAGAAGTTGAAGCTGCAACCGTTGATCATAACAAGGCAGATTTTAAGTCTCGCGCCTTGAAACTCGTAACAAACAACGACTTGGAATTGATGGCTGGTTTTGCCGCTAAATTTGATGAAGCAATTGTTCCGGCATTGTTTGGCGGTGAAAAACCGCTCAGCGGCGTTCTACAGTCTTTGGTCGTAGTGCTTGAAAGCGCAGCAACAAACAATGACAGCAACTTTGCTGAACTTTACAAAGGCGAGGCCGGCGACAGCCTTGCAAATGCATTACGGGCCTTGATCGAAGCTAGCCCTGAGTTTGCGGTCAGCGCGCGCGAAGTGCCTGATGTTTTGCGCGCGCTTTTATCCGGCGAAATGGTCAAACCGCGCCCCGGCGGCCATGCCCGCCTGTTCATTTGGGGCGCATTGGAAGCGCGCCTGCAAACTGTCGATACAATGATCTTGGGCGGCCTCAATGAAGGGACTTGGCCGTCGGTGCCGGATGCAGGGCCGTTTTTATCACGGCTGATGCAACAGGAAATTGCGCTAGAGCCTTTGGAACGGCGCATCGGCCAGTCCGCTCATGATTTTGAACAATGCCTTGGTCTTAGAAACGTCATCATCAGCCGTTCTTTGCGGGTTGAAGGCGCGCCCTCTGAACCGGCGCGCTGGCTGCAACGCATTATTGCAGTGGCAGGGGAAAATGAGATTAAAGCCGTAAAAACGCGAGGCGACGGCATTTTGGCACTGACCCGCCGCATTGATGCCTCAGTGCCTGAAGCGACCATTAAGCGGCCTGAACCAAAACCACCATTGAACAAGCGGCCAAAGGCATTCAGCGTCACCGATATCGAGACCTTAAGACGCGATCCTTACGCCAGTTTTGCCCGCAAAATCCTAAAGCTGTACCCATTAGACGATTTGATTGCTGACCCAGATGCCAGAGCGCGGGGCACTTTGTTTCATGCGATTTTGCATCGGGCAACACAGCAAAATTTGGATTACGGCTCAGATTCTGTTGCAAAAAGCCTCACGGATATTGCAAGCGATTGTTTCAATGAAGCGCAATTGCCTGATGAAATTGATGCATTATGGTGGCCACGCTTTGAGGCCCTTGTGCCGGAGTTGGTGGCCTTTGAAGCCAGCCCAGAGCGCGTATCAATCGCGCGCCATTCTGAATTGGAATCGGGCAAAATTCTTGTCGGGTCAACCGGCGTAACACTCAAAGCACGCGCCGACCGTGTGGATATTATTGACGCTCGTAAGGCCGTCGTTATGGATTATAAAACCGGCGCCACGCCTACGATGACCGACGCCCGCAAACTTGATGCACCACAATTGGCATTGGAAGTAGCCTTGCTCGCAAAAGGTGCATTCAGCGATCTTGGACGATTGGATATTTCCGAAGCTTTTTTTGTCCGGCTGAAAACGCGCGGCGAACTTAAGATTGAACCACTTGAAGGTGGAAAATCACCTCAATCGCCAATGGATTTGGGCGATGAGGCTTGGGAAAAACTAACTGCGCTTTTGCACTATTTCAACGATGAAACCCACGGTTATATTTCGCGGGCTTATCCGGCCAGCCAAAACTCTATGATAGCAAAAGATGCTCCTTATGATCATTTGGCGCGGGTATTTGAATGGTCGGCCACCGGTAGCGAAGGTGATGATGAAACGGGTGACGGTGGAGACGCATGAGCCGCACTGACCTCGTAATCTCGGATGATGCACGGGACCATCAAAAGGCCGCCGCCGACCCGCGCCAATGGGTATGGGTCACTGCAAATGCAGGGTCTGGAAAAACACATGTGCTGGCCGAACGCGTTATCAGATTGCTGCTTGAAGGCGTTGAACCTTCACGCATTTTATGCCTGACTTATACCAAAACCGCGGCCGCCAATATGCGCGAGCGCGTATTTAAGGGTCTTTCAGAGTTTGCAATTGCCAGCGATGAAGCCTTAGGAAAACGCCTTAAAGACCTAGATGCGGCCAGCAGTTCGCCACAGGGTTATGCGAAGGCACGCCGCCTTTTTGCGCAAGCGCTCGAAACGCCGGGCGGATTAAAAATCCAGACAATCCACGCGTTTTGTGAAATGGTGCTGCGGCGCTTTCCGCTTGAAGCCAATATCGCGGGCCACTTTGAATTGCTTCAAGGCCAAGCTGAAAAACTCTTAATTGCCGAAGCCCGTGCGCGGCTTATTTTGAAAGCTTCTGATCGTGCAACCCACCCGGAGCTTAGCGCAGCATTTGCCCGGGTTTTTGCGGCTGCCGGTGAGGATGGTTTAGAAAAGCTGTTTTCTGCTGCGATTACGTTGCGCGATGAATTGGCAGGCTATATTCCCCGCGCCATTGGTGAAAACCGTGATTGGCAACCGCTATATCAAAGCCTTGGTTTTGGGCCTGAGGAAACCGAAGACACAATTGCTGCTAAAATGTGGCCCGCAGGCGGCATGGATGACTTGGCCCTCAAGACGCTGTTGGATCTGGCAAATCAGGTCAACGCCGCAAACTTTAATAAATTTATAGCGCCTGATGCCCGATCAGCATTGGCAACTTTTAATCCCGTTGAAAAAGCAGATTTTCTGGTGTCGGGTTTGTTGAAGAGTGACGGGACTTCGTACGGTGAAACTTCCGCCGCACCTGCATCAATCAAGAAATTTCAACCTGCTGCCTATGAAACTTACCTTGTTGCAGCGGTTCATATTCAATCCATTGCTGCCCGCCTTGCCAATTATCGCCTTGTTCGCCGAAGCACATCGGCTTTGCTGCTTTCTGAAATGCTCATCGCTGAATACGAGGCGATGAAGCAGCAGCGCGGCCTTTTGGATTTTGCTGATTTGATTTCCCGGACGCAACGCCTGTTGACGCGTCCTGAGGTCAGCGCTTGGGTGCGCTATAAGCTTGATGCCGGCATAGACCATGTTTTGCTGGATGAGGCCCAGGATACCAGCCCGGGCCAATGGGATGTGCTGGGTGCGCTGACTGAGGAAATTTTTGATAACCGCGAAGGCTCGAACCGTCACCGTACCGTGTTTGTTGTGGGAGACCCCAAACAATCCATCTATTCGTTTCAGGGTGCCCGGCCTGAAAGCTTTGAAGATCAACGCCGGAACTATGAAAAACGCGGAAAATCCACCGGCCAAGAGCTAAAATCTGAAGTGTTTAAGGCCTCCTTTCGTTCGGCACCGGCAATTCTGAAGGGTGTTGACGCGGTGTTTGAACAGAAAGATCTGCGCAAAGGGGTTACGTCTGACGGGACAGCAACGGTGCATGATTCGCTGCGGCCAAAAGCCATTGGCCGTATTGACGTCTGGGATATGATCCGCGCTACGAAGGCCGAATCCCCCGGTGAATGGACAGACCGGCAAGATATTGAACAATCTCCAATGGTGCGGGTGGCAAAGAATGTTGCAAAAACCATTGCGCGTTGGGTGCATACCGGCTTTGCAAAACCCGGTGAAATTTTGGTTTTAGTACGCAAGCGCAATGCCTTCATTCATGCACTGGCGCGCGAACTTAAGAACTTCCCAACACCTGTACCGGTCGGCGGCGTCGATCGCTTGAATTTGCTGAGCCATATTGCGGTTAAAGATCTGCTGGCCCTAGCCCGTATTTGTGTTGCGCCCGCAGACAGTTTATCATTGGCGAGCCTCCTCAAAAGCCCAGTCTTTGGTTTCAGCGATGATGAGATGATGGCGCTGGCGTTGGCCGCAGATGGCAATTGCCTGCTCGATACGCTTGCAAAGCAAACCGATGCAAAATCCATCGCAACGTCTCAGCAACTGAGCGAGTGGCGAAAACGGGCTGATGTTATCTCTCTTGATCGTTTCTTTACGCTGGCATTGGGTGCTGATGGCCTTCGGCGCAAATTTATTGCGCGCTTTGGCTCTGAGGTTGAAGATATTCTTGATGAGTTTTTAGCACTGGCACAAGAAGCATCGCGCGAAGACAACCCGGGGTTAGATGCTTTTATCGAGGCTCTTGAAGCTGCGCCGCCAGAAATTAAACGCCAAATGGATCAAAACCGCAACGAAGTGCGCATTATGACGGTGCATGGTGCTAAAGGTCTTGAAGCCAAGCATGTTTTTCTTGTCGATGGCGGCGGGGCGGTGGCTTCCAGCACTCAACGCCCCGTTTTAGGCCTTTACAGCAAAGCGCAAGCCCCGCTTTACGGACGCGATTGCTACTTATGGATTGTTGGCAAAGACACAGCGCAAGCGCGCAAAGACATCAACGAACGCCACGCGCTTTTGGCTGATGATGAATACCGCCGCCTGCTCTATGTGGCCATGACGCGTGCCGAAAACACGCTGACGATCTGCGGTTGGCGCGGGATTTCAGACAACAAAAGTGGCTGGGCTGAATGGGTAAAAGCCGGGCTGTTTGGCACTGAAGGACAGGGTATTTACACGTCGCCCGAAGGCATAGAAATGTGCCGTTTTGCGCCAAATGGGGCAATGGATGAAACAGGTGAAATTGCCGACATTAATATCGCGAATATGAAACCATTTGAATTTGCGCCGCTGCCGCAGGAACCAGAAATTCCGCGCCCGCTTGCACCATCAGCTGCGGCATTGATTATTGAGGCTGACAGTGAGGATGCCCTTGAGGCCCTCGTTGCGCTGCAACCATTTGTCTCGCCAGTGCTCGGCACCATTGAAGAAACGCCCGCGGCCATGGTCAGGGGCACTTTGATACATACATTGTTGCAACGCCTGCCTGATATGCCAGCAGAGGGCCGCGCTGAAGCTGCCGCGCGTTACATCGCCCGCAATTCAAACGCGCTTGGCATAACTGAACAAACCGCCATCGTAGCAGAAGCAATGCGCGTGATTGGCAACAGTGAATTTGCCGTGTTGTTTAGCAGCGGCTCCAAGGCCGAAGTGCAGGTGTCCGGTATCATCAATTTGCGCGGCAATCCCCAGATTATCGCCGGTAAAATTGATCGGATCAGCCAATCAAATGGCATTGTCACATTGATCGATTTCAAAACCGGGCGTGCACCAATAAATGCAGCCGGTGTTTCTGAAAGCCACATTCTGCAATTGGCGCTTTACCGGCAATTGGTGATGCCGGTATTTCCGGGCCATGCGGTTAAAGCCGCTTTAGTCTACACCTCAGGGCCCAAATTATTGTATCTGGATGATGCGCGCATGGCTGAAACCTTGGCAAAACTTGGTGTTCAAACACTGAGTGGATAGAATTCCAGTTCTTGAAACTGCTTGTTCAGATCGCCACATTAGAGTTCAACAGGCATAAAGCGCAGCCGATTCGGGTTGCGAACAGGAGAACGACCATGGCAACCGCCAAAGTAACGACCGCAACCTTCGATGCTGCAGTATTGAAATCAGATGTTCCCGTTGTTGTGGATTTTTGGGCAGAATGGTGCGGCCCGTGCCGTATGATTGCGCCTGCCTTGGAAGAAATTTCCAACGAAATGGCCGGAAAAATTTCGGTGGTGAAAGTCAATATCGATGAAGAGCCTGAACTCGGCGCAAAATATGGCGTGCGTTCAATTCCAACCCTGTTGATTTTCAAAGGTGGCGAGCAGGTGTCCAACATGGTCGGTGCAGTGCCAAAAAGCAAAATGGCCAGCTGGATTGCCAGCGCGGCTTAAAGCGATTTTACCGGTATATATTTGAAAAACCCGCTTCGGCGGGTTTTTATTGGAACACTTTGAAGTTTGATCGCACATCAAACGCTTCAGAATAATGCCAGCAAGACCTTATCAAACCGGCGGTGTGCCGTTGGCATCGAGCACGGCGCCTGCCAGATAAAGCGAACCACCGATGAGAATGCGCGGTGCAACCTCAAGCCCGTCCCATTTATCACGCAGCAATAAAAGCACGGCTTCGGGTGAAGGTGCCGCTTCTGCTGAAAGGCCCGCTTCCATCGCTAAATCCGCTAAAATTTCAGGGTCATAGCCAACTTCACTTCCGGTAATCGGCACGGTGAACACATGGCGGACGATACCCTCAAAGGCTTGAAAATACGCGCGCGGCTCTTTGGTGGTCAGCATACCGCAAATAAGAAACAACGGCCTTGGCTTTTGCTCTTCAAGTGCAACGAGAGCTTCGGCAATTGCAGTTCCGGCATGCGGATTATGGCCGCCATCGACATAAAGCTCACTGCCCTTGGGAGCGAGTTCTATCAACCTGCCGGTTTTTAACGCTTGCATCCGTGCGGGCCAATAAACACTTTGCATCGCAATTTCCGCACTGTCTTGGCTCACCGGGAAACCGGCAGCTTTGACAGCGCAAATAGCCGCCGCCGCATTGGCCAATTGATGGCGTCCGGCCAGCGCGGGCAAAGGCAAATCATAAAGCCCTTCTTCATCTTGATACACCATGCGGCTATGCTCTTCGAAAGCCAGGTAATCCTGCCCGTAAACCGCAATAGGCCGCGCGCCCAAACGTTCCGCACGGTTTATCAGTGTTTCACGGGCTGCCTCAAAGCCTTGTTGGCCGATTACAGCTGGCACCCCACGCTTAAAAATGCCCGCCTTTTCAAATGCAATTTTCTCAATCGTGTCGCCCAAGAAAGCCATGTGATCAAACGCAATCGGCATCACCAGCGTTACCGCGGGATTGGTAATCACATTGGTGGCGTCAAAGCGTCCGCCAAGTCCAACCTCAATGATTGCTGCGTCAGCCGGGTTTTCGGCAAACAGCAAAAACATCGCGGCGGTCAGAATTTCAAAAACGGTAATAGCTGCGCCCGCATTGGCAGCTTCTACGCGCAGCAATGCCTCCTGCAAAATGGCATCATTAACAAAACTGCTGCCGCCATTGGCGCCCATACGAAAACGCTCATGCCATTTAACCAAATGCGGCGACGTATGGCTGTGGCAGGCAAGACCCGCTGCCTCAATCAATGCACGGGCAAATGCTGAGGCCGAGCCTTTGCCATTGGTGCCAGCAATATGGATGACCGGTGGCAATTTATCTTGTGGGTTACCCAACCTTTCCAATAGGGCGGAAATACGGGTTAGGGAAAGGTCGTAACCTTTGGGATGAAGCGTCATTAAGCGCTCAATAACCGCTTCTGCGCTCATGCGGGGAAACTCCAATACAAGTGTCAAACCGGTTTAAACGGCAGGGGCTGGCAGCGCTTTTGCTTCCGTGACAGCCACTGTGTCATTTGCGGCAACGACCGGCTTTTTTAGTAAAATCCGCAGCAAGTTGCCGATGGTTTTTTTCAGCTCTTTGCGGTGCACCACCATATCCACCATACCATGGGCCTGCAAATATTCAGCGGTCTGGAAATCGGCAGGCAGCCGCTCACGAATGGTTTGCTCAATCACGCGTTTACCGGCAAAGCCAATCACCGCGCCAGGCTCGGCAATATGCACATCGCCAAGCATGGCATAAGATGCTGAGACCCCGCCGGTCGTCGGGTTGGTCAGCACCACAATATAAGGCAAACCAGCTTCACGCAGACGATCCACTGCTACGGTCGTGCGCGGCAATTGCATCAAGGATAAAATGCCTTCTTGCATTCGTGCGCCACCAGAGGCTGCAAACAAGATCATAGGCGCTCTACGGCGCGAGGCTTCTTCAAACCCGCGGATAATTGTTTCGCCGGCCGCCATACCGAGTGAGCCACCCATAAACCCAAATTCATGGATCGTAACAACGACCTCTAAGCCGTCAATCGTGCCAACCGAATTGAGAATGGAATCGTCTTGTCCCGTGCGGTTGCGGTAGTCTTTTAAGCGGTCAATATACTTTTTCTCATCACGGAACTTTAACGGATCAGGCACCACTTGCGGCGCTGGAAGCACTGTATAAACGCCATTGTCAAAGAAGCGTTTTAAGCGCTCTTTGACCGGAATTTTCATATGATGGCCAGAATTCGGTACGACAAAATGATTGTCCTCCAAATCCTTATGGAAAACCAATTCGCCGGTTTCTGGGTCTTTCACCCAAAGATTTTCCGGGGTTTCGCGTCGGCCCAACATCGAGTTGATTTTCGGGCGGACGTAATTGGTGATCCAGTTCATCGCGGGGCCTTTTGCAAAATCGCATGAGAAGTGCGCGTGTAGATGTTGTGTTAGATGGAATTTAGCAGAGCTTTTCGCAAGCAAATAGTGATTCAGCTTGCCCGTGCGCTTGCCCGTGCCTGCCTAATTCCCGCAGCCAAGCCCGTCACCAGAGTTGCAACGGCCTCTGCCGGGCTAGCAATCGTTGTGCCGTCAGGCGCAAGCACGCTTGCCACTGCACTCACAATCGCGGAACCAACCACAACGCCATCAGCAGTCGCACCAATCTGGCGAACCTGCTCGGCGGTTTTAACGCCAAAACCGACACAAATGGGCAGATCAGTGTGGCTTTTGATTCGCCGCACGGCTTCATTGACCTTGGACGTATCGGCCATTGCCGAACCGGTAATGCCAGTCATCGATACGTAATACACAAACCCCGATGTGTTTTTCAAAACCGTTGGTAGGCGCTTTTCATCGGTGGTTGGCGTTGCAAGCCGGATGAAATTTACCCCTGCGGCAATCGCCGGAATGCAAAGCTCATCATCCATTTCCGGCGGAAGATCAACGACAATTAAACCATCAATACCGGAGGCTTTGGCATCTACCAAAAACCGGTCAACACCATAAATGAAAATCGGGTTATAATAACCCATCATCACGATTGGCGTTACATCATCATCAACACGAAATTCCCGCGCTAACTGCAATGTTTTGGCCAAAGTCTGCCCGTTTTTCAAAGCCCGCATACCGGCCTGTTGAATAGCCGGGCCATCGGCCATCGGATCTGAGAATGGCATACCAAGCTCAATCACATCGGCGCCTGCTTTCGGCAGCGCCTTCATGATGTCGAGCGAAGCAGCATAATCAGGGTCGCCGCCCATAAAATAAGTCACAAGCGCGGGACGGTTCTCGGCTTTGAGTTTAGCAAATTTCGTGTCGATGCGTGTTGTCATTTCTTAAAGTTCCACGCCCAAAATCTTGCCGACAGTGAAAATATCCTTGTCGCCGCGACCGCATAAATTCATCACGATAATCTGGTCTTTGCCCATTTTGGGCGCGCGTTTGATGACTTCAGCCAGCGCGTGTGCCGGTTCTAAGGCCGGGATAATACCTTCAAGTTTGGTCAGAAGTTGAAACGCCTCAAGCGCTTCGGTATCCATGATCGGCACATAGTCGACGCGGCCAGAATCTTTGAGCCATGAATGTTCAGGGCCAATTCCGGGGTAATCGAGGCCCGCTGAAATCGAGTGGCCTTCTTTGATCTGGCCGTCAGCATCTTGCAGCAAATAGGTGCGGTTGCCGTGCAAAACGCCCGGCGTGCCCGCGGTGAGGGAAGCGCAATGCTCTTCGCCGTCAAGGCCCTTGCCGCCGGCTTCAACGCCGATGATTTGTACTGACTTATCATCCAAAAACGGGTGGAATAAACCGATGGCGTTCGACCCGCCGCCAACTGCCGCAATCAGCATGTCCGGCAGACGGCCTTCCATTGCCAGCATTTGTTCCCGCGCTTCGCTGCCGATTACAGATTGAAACGTGCGCACCATTTCAGGGTAGGGATGCGGGCCAGCCGCCGTGCCGATGAGATAATAGGTGTCATCAACGTTCGTTACCCAATCACGCAGCGCTTCATTCATGGCGTCTTTCAACGTACCATGACCAGAAGTGACAGGGTGCACCTTTGCGCCGAGCAGCTTCATTCGGAAAACATTTGGCGCTTGGCGCTGCACATCGGTGGCGCCCATATAAACCTCGCATGGGAAACCAAAGCGCGCTGATACTGTTGCCGAAGCCACCCCATGCTGGCCCGCGCCAGTTTCGGCTATAATGCGGGTTTTGCCCATACGTTTGGCAAGCAAAATCTGGCCAAGGCAATTGTTGATTTTATGACTGCCAGTGTGGTTCAGCTCGTCACGTTTGAAGTAAATCTTTGCGCCACCCAAATGGGTGGTGAGGCGCTCGGCAAAATACATCGGCGAAGGCCTGCCGGTGTAGTGTGTGTTGAGATGCTGGAGTTCGGCTTGAAACGCCGGGTCAACCTTGGCGCGTTTCCATTCCTCTTCCAGCTCCAAAATCAGCGGCATCAGTGTTTCGGCAACAAAGCGCCCGCCGAATGTGCCAAACATGCCCTGCTCATTGGGGCCGGTGCGGAATGAGTTTGGCAAACTGCTAAAATCGACGGGACTGTTCACGGACACACCTCAAAAGACGCTGATTGTTGTAGTGGTAACGCAGGCTTGGCTGCGCGGCAAATGATTCAACCTGCGACTTAAACCGCTTCCCAGCCGCCATCACTGCGTTTACCGGCGCGAAACACGGCATCCAACGCCTTTTGGTTGGCAATAGAATCCGCTAATCGGAATACCGGCTTGGTGGGCTTGCCTGTCGCATGGGCGGCAAACGCCTCGACCATTTCACGGTAATGCTTTGCGCCACCAAAACGAAATGCTGTGATCTCGCTATGATCGCCATTTGAAAGCGTTACAACCGGGTCGCCATAAAGCCCGGCATTAAACGGCTCATGTACCTCGATAAAGCCTTTATCGCCGTGAAACACCATGACTTGCCGGTTGGCCATGCGCATTGACAAATAATAGCTGAGTTCAAAGCCGCCGAAATCATTGCGAACACTCGAATAAACATCGACCCCGTTTTCATATTCAACCGTTGCAGAAACGCGTGTCGGTTCCTTGCCGGTGACAAACCGCGTTGTCACGGTCGGGTAAACGCCAATATCGGGCAATGCACCGCCGCCTTGGTCAGCGCGGTTGCGCATGTTTTCAAGATCGCCCGCATTATTATAACTGAACGCGCCTTGTACATGCTTCAAGGTGCCGATGACGCCGGATTGCAGCAATTCGCGCACTTTCCACCATTGCGGATGGTAGGTCACCATAAAGGCTTCTGAAATCAGCACTTTGGTGTCATGCTCAACCGCCAGTAAAGGCGCGATTTCTGAAGCGTGCAGCGCCAGTGGTTTTTCAACCAGCACATGTTTGCCAGCTTTGGCAGCAGCTATCGCCCAGCGCACATGCTCAGACGTGATCAGCGGAATATAAACACCATCAACAACGTCGCTTGCCAGCATCGCCTCATATGAACCGAACGAATGTGGCGCACCAAACCGTGCGGCAAGCGCTTGAGCTTTGGAAAGGTCCCGGCTGGCAACAGCCGCAACCACACCGTTTTCACTATCGGCAATTGCCGGAATAACGTGGTCGCGGCCAATTTTAGCCGTTGATAAAATACCCCAACGAAACATGATTATCTCCTACTTCAATTTTCTAACCGCGCAGGCTTCCGCCAGTCGCTTTTTCAACGGCTGCAACAATCGCCTTGGACGCGGCATCAAGCTGTTCATCTGTTAGCGTGCTTTCGGCAGGTTGCAACGTCACTTCGATAGCAACAGACTTTTTGCCTGCCCCAAGAGCAGCACCGGCAAACACATCAAACACCAACACATCTGACACTAGCTTTTTATCAGCACCTTTGGCGGCCCGCAAAATCTTGTCAGCATCAATTGTGGCATCTACCACAAAGGCAAAATCGCGCTTGACCGGCAAAAATGCTGATAGGTCAAGCCGCGGTTTGGTGCGCGTGGCTTTGGCTTTGGGTTCGGGCAGGCTATCCAACCAAACTTCAAAACCAACGATCGGACCCTTAACATCCAGCGCTTCCAAGGTGAGCGGGTGGAGTTCGCCAAAATGCCCAAGCACTTTCTGGCCAAGTTTCAACATGCCTGAACGGCCGGGGTGAAACCAAGCGGGCGCATCGTTTCCAATTTGCAAACTGGCCACCGGTGCACCGGCTGCCTCCAATGCGGCCATTGCATCGGCCTTGGCATCATAAACTGATACAGTCACCGCATTGCCCCGCCAATCACGCCCTGTTCCTGCCATCATGGCTGTGCCACGGCGGATACCACCGGCCACGCGGCGCTGGCCTTGCGGTGTGTCGTTTTCATAAATGCCAGACACTTCAAACAAGGCAACATCGCCGCGCGCGCGCCGCGCATTACGCCCTGCCGCTGAAATCAAGCCCGGCAATAATGATGGCCGCATATCGCTCATATCGGCAGCTATCGGGTTTTCAAGTTTGAGGCTCGCACTGCCGCCGCCAAACGCTTCGGCATGGGCCGCAGGAATGAACGAATAGGTGACGCACTCGGCCATGCCGCGTGCAGCCAGTGCACGGCGCGCCAATCTCGTCCTAATTTGCAAGGGTGTTAAAATCTTGCCTGCAACACCCGCCAAGCGCGGCAATGGCTGTGACGCAATCGCGTTGACGCCGACAATACGCATCACCTCTTCCACGATATCCGCACGCGGCGAACCCTTATAGTCAATATCGGTGCGCCATGATGGCACTTTCAAAATGGTGTCTGGTCCGCGTTGCTCGGCCTCAAACCCAAGCCGCGCCAAAATCGCCAACTGATCGTGTTTGCTTACTTTCAAACCGGTCAAACGTTCAACTTCGGGTGCATGGTGCGCAACTTCGGCGAGCGGGGCTTCGATATAGCCTTCGACAATGGCTTCGGACGCAACGCCGCCGCACAGATCAATCACCATTTGCGTTGCTAAATTCAAACCCGGCACCATAAAGCGCGGGTCAACTCCGCGCTCAAACCTGTAACGGGCGTCAGTAATAATACCGAGCGAACGGCCCGTGCGGGCAATGTTCAGCGGGTTCCACAGCGCTGATTCAATCAGCACATCAGTGGTGTTTTCATCGCAGCCTGAATGGCTCCCGCCCATCACGCCGGCGATGGATTCAACGCCATTATTGTCAGCCATAACGCAGTTTTCGGTGTTCAATGTGTATTCGCGGCCATCCAAAGCCAGCACTGTTTCGCCAGCCTTGGCGCGGCGCACAACCAGATTGCCCGCAACCTTTTGGGCATCAAACACATGCAAAGGGCGGCCACGGTCAAATGTCATATAATTGGTGATATCCACCAGCGCATTGATCGGCCGAAGGCCAATTGCAATCAAACGCTGCTGCATCCATTTGGGTGATGTGCCGTTTTTAACGCCGCGCACCAGCCGCAAACCAAAGCCCGGGCAAAGATCAGCATCTTCGATGGTAACGTTGACAGAGCAAGCACCAACACCTTTGATGACAGGAATGTTGGGTGACTTTTGCGTGCCCAAACCCGCCGCTGCCAAATCCCGTGCAATGCCGGAAACACCGGTGCAATCCGGCCGATTAGGCGTCAAGTTGATCTCGATCATCGGGTCATCAAGCCCTGCGTAACTGGCAAAGCTGGTGCCCACGGGCGCATCGAGCGGCAAATCGATAATGCCATCATGGGCGTCCGACATCATCAATTCGCGCTCAGAGCACATCATACCGCGTGATTCCACACCGCGAATTGAGCCGATGGCTAGCGTTGTATCAATGCCTGGCACATAGGCCCCCGGCGCGGCAAACGCCCCGATCATCCCCGCCCGCGCATTGGGCGCACCGCATACAACCTGGATCGAATCGCCCTTGCCAATATCTACCATCAACACGCGGAGCTTATCGGCATTCGGGTGCTTTTCAGCAGTGACCACCTTGGCGATGACGAAGGGCTCAAGAGCAGCCTTGTCGTCAACATGCTCAACCTCAAGGCCAATGGCGGTGAGTGTCTCAACGATTGTAGCGAGCGAAGCGTCGGTATCCAGATGGTCTTTAAGCCAAGAGAGTGTGAATTTCACTTTTTATGTCCTTCAGCATCATTCGATTGCTGTTTTTGCAAATGCTGTTTCAAAATATCATTGATACGCGCCTGCCAGCCCGGGCCGGTGCCGCGAAAATGCGCCACAACTTCCGCATCAAGCCGGAGGCCTACACGCTGCTTCACCGGCGCAACTTGTGGCCCGCGTTCGCCGCGCGCACGGCGCATGGCTTCAGCGAGTTCGGGAAAATCGCTGAGCGGGCGGGCGCGGGCAAACACTTCCATTGTAAATTCTGGAATATCCTCACCATGCGCTAACTCATATTCATCGAGTGTAACGCGATCCGCCATCAAATCATCCATTGTTGGTAGCGGCTTTGATGGCTTCAAGCCAGACTTTGCGTTCACGTTCATTCATTTTCCTCATCGATATGATGCGCGTTTTATTCGCCCGTGGTGTCCAACAATAGGTGCACGGAACTCCATTCAACTCACCGTAAGTATTAAAACGCGGCTCACCATAAAATCGTCTTATATCAGCGTCGATGATTACGGTTGCCGGATCAAACTTAGTCACATCGGCAAAATCCAAGCCACGCTCCTTGAGCGCTTTTTGCCGCTTGTCTTCATCCCATTCCAAATCCATTTATCACAAATATTTAATTGTGGCCACGATTAAATTAAGCACTCAACCCTCCAAACAATGTCGGCAAGTCCAGCGGCCTAAATCCATAATGCTCCACCCATCTCACATCGGCGTCAAAAAACGCGCGTAAATCAGGCATGCCGTATTTCAGCATGGCGAGGCGGTCGATGCCCATGCCCCATGCAAAGCCCTGATACTCTTCAGGGTCAAGGCCGCCAGCGCGCAGTACGTTCGGGTGCACCATGCCGCAGCCCAATATCTCCATCCAGTCTTTGCCTGTGCCGAACCGCACTTCGCCGGGGCGGGAGCGGTCGCATTGAATATCGACTTCCATCGATGGCTCGGTGAACGGGAAGAACGACGGCCGAAACCGCATATTGACGGTTTCAACTTCAAAAAAGGTTTTGCAAAACTCTTCCAAAATCCATTTCAAATTGGCGATGTTGGCGGTTTTATCAACGACCAAGCCTTCAACTTGATGAAACATCGGCGAATGGGTCGCATCAGAATCCTGACGGTAGGTTTTACCGGGGATCACAATCCGTATCGGCGGCTTTTGCGCTTCCATGGTGCGGATTTGCACCGGCGATGTATGTGTGCGCAGAACTTTCCTTTTGCCGTCGGTATCCGGCTTTAAGAAAAACGTATCGTGCATTTCCCGCGCCGGGTGACCTTCGGGGAAATTCAATGCGGTGAAATTATAGTAATCGGTTTCGATATCCGGCCCTTCGGCAATGGCAAAACCCATATCGGCAAAAATCGCGGTGATCTCGTCAATCACTTGCGCAATCGGGTGAATGCGTCCGGTCTCAACCGGCGACGGACGAACCGGCAGAGTTACGTCCACGCGCTCAGCGGCCAGCCGCACATTGATTGCTGCCAGTTTCAGCGTCTGCTTTTTATCGGCCAGCGCCGTGGTGACAGCATCGCGCAAAGCGTTGATTACCGCGCCTTTTTCTTTTCGTTCCTCAGGCGTCATTGCACCCAAGGATTTGAGCAGTTCAGAAACTGTGCCTTTTTTGCCCATTGCGCCAAGGCGCACGGCCTCGATTGCCGCTTCATCGCCCGCTGCGTGGATCGCCGACATTAATTCGGTTTCAAGGCTTTTTAGATCGCTCATACAATTTCTACCCGTTGAAACAAAAAGACAAGTAAACGAAAAAAAGGGCCTGCGCCGGAAACCGCCGCAAGCCCTTGAGGAGTTTAGTTTTGGTTAAACTCTCAAACGGCCGCGATGGCGCGCTCAAAAGCGTTTGGTGTGGTGTCTTTGAGGTAGACCAATGATGCTTTGGATTGTTCAACGAGCAAGGCAAACGCCTGTGGCTCATGGATCGCCATGTCTGACATTACTTTACGGTCAAGTTCGATGCCCGCCTTGTTAAGGCCGTCAATGAAGCGGCCGTAAGACAAATTGTGCATGCGGCAAGCCGCGTTAATGCGCTGAATCCAAAGCGCACGGAAGGTGCGTTTTCTGATTTTACGGTCGCGATAAGCATACTGCATCGATTTCTCGACAGCCTGCTTGGCGATACGGATGGTATTTTTACGACGGCCATAAAAGCCTTTAGCGGCCTTCATTACCTTCTTATGTTTGGCGTGGGACGTAACGCCGCGTTTTACACGTGCCATGATCTAGCTCCTAATTGGGTTCAATTGCCGCGGCTTAGAGGCCGTTTGGCAGATAATTCTTGATAACTTTTTTGCCATCTGGTTCTGCCAGAACCATTGTGCCGCGAGCATCACGAATGAACTTGTTGGAACGTTTAACCATACCGTGGCGTTTGCCGGCCGCAGCCGCCATAACCTTACCGGTGGCAGTGATTTTAAACCGCTTCTTTGCAGAAGACTTTGTCTTCATCTTGGGCATTTGGCTTTTCTCCTAAAGGCTGAACGCGGGAAACCGGAACACCTGTTTTTTTGATTTTAGCGATGAAAAACCGCCACGGCATGCCCTGCCGGGCGGTTTGAACACGGGCCACTTAGCGTATCAGCTTTAGCGGCGCAACTGTATAATAGAGTTGATCTTAGCGCGGTGCCAGAATCATCATCATTTGGCGGCCTTCCAACTTCGGCTCGGCCTCCACTTTGGCAATCAACTCCACATCGGCCTTCACCTTGTCGAGCAGTTTCATGCCCAAATCCATATGCGCCATTTCACGGCCACGGAAACGCAGTGTAATTTTCACCTTATCACCCTCATCAAAAAAGCGGCGGGTGGCCTTCATCTTGGTGTCATAATCATGGGTGTCGATATTGGGCCGCATCTTGATCTCTTTGATCTCGATGATTTTTTGCTTTTTGCGCGCGGCGGCAGCTTTTTTCTGGGATTCGTACTTCAGCTTGCCAAGGTCTTGGATTTTGGCAACCGGCGGCACGGCATTGGGAGAAATCTCCACCAGATCAAGCCCGGCCTCTTCGGCCATGCGAATGGCGTCGCGGGTGGGCGTTGGCCCTAAATTTTCACCCTCGGCACCGATCAACTGAACAGTAAGGGCTGTGATATCGAAATTTGAGCGTGGCCCGTCTTTAACGGGTGCGGTGGCTTTAAAGGGTCGGCGAATGGGCGTGATCTCCAGATTTGTTAAAAGGGCGCATTGACAGGGGTTAGTCCGGTAGCGTCGAACTGCCACAGGCGAGTGCAAGAAAGCAGTCGCAATGTCAAGATTATATGTCTGCTTTGCTATTTGCGCCATAGCAAGGCATGAAGCAAAACGGATAAAAGCAACACTTTTAACGAACCATTATGACGCAAAACACCGGTACACCCTGTCTTCCAACACCAGAATTCATCCAAGCACCAGAACTCATCCAAGTTGGTGAAAATGCAATTGCCGTACGGTTTGCGCAAACGTCATCGAATAATAAAACGCCCGTCGTGGTTTGGCTTGGCGGCTTTAACTCTGACATGCGCGGCACCAAAGCCCAACGCCTTGCAGCGCTCGCAGAAAATCACCGGTTTTTGTTTTTACGGTTTGATTATTCCGGCCATGGCGAAAGTGGTGGGCGCTTTGTGGACGGAACGATTTCACAATGGCTTGGCGATGCCGAAGCAGTGATAGCCCATTTCACCAGCGATAGACCTTTGATATTGGTGGGCTCATCGATGGGCGCATGGATTACGCTTCGGTTGGTTCAAAATATGATTGCCAATGATCAACAGCGGCGGCTGGCCGGGTTGGTGCTGCTTGCGCCGGCGCCGGATTTCACCTCTGATCTCATTGAGTCGGCACTAACCGCTGAGCGGCGCAAGCATCTGGCAACAAAAGGCTATTTCGAACAACCATCAGAATATGGCCCTGAACCGACGGTTTATACACGGGCATTGATCGAAGATGGGCGTAAGAACCGTGTGCTTACAGGGATTATTAATACGCATTGCCCGGTGGTTATTTTGCAAGGCATGGCTGACCCGGACGTGCCATATACCCATGCGCTTAAGCTCATGTCGCATTTGCCGCAAGACAATGTGACATTGACCTTGATCAAAGATGGTGACCATCGATTGTCACGGGAACAGGATCTGATCTTGCTGGAGCGCGCAGTTCTAGACCATTTAACTACCCACGACTTAACCACCCACGACGCTTCGCAATCAAAGTAAATGCCATGGCCTTAAATCCCTTTCCCATTTCCGCGCTCTCTGCTGCCATCACAGCATCTTTCGTTGGCTTTGGCGGCACGCTGGCAATCATCATTTCTGCGGCGCAGGCCGTTGGCGCAACAACCGGACAAACCGCCAGCTGGATTACCGCAATCTGTTTGGCCGTTGGCATTGAATCCGGATTATTGTCGTGGCGCTATAAAATGCCAATCGTTGCGGCTTATTCAACGGCGGGTGCAGCTTTGATCGGCGCAACAACCGGCGTCTCGATGG